>JAGBFR010000017.1 GCA_017936375.1 Clostridia bacterium
AATAGCGGACTGACCATCGGGAAGGTGATCTTCCAGAAGGCCTCCCACGCGGTGCAGCCCTCCACGTCCGCCGCCTCATAGAGGGAGGGGGAGATGGACTGCAGGCCGGAGAGGAAGACGATGATCTGAATGCCGCTCGCCATGACGATGTCATAGATCGAATCGATCATGGTGAAGAGGATGTCAAACATCGCGCCGCCCATGCCGGAGACGGAGAGCAGCTCCTCCAGCGCGGCGGACAGGTCAATGCCCGACGCGTTGGCGACTTCCTCCGAGATGCCCTGCATCATGTTGTAGAACTCATTCTGGGATTCGATGCCCGGCAGCACGCCGGAGGCCAGGATCACGGGGAGGAAGAAGATCGCGCGGGCGAGCGTCCTGCCCTTGAATTCCTGATTGAGGATGACCGCGATGACGAAGGAGAGGACCAGCGTCGCCACGGCATTGATCGCCATGCGCGGGATCTCCTCGACGAGGTACTGGTTGAAGTAGGGGTCGACCGTCAGCGCGTACTTGTAGTTCTCAAAGCCGATAAAGGGCCATTCGCTCTGCGAGATATTCACGCTGCTCATGGACATCATCAGCGACTGCAGCAGCGGCCTGAGCATGAAGATGAAGAAGCCGAGGATGAACGGCAGGATGAAAGCCATGCCATGGCGGGCGTTGCGCGCGCGCATCGTCCTGTAGACGGAGGTACCCGGGATGAAGGTCAGGATGGATTCGCGAAGGGTCCATTGGCCGCGCTTGGGCGCCTTGATTTTCTTTTCACTCACTGCTGCTCACCTCCGTTCGCGGTATCAGCTTCCGCATCGGCGGGAAGCTCGGGCTCGGTCTTGATCTCGGGAAGGTTTTCGGAGACGAGATAGCTGCGCGCAGGGATGATCTCTCCCTCGGCGGCATATTCGTCGTCGGTGTAGTTGACGTAGATGCCTCTGCCGTTTTCGTAGCGCGTGAGCGTCACGCCGTCGGCGAGGATGTCGTGGCCGGTGATGCGGGTCTGGCTGAGGCCGGCCATGTCCGTCTGATAGGCGGTGACGAGGCTGCCGATCTCATTCTTCCATGCGCCAAAGTCTGCGCCGTAGTAGCCGGAGTGGAAGGTGTCCTGCAGGACCTTCGCGTCGCTGGCCATGAAGGTAAAGTTGAGGCCCGCGCCGTACTCCGCGCAGCGCAGCAGCTCGGTCTTCCAGTCGTTTGCGAGGTTGATGGGCTGGCCGGTATAGCCGACAGCGCCGTGCAGCGCGATCTGGTAGAACGGGATGTGATCGTCGATGATCGAGTAGGAGGAGCCCGCCAGATCCATGTCGGTGATGAGGCTGGCGTAGGGCACGGCGTAGTCGTGGCCCTCCTTGATCATGATCTGCTGCCCGGCGGCCTGCGCCTTGGCGAGCGTATCCAGATTCATCTCAAGGACCTGCTCGCGCGTGGTGGTCTCTCGCGGGTTATAGTCGCCGCTGAGCAGGGAGCCGATGTCGCGGAAGGCGACGCCCGCGGCGCCCCTCTCCTGCAGCGCAGCAATCAGGGTGTCCGCGCTCCTCTTTGCGAAGGCGGGCTGCACGAGGTAGAACGGATCGCGCCACTCCTCGGGCTGGTAGGTGATGACGGAGTAGGGATGGATGGAAACCTGCTCGCGGGTGGTAAAGCGGGCAGCGTCGCGATAGGGGATGAAGCCCTCGAG
>JAGBFR010000018.1 GCA_017936375.1 Clostridia bacterium
TCCTTATCTTAATCCATTTTCAGGCAGATGTCCATCTGTCTTTTTGTCGTACATTAAAAAGAGAAGATGACTCTTTTTCGATAAATCATCTTCTCTTTACGCTATTTCTTTGGTGTCACTTGCTTAACTAAGTGACATTGGAGCAGAGCCCCTCCCCTACAAGATCATCCAAATCCTATTCAAGCTCCCTCGTCCCGATCAGTTCCCCATCCCTGTTCGTAATCAGCCGCACGCCGCAGGGTGAAGCATGCCGGAGCGCACCGTCGATAAAGACCTGCGCGGTCTGTCCGTCGCTGCGGATTTCATAGACCCGCCCCCTCCAGCGCAGCGCATAGCTGTAGCGCAGGCCGGAGCCGAGGCTGAAGAGCATGCGCCCCATCTCCATGTCGACGCCGTAGATATGGGCGATATACTCCAGCACGGCGAGGAGCGTCGGTCCGTAGGCGTCCTGCACGGGCTCGTCAGATCCGGGCGGGATGACCTCGTGCGCCGCCATCGAGACGAGGCTGGGCGCGCCGGTGAAGGGATCGAACTGCTGGGTGAAGACATAGCCGCCGCGGATGACCGCGTCAAAGAGCCTTTGGCCGATGCGGGTGACGAGCTTTTCATACCCGTAGCGCTCCAGCGCGAGGATGGCCCGCTGGAAGGTCAGGCCCTCGCACTGCCCGCTCCAGTTGTTCTCCGGCGCGTTGCGGAAGGCGGGGTCGTTCGCCGCGACGGAGGGCAGGGGGAGCGGTGTGTCAAATTCGTCCGGATTTGTCAGATGCTCCGCCACGAACCTGTCTGCCATCTCCTGCGAGAAGGAGCCCCAGTACATGCAGCGCAGGTTGTTGTGGGTGAGGATGGGCATGGTGCGGCCCGTCCTGTCCCGGTCGTAGCATGCGCCGCGCGATTCATCCCACAGGCGCGCTTTCATGGCGTCGGCGACCTTCTGCGCCGCGCCGCGCCAGTAGGCTTCCCGTCCGTCGCCAAGGAGGCGGCTGATTTCGGCGAGCGTATCGCGCGCGGAGAAGGAAAAGGACATGATATCCATCGAGGCCATCGGCACGACGGCGCTGCCCTGCGGCGGGGTATCGGTCGTGCAGTAGACCGGAGCGTCGCCGTAGCGCACGGCGTTGTCCTCGCCGGTGTCATAGACGCAGAAGGACTCCAGGCATCCGTCCCCGTCCGAGTCGCGCGTGCGCCAGAGGTATTCGTCAAAGCGCTCAAGCGTATCGGCAAGCGCATGCAGGTAGCCGTCGTCCAGCCCCGCCCAGTAATACATGTTCAGCGCATGCCACGGGAAGCAGAAGCCCTGAAACTTATTGAACTGCGGCTCGATGCGCCCGTCCGCATGGCACTGGATGGAGCCGGGGAGGCGGCCGTCCGCGCGCTGCGTGCGCATGAAGAGGAGATGGTTGCCAAGCGCCGCCGCCATGTCGCGGGCGGCATACATCTCCCCGCCCATCGGCTGTGTCTCCAGCCAGATCTTTTCATAGCCGCCGCCCTCCACAAGCACGCGCTCGCCGGTAAAATCGGCGAGGTTGCGGCGGCACTTTGCTTCTGCTTCGTCATAGAGGCGCTGCATGGCCGGGTCGTCCGTGAGGAAGCGGACGGAGACTTCGGGCAGGGCAAGATCGGAGGCTTTCATGGTGCGTTCTCCTTTTGGAAAGCAAAATAGTCATTCACATTGGACGGCGTGTGTGGTATGCTGATGCCATGAATATGCGCCGCGCAACAGCGGCGGGAAACGGGGATCATCCATATGAAGCGCAGCGATATCAACATCCGCGATCCGTTCGTGCTGATGCACGAGGGGATGTATTATCTTTACGGCACGCGCGGGGCGACCTGCTGGGGCGAGGCGGACGGCTTTGACGTCTATGTAAGCCCCGATCTTGAGGAATGGAGCGGCCCGCACGAGTGCTTCCACAACGACGGCAGCTTCTTTGCCGACCGCAACTACTGGGCGCCGGAGGTGCATGTGTGGAAGGGCGGCTTTTACATGTTTGCCAGCTTTAAGCGCGAGGATATCTGCCGCGGCACGGCGATCCTGAGGGCGGAGAGCCCGATGGGCCCGTTCACCCTGCACTCGGATGGCTGCGTCACGCCAAAGGATTGGGAATGCCTGGACGGCACGCTCTACGTCAGCCGCGAGGGCAGGCCGTATATGGTCTTCTGCCACGAGTGGGTGCAGGTCGGCGACGGCGAGATCTGTGCGATGGCGCTGACGGACGATCTGCGCGCGCCCGCGGACGAGCCGTTCCTGCTCTTCCGTGCGTCGGAGGCGGAATGGAAAAAGCCGGTCGATCATTCGAGCGGGATCAGGGGCTATGTGACGGACGGCCCGTTCCTCTGGCGCACGGCGGACGGCACGCTTATCTGCCTCTGGGCGGGCTTTTCCCAGAGCGGCTACACGCAGGCGCTGGCCGTGTCGGATAACGGCGAGATCACCGGGCGCTTTATGCAGGTTCAGCCGCTCTTTATGGAGGACGGCGGCCACGGCATGGTCTTCGCCGCGAAGGATGGGCAGCTGTATCTCACCCTCCACAGCCCGAATAAGCATCTTGAGGAGCGCCCGTGCTTCTATCCGCTTCGGGATACCGGCGAAAGGCTTGTGATGGGGTAAAAACTACGCCTTCCACTCCGCTTCCTGCTGCGCCCATCGCGCGCCGTACTCCCGCTCAAGGAAGGCGCACAGCAGCGAAAGCGCGCTGGGGTCGCTGCAGCGGTCGGTGCAGAGCATGCCGATCTCCCAGCGGTGGCCGGTCAGGCGGCCTGTGCGGTTCCAGGTAAATTCCGGCGCGTCGGGCCGGAGGATGTCAAACCCGGCGGCCAGCCCGTTCTGGATGTAATAGAATGCGTCAATGGCCGAGGGCGTCACGCGGCAGTCAAGCGTGACGCCTTTTTCTCTGCATGCCTGAAAGACGCTGGGCAGGGTCTTTTCAAGGCTGCCCATGCCCACCAGCGGGATCCCGGCCAGATCCTCGACGGCGATCTCCCGCCTGCCCGCCAGCGGCGAGCCGGGTCCGTAATCCACAGCGACGTCATAGGTGCGCAGCGCGCGCATCGTTACGCCCGTGCGCGGGCAGGGGGTCTGCGCGCAGAGGCCGCAGTCGATCTCGCCCGCCTCGGCGGCGGCGATGACCGCGTCGTTGTCCATGTGCGCGACGTCCAGCCGGATATGGGGGAACTGCGTGCGGAAGGCGCGCAGGATGCTCTCCGTTCCGGGGAGGATGAAGGGGAACAGGCTGTGCGAGAAGGCGAGGCGCAGCGCCGTATGCCGCGAGGCGAGGCGGGAGAGTCCCTCCTGCATCCGGTCAAAGGCGCGCACGACCTCCGCGCCGGACACTGCCAGATACGCGCCGTACTCGGTCAGGAAGAGCCTGTTGCGGGTATTGGCAAAGAGCGGCTGCCCCAGCTCGGCCTCCATCGCGGCGATGGCCTGCCGCAGGGACTGGCGGGTGATATACAGCGCCTGCGCCGCGTGGGTGTAATTGAGCAGCTCGGCGGTCTTGAGGAAGTAGCGCAGCTGGGTGACGTCCATGGGTGCCTCCTGAGATGGTCTTGTTTCCAAACGCAGGCTGAGCCTGCGTTTTGTGGTAAATTATATCTCCTTTTGTGGGCAAATACAAGCTGATATAATGAAAAAAACGGGAATATGCTTCATTTCCCATCAGGATTCAGGAGGTCAGTTATGAAGGAGAATATGATTTCCCGCCGTTCATTCCTCAAGGGCGCGGCCGCGGTGAGCGCCGCTGCCGCCGGCGCTGCGCTGGGCGTTGAGAAGGCTGCAGCGGAGGCTGCGATCTACACCCCGGGCACCTACACCGGCGTGGCCGCAGGCTTTGGCGGCGAGGTGAAGGTGACGATCACCGTGGACGAGACGAAGATCCTCAGCGCCTCTGTCGAGGCCGCGGGCGAGACGGCGGGCATCGGCAGCGTCGCCGCGGAGACGCTCGCGCAGCAGCTGCTTGAAAAGCAGAGCCATGAGCTGGACGCCGTCTCCGGCGCGACCCGCACCAGCGACGCCGTGCGCGCCGCCTGCGAGGACTGTATCGCACAGGCGAAGGGCATCGATGTGAGCCTGCTGCGCGCCGCCAAGCCGGAGCAGGAAGCGCCCGCCGCGAAGGACTGGCTCGGCCAGGAGCCGGAGGTCGCCGAGGCGGACGTCGTCGCCGTCCACGACACCGAGGTGCTGGTTATCGGCGCGGGCACGGCGGGCTGGTTCGCCGCGTGCTCTGCCGTTGAAGAGGGCGCGAAGACCATCCTCATCGAGAAGTTTGACGAGGCGTACGGCGGCTCCGGCATCCGCGATACCCTCGCCGCCATCGGCAGCCGCGAGCAGATTGCCAGCGGCAAGAACCCGGACAAGTGGGGCGTCATCACCGAGATGTACCGCCAGTCCAACGGCTACGGCGATCAGCGCCTGTACAAGCTCTGGGCGGATCACTCCGGCGAGGCGATCGACTGGTACACCGACCGCATGGCTGAGGCCGGCCTGCGCATCCGCTTCGAGGAGGACGATCACTCCCGCGAGGTGCGCTATCCGATTTACGACGTCGGCCACTCCCTGCAGATGAGCGATACGCAGGGCGCGCCTGGCGTCGCCTCCGGCGTGCTGAAGGCCTATGCGCTTGGCAAGGGCCTCACCATTCATTACCAGACCTCGCTGGTCAAGCTCATCAAGGAGGAGGGCAAGGTCACCGGCATCTACGCCTCCACCCCGGCGGGCATGGTGCGCTACAACGCGAGCAAGGGCGTCATCGTCTGCACCGGCGGCTACAGCCTGAATATGGACATGATGAACGCGCTGCAGCCCGAAACCGTCAAGATGATCAACATCAATTACTCCTACCCGGGCTCCATGGGCGACGGCATCAAGGCCTGCCTCTGGGCGGGCGCGGCGATGGACGAGACCCACGCCGGCATGCTCTTTGACCGCGGCGCGGTCATGCCCGATCAGGTCGGCCCGGCGCCGACGGGCGTGCTCTTCTGGATGGGCAGCCAGCCGTTCCTGAAGGTCGACCTCGACGGCAACCGCTTCACCAACGAGTCCGGCTGCTACGACCACATCCTGCACGACGCCTTCAACCTGCCGGGCATGACCTATGCCATGGTCTGGGACGCCAACTACATCGCCGACATGCAGCGCTTTGACACCCACGGCTGCAGCCGCATGTTCCCGCATGTCAACGGCGCGGAGTCCGTCTGGCCGATCGACTTCAACGAGGGCGTGTTCATGCCGCAGTACCGCGCGCAGGGCATCGTCGTCAAGGCCGACACCATCGAGGAGCTGGCGCAGAAGCTCGGCCTGCCGGTGGAGAACTTCGTCAAGACCGTCGAGCGCTACAATGAGCTCTATGACAAGCAGGAGGACGAGGACTTCGGCAAGGAGGCCTTCCGCCTCTCCGCGCTGCGCACCGCGCCGTACGAGGGCGTGCGTCTCTCCGGCGGCTACTTCATCTGCACGCTCGACGGCATCCGCATCGACACCAACATGAATGCGGTGGACGCCGAGGGCAGGGCGATCGAGGGCCTGTACGTCGCGGGCGACTGCTCCGGCGGCTACTTCGATACCAGCTATCCCAACCTGCTGGCGGGCTGCGCCGCCGGCCGCAGCATCACCTTCGGCCGCCTCGCAGGCAGGATCGCCGCGAAGAAGGCATAAACAACAGCAAAAGCATATTCATCACGCCCCCCGCGGAAGCGGGGGGTGTTTCACTGGAGAAGCGGGGTGTTTTGAATCCGTCTTTTCCTTCACCTTTTCTCTGCCTCGGAGTATTTACTTTCATCTCCCGCACCGATTGCCCCCCGCCGTGCCTGCGTGCTATAATGCCTGCAACCGCAATTCGCAGGTAATAAAACGACCGTCATCCCTGAGGGGAAAACTGGAAAGGAGACCCGCCGCAATGATGCGACAACTCAAGTGGCTCTGGGGGATCATGGACAGGAAGTACCATAAGTGGCACATTCTTGCCCTGGTCATCAGCGTCGTCTCCAGCGCGATGCTGCTGATCAACCCGGCGCTTTCCCAGCGGCTGATCGACGACGTGATTCTGGCGAAGAATCCGGAGCCGCTGCTGGGCATTCTCGCCGTGATGCTCGTCGCCAAGCTCCTGCGCGAGGGCATGCGCTATGTGATGGTCCTCACCGTGGAGACGACCTCGCAGAATGTGCTCTATAACCTGCGCAGCAGGCTCTTTGCCAAGCTGCAGTACAACGACCTCGCCTTTTTCAATCAGTACCGCGCGGGCGATCTGATGACGCGCATGTCTGCGGATGTGGACTGGTGCCGTCATTTCCTCTCGAGCATTGACTTCAGAATCGTGGACAGCGTGTGCATCTTCCTGTTCACCACCATCTTTCTGCTGACGGTGAATTGGCAGCTGACGCTTACGCTGATCGTCGTCACCCCGGTGCTCATGCTCATCACCAAGGTGTATTCCAAGCACATCCGCCCGCGCTTCTTTGCCATGCGCGAGCGCCTGTCGGAGATGAACGCCGCCGCACAGGAGAATATCGCGGGCAACCGCGTGGTCCGTGCGTTTGCGCGTGAGGAGTATGAGAAGGAGAAATTCACGGAGCGCAACGGAGCGTTCCGCCAGAGCCATCTCAATATCAACAAGCTCTGGCTGAGCTTCTATCCCTTTATCGAGCTCCTCGCCAATGCGATCATGCTCATCACGATCTTCCTCGGCGGCTATTTCATTATCAAGGGTAGGATGACCCCGGGCGAATTGTCGGTCTTCACCTCGCTGAGCTGGGCGCTCTCCTGGCCGATGCGCGAGCTGGGCAACCTCCTCAACGATCTTCAGCGCTTCTCTACCTGCGCGGCGAAGGTCATGGAGATCGACTGCGCGCGCCCGTCCATCGTGGACAGCAGCTCCGCCGTGGATCACGCGGGCATGGAGGGGCGGATCGAGTTCAAGGATGTGCACTTCTCCTTTGACAACAAGAAGGTCATAAGCGGCGTGAGCTTTGCCGTGGAGCCGGGGCAGACCGTGGCCATCATGGGCCCGACCGGCGGCGGCAAGACGACGATCATCAACCTCCTCTCCCGCTGCTATGACGTCTCCTCCGGCGCGATCCTCGTGGACGGATGCGACGTGCGCGACTGGAAGCTCTCGCAGCTGCGCAGCCGCATTGGCGTGGCGACGCAGGACGTCTTCCTCTTCTCCGATACGGTCGAGGGCAATATCGCCTTCGGCAATCAGGAATTGACCATGGACGAGGTGAAGGACTTTGCCGCCCGCGCCGGCGCGGGGGACTTCATCGAGCGCCTTTCCGAGGGGTATGACACGATCATCGGCGAGCGCGGCGTCGGCCTCTCCGGCGGCCAGCGGCAGCGCATCGCGCTGGCCCGCGCGCTGGCGATGAAGCCGGGCATCCTTGTCATGGACGACACGACCTCCGCCGTGGACAGCGAGACCGAGCAGTATATTCAGGAGCAGCTGCGCAAGCTGCCCTATACCTGCACGAAGGTCATCATCGCCCAGCGGATTTCCTCCATGCGTGACGCGGATCTGATCCTCGTCATCCGTGACGGGCGCATTGCCGAGCGCGGCACGCATGAGGAGCTCATGCGTCTTCGCGGCTATTACTACGAGACCTGCGCGCTGCAGAATGACCTTTCTCTCGGGGAGGTGATGTGACGTGGCAAGGAATAAATATGACGTGGACGAGCGCCTCGAGTCGCCGTTTCAACTGAAGCACCTGCTGCGCGCCGGCCGCTACATCGGCAGGCACAAGCATCAGATGCTCCTCGCGCTGGTCATGAGCGCGATGGCGAGCATCGCCTCGCTGACGATCCCCAAAATCACCGAATGGGTGCTGGATGTGGCTGTCCCCTCGGGGAATGTGGACATGCTGGTCAAGATGGCGTTTGCCGTCGTCGGCGTGATTCTGCTGAGCATCCTCTTTACGACCATCCGCTCCCGCACGATGGCGCATGTCAGCCAGGACATCATCTATGATATCCGCCAGGATCTCTTTGCGCATCTGCAGCGCCTGCCCTTCAGCTATTACGACAGCCGCCCGGCGGGCAAGATCCTCGTGCGCGTGATCAACTATGTGAACTCGGTGTCCGATATCCTCTCCAACGGCATCATCAATATGATCCTGGAGATCATCAACCTCGTGTTCATCGTCATCTTCATGTACTCCACGGACGCCACGCTGGCGACGGTCATCGTCGCGGGACTGCCGTTCTTCATCGCGTTCATCCTCTTCATCAAGCCGC
Organism: Clostridia bacterium; assembly: GCA_017936375.1. Lineage (GTDB taxonomy): Bacteria > Bacillota > Clostridia > Christensenellales > Aristaeellaceae > Ventricola. The sequence goes on from JAGBFR010000018.1 coordinate 8,222, forward strand.
GCCAGCGCCGCGCATGGCAGACGCAGAGCAACAAGAACTCCAACTACAACGCCTACCTCGCCGAGTCGATCGAGGGCGTGCGCGTCAGCCAGCTCTTTGACCGGCAGGAGGTCAATATCGGCATCATTCGCCGCCTCGCCGAGGCCTGCCGTCAGGCGTGGATGCGCGCGATGTACCTGAGCAACTCCGTATGGCTGACGAGCGAGACGCTCACGCAGATCGTCACCACCTTCCTCTACATCGCCGGCGTCTACTGGATGGGCGGCGGGGAGATGGTCTCCTTCGGCGTGATCCTGGCGATGGGCCAGTATGTCAGCCGCTTCTGGCAGCCGATCACCAACCTCGCGAACATTTACAATTCCTTCGTCAACAACATCGCCTACCTTGAGCGCATCTTTGAGACGATGGACGAGCCGGTTGAGGTCGACGACGCGCCGGACGCCAAGCCCCTGCCCGAGATCGACGGCGAGGTGACGTTTGAGGACGTGACCTTTGCCTATGAGGAGGGCGTCAACATCCTCGAGCACATGGATCTGCATGTGCGCGCGGGCGAGAGCATCGCGCTGGTCGGCCCGACGGGCGCGGGTAAGAGCACCATCATCAATACCCTCTGCCGCTTCTATAACCTCAGCGGCGGCCGGATCCTCCTGCATGCCAAGGACGGCACGACGCACGATATCAGTCAGGTCACCCTCGCGAGCCTGCGCTCGCAGCTGGGCATCATGCTGCAGGACAGCTTCATCTTTGACGGCACGATCATGGACAATATCCGCTATGGCCGGCTGAATGCCACGGACGAGGAGATCCGCGAGGCGGCGCGCCGCGTGCACGCGGACGAGTTTATCCGCGAGATGAAGAACGGGTACCAGACGGTCATCAAGGAGCGCGGCGGCAATCTCTCGCAGGGCCAGCGCCAGCTCCTCGCCTTTGCGCGCACGCTGGTGAGCGACCCGAAGATCCTGATTCTTGACGAGGCGACCTCCTCCATCGACACGCGCACCGAGCGCCTCCTGCAGGACGGCATCGCCCAGATGCTGCGGGACAGGACGAGCTTCATCGTCGCGCATCGCCTCTCCACCATTCGCAGCTGCGACCGCATTCTCTACATCGGCAACAAGGGCATCCTTGAGATGGGCAGCCACGACGAATTGATGGCCAAGCGCGGGCTGTATTATCAGCTCTATACCACGCAGGCCGGCGGGGCGCAGTGAGCGGCGAAGGCTGGATCGGAACGGAATAAAAAACACAAAAACCGGAGCAGCGTGCTCCGGTTTCTTTGATTTGATCAGCCGCAGGAATCTGTCTGCGGGCGGGGGATCTCATCCGTCTGCCCTGCGGGCAGCATATCCTTACTTTGCCGCCGGGCGCTCCTGCGCCTTGTCGGCCTCGGCGGCGTTCCTGCGCGCGGCGGCCTTATCCGCCGCCATCTCCTCGACGGTCTTGGTGTGCAGGCGCGCCGCGCCCTCGGTGATGATCGGCGGGATGAGCGTGCCCTCGGCCTCGGCCTTCGCCCAGCGCTCCCTGGCGCGCTCGATCTCCTCCGCGTACTGCGGCAGCCACTGCGCCTGCGCGATGAGCATCTCGTCCGTCATCTGCCAGATTTCCTCGGTATTGCACACCGCGCCGACCAGCGGGTCCATCATCATTGCCTGACGCAGGAGGCTGACGTCGCCGTGCGCGCCGGCCTCCATCGCAAGACGCTGGACGGTGATATTCGACTGGCAGCAGGCCGCGCAGCCCAGCGGCAGATCGCCCAGCACGGGGATATTCAGGCCGAAGGTATCCACAAAGCCCGGCACCTCGACCACACAGTCATTGGGCAGGTTGGTGATGCAGCCGTTGTTCACGACGTTGAAATGGCCGCGGTAGACGCGCCCGGTCTCAATCGCCTCGATGATGTAGCTGCCGTGCTCCTGTCCGCGGCTTTCCGCAGCGTAGGTCATCGGCGGCTCCTTGAGCCAGTTGGGGAAGTCCGTCTCGAACCAGTTGCGCCCCTCTGTGCATACGCGCAGGTAGCCGCCCGTCTCGCCGTTGATCCATGTGCCAAGGTCGATCCAGCGCGTGATCTCGTCCGGGCGCTTGCGGTACCATGGCACATACTCGCTCAGATGGCCGTTGGACTCGGTGGAGAAATAGCCAAAGCGCTTCATCATGTCGATGCGCACCTTCTCGGTCTTGGCGATCTCCGGGTCAGCCTCGAGCGCCGCGAGGAGCTTGCCGTTTAACTCCTCGCCGTCGTGCTTGACGGAGAGGTACCACGTCATGTGATTGATGCCGGCGCAGACGATGTCGATCTCGCTCTGCTCGTAGCCCAGCGCCCTGGCGATCAGCTTATGCCCGCCCTGCACGCCGTGGCACAGGCCGACCGTCGGCACGCCGCCGTATTTGTTGCAGTACCAGGTGACCATGGCGTTGGGGTTGGTGTAATTGAGGAGCATGCAGCCCGGCGCGGCGGCCTCGCGGATGTCGCGGCAGAGGCCCTCAAGCATGGCGATGTCGCGCTGGGCATACATGATGCCGCCCGCGCAGAGCGTATCGCCCACGCACTGATCGACGCCGTACTTGAGCGGGATATTGACGTCCAGCTCAAAGGCGTCCAGCAGACCGATGCGCGCGCAGTCAATGACGTACTTTGCGCCGGCGACGGCCTCGCGCTGATGGAGCGTCTTCTGAATCTGAATCTTCAGGCCGTTGGCCTCGATGTCGCGCTGACAGAGGGCATAGACCATATCGAGGTTGCGCTCGCTGATGTCCATGAAGGCGACGTCGATCTCCTGCAGCTCCGGCACGGAGAGGATATCGCGCAGCAGGCCGCGGGTAAAGCCGATGGAGCCCGCGCCGATGAAGGCGATCTTGAATTTCTTTGTGGTGACAGCCATGGTGGATCGCTCCTTTGCGTGGATGATGGATATATAGTTCAAGAAAGGGAGAGGGAAATCCTGGCGGAAGGCGGAAGGATGTGAAATTTCGGCCTTGACAGCTGCGGCAGAAGCAATTCAGTAAATCCTGCAAGTTGTGATAGACAAAGATGACCGGCGGGTGTAGAATGAGGGGAATCTTCAGCCGGCGGGCATTGTGCCCGCGCGGATCAACCGTCAAGAGGGAACATGCATGAAAAAGTCGTTTCTTTGGGCTTCAAAGGAGGAGCTTAAGTCGGATCCCAGCAATGTGGGACTGGTGCAGCTGGCGCTGCCGATGCTGCTGGAGATGGTGCAGCACTCGACCGTGCAGCTGGTGGACGTGGCCTTTCTTTCCCGTGTGTCGGACACGGTGGTCAATGCGGTGAGCGTGTCGACGCAGTATATCATTCTCTGCCAGATCATCTGCTCCGCCGTGGCGACGGGCACGATCGTGTGCATCAATCAGGCCATCGGCATGCACAATCTGCAGAAGGTCAATAAGCTGGCCTCCATCACGGTCGTGGTCAATACGCTGCTGGGCCTGCTGTTTGGCCTGTTGTTTTTCTTCGGAGCGGATGGGCTTCTGGTTATCATGGCGCTGGAGGATGCGGCCATCGCGGCGGCGGGGCGGTATATGCGCATCGTCGGCGGACTGATGGTCTTCCAGTCGGTGTCCATCGTCCTTAACAGCCTCTGCCGCTCCATGGGCCATACCCGTGCGCCGCTGCTGATCAACCTGACGTCCAACCTGATCAACCTCGCGGGCAATTATGTCGTCATTTTCCATCCTGAGTGGGTGGGCGGCGTCGATCCGGTGACCGGCGTGGCGGCGGCGAGTGTGCTGGGCTGCGTGGGCGGAATGATTCTGTCCATCTGTATTGTTACGCGCTCGGGCGTGCGCCTGTCCATGCGTTACCTGCATCCCTTCCCGATGGATGACTTTAAGCTGGCGCTGTCCATCGGCATTCCCGGCGGACTGAATAATCTGGCCTATTGCCTCAGCCAGCTGGTGACGACCTCCATCATCTCCCTCACGGGCGATACGATGATGTCCGCCAAGGTGTATGTCTCCAACATCGTGCACTATATCGCGCTGCTGGGCATGTCGTTTTCATCGGCGAATACCATCATGGTCGGCTACCGCGTCGGCGCGGGCAAGTATGACGAGGCGAAGGAGATCCGCGCCTTTGTGACGCGCTTTGCCGTGCTGTCCAACATGGTCTTTTCGCTCCTCGTCATCGCGGCGAACAGGCCGCTGATCGGCTTCTTTACGAAGGATCCGCTCGTCCTGCAGCTGGCTGCGGGCATTGTCGTGATTGACTTTGTTGTGGAGATCGGCCGTGCGCTCAATAACTCCATCGCCGGCGCGCTGCAGGCGGCGGGCGACGTCAAGTACCAGCTTGTCATCAATCAGGGCAGCGGCTGGGTGATCTCCGTCGGCGGGTCATATCTGCTGGGCATCGTGCTGGGCTGGGGGCTCTACGGCGTGTGGATCGCCTTCGCGGCGGATGAGATGTTCCGCGGGCTGATGCTGCTGCGCCGCTGGAAGTCGGATAAGTGGATGGCAGGCGCGAAGGAGCGCCGGAAGATCATCGCCGGAGACGGTCAATAAAGCAAGAGAATATGAAACCGGGCTCCCCGCCATATGGCGGGGAGCCCGTTTATTGCTTTACAGGTGTGCTCAGTCCACAAACAGCTCAAAGCTGCTGCTCGTCGGATATGCCTGCGGGATCATCCGCACATACATGCCGGAGGAGCTGTCGTAGAAGCGCTTGGCGCTGCCCTTCTTCTTGAGGTAAGCGGCCATCTCCTTCTGGGTGACGGTGCCGTTCTTGTTGCTGTCCGCGCCCATGACGCCGCTGTTCATCCACTGCATGAAGAACGTGCCATCCGTCGTGCGCCAGGAGCTCTCGGTGCCGCGCGCGCTGGTGAAGACGTAGAACTTGCCGCCCACGGCCATCTCGCCGCTCTTGGAGACGTCGCCGTCCGCAGAGGGGGCGAAGGACGCCTGCATATCCAGCTCCGCGAAGGGATCGAGGATCGGGTTCTCATACTTTGTTTCGGAGCCGTCAGAGACGCCCTTGCCGATGCCGAGACCGCTGAAGCAGTAGTCCAGCAGCACGATCACACGGCCGGGGATGTCGCTGAGCGCATCCGCCAGCTCGGCAGTGCTGATGTAATTGCCGTCGGAGAGGTAGACGTAGCCGTTGCTCGAGCCGTGGGAGCCGAGGTAGAAGAGCGTCACGTCGTTGTCGTCCGCGTAGCCCGCCATCGTGCTGATGCGGCTGAGCAGCTGGCTCTTGCTCTGGTCCTTGTACTGGTACTTGGTGGTGACCTTCTCGCCCAGCGGCGTCGCCTTGCTCAGGATTCTGTTGAGCAGCGTCTTGCTGGAGTTATAGGCATTCTGGCGGTAGCTGCCGGCGTCCGGGAAGTTCTCCTCCACGATCTGCAGCACGCGCAGCGTCTCCGGATTCTTGCGGATGCTGCGGACGCTGCTACTGCCCGAGCGGCTGACAGCGCCGTTCTCGCTTCGGATCGCCCTGATCTTGAAATGCGCATACTCGTAGGATTCGGTCAGGTTCTGCACAGTGCAGGAGGTGCCGGAGACCGAGCCGAGGAGCTTGTAGGTGCCGCTCTTGGTGTTGCTCTGATAGACCTCGTAGCCGGTTGCGCCGGTGATGGCATTCCAGGAGAGGCGGACAGAGGTGTTGCTCACGCGCGAGCCGGTCAGGCCGGTCGGCTTGGTGAGCGGATAGACCGGCAGCGCCTCGGAATAGCCGCTGGAGGTGGTCACGCCGTCCACGGTGACATAGCTGCGGATCTTGAAATAGCTGGTCGTATTCGCCGGGGAATAGACGTCGGTGAGCTTGGTCGAGGACGTCTTGGCAATGCGCTTATAGGTGCCGTCCGGGGTGGCGCTGCGGTAGACCAGGTAGCCGGTCACGCCGGGGGCCTTGTCCCAGCTCAGGGTGACGCGGGATGCGGCGGTGCCGTAGGCGGCGAGGCTGGTGGGGATCGGCGCATAGCCGAAGGGCTTCACCGCGGAGTACGCGCCGGGGTAGTCGACGCCGCTTACCGTGCCGTAGGGCAGGATCTTGTAGTAGTAGATCTTCTCCTCCGGGAGCAGATCGGTATAGCCGGTGCCGGTGGTGCTGCCCACGCAGGTGTAGGTGCCGGTCTTGGTCTCGCTGCGCCAGACTTCATAGCGGCTTGCGCCGGCGAGCGCCTTCCAGGAGAGGGCAACGGCGGGGGAGGAGCCGACCATCGTGGCCATGCCGCTGGTGATGGAGGTTTTGCCGAGAACGAGCACTTCCGCCGTGCCGTAGTCAGTGGTGTACTTGGCGCCGTTATACTTGAAGGTCTGGCGCACGCGGTAGGAATAGTGCTTGCCTTCCACGGCGGTCTTGTCGGTGTAGCTGGTCTTGACGGTGGTGCTGGCCTTAAGCGTCTTGTACGTGCCGATCACGCCGTCGCTGCTGATGGTCGCGCGCTCCACGCGGTAGCCGGTGATGGAGCTGGACTGCTTGTTCCAGCTGACGGTGACGCTGCCGCCGCCGTTATTGACACAGGTGACCTCGGGCGTGCCGATGTCGGAATAGGCGGAAACCTTGAAGCCGTTCTTGGTGACAGAGCTGTCGGACAGGAGGCGGATGATCGCCGCATGGCTGAGGATATGAATCTTCTTGCCCGCCATCTCCGTGCCGGTGAAGCCATCGATATAGTTGCCGTCGCCGTCGTAGATGAGCAGCAGATCCCAGCGGTTTTCCAATTCGGAATCCTCGCTGAAGGTGATGGTCACGCGCTTGGCGTCCCAGCTGCCGATGCCGTAAAGCTGGTCGACGTCGGCGTCATAGGGATGCGCGCTCTCCGGCAGAGCGATGTCGTCCGTGTAGATCTTGTCATAGACGGTGGTGGTATTGCTCTGGATGCTGTCCTGAAGGCGCACGCCCTCAAAGTTGGAGAGATAATAGAGCTTGGAGGCGTCCTTCTTCACATCGCCGTCAGCAGCGGCAGCGGGCTGCGCCGCATAGCGGACGACGGCGGTGACGTCCAGCTTTTTGCCCATGATGGTGATCGTCTCCGTCACGCGGATTTCGCCCTCGGCGCCCTCCGCCTGCACGGCGCAGACGCCGAGCATGGAGCCCGCCGTCGCAAGGCACAGCAGCAGCGCAAAGAGCTGGCGGCGCGCCTTTTTGCCAAGGCGCATGACGCCCGCGCAGGAAAGCGCGAGCAGCAGCAGCCAGAGCGCCATGTGGGAGGAATCGCCGGTGACGGGCAGCTCGTCCGCGCCGTCGGCATTGGTCATGTCGGGCACGACGGTGAAGGCGGCGCTGAATACAGCGGCCTTCCCCGGCGTGAGGGCGGCAAGGTCCGGCAGGGCGTCTCTGCCGGGGACGAGCACATCCGGAACCTCAAACGAGACGGACGGGCCGGCAATCTCCATGCTGCCGTCGCTCTCGACGGTAAGGCTGAGGCGGACCTGTTCGCCCTCGCGGTAGGCGGCCTTGTCGGCTGTGAGCGAGACGGTGAGGCCGTCCTTGGTGACCGTCGCCGCCTGCGCGCAGGAAAGACCCATGCACAGGGCGAGGACCACGAAGCAGCACAGGAGCTTTCTGAACATATTCATATCATGCTCTCCTTTGGCTTTGGCAGATAATAAATCCAATGATACTATATTATACCACAAGGTTGTTGCCGATGGGTAAACAAGATATTGAATTTACATGAACAAAAGCCGGACTGGGGTACGCGCGGCAGAAAAAAACTGCCCCCCGTGCACTGTGCGGGAGGCGGATATAGATTTATCTGTGATTTCCCTTACGGCACAAACAGCGGATACCCGCTCTCCTCCGGATAGAACTGAGGAATCATGTGCACGACGGAGCCGAACTCAAAGAAGGACTTCTGCCGTCCCTGCTCCTGCAGGTAGGCGCCCATCTCGCGCAGGGTGACGGCGCCGTCGCCGTCTGCGTCTGCGTCCATGACGCCGCTGTTCATCCATTGCAGCAGGTAGCTGCCGTATTCGGTATTTGTCCAGGAGGACTGCGTGCCGCTTGCGCCGGTGATCACGCAGAATTTGCCGCTGTCAAGCAGGCTTCCGTCGGCCTGCACGCCGCTCACAGCGCGCCAGCGGACGTCAGCGGCGGAAAAAGCGCGGAGCGCCTCCTTCGCGAACTGCGCATATCCGTCCTTCGCGGCGGGGGCGGCGCTCCTGCCGATGGACAGGCCGCTGCCGCAGTAGTCGAGCACGACGATCACCCGGCCGGGGATGGCGGCAAGGGCGTCTGCGAGGCTGGAGATATGCAGGCGGCTGCCGTCGGAGAGGAAGAGCTCGTTGGTGTAGACCTTGGCCTGTGAATCGAACCAGCCGTGGCAGGTGATATAGAAGAATGCGGCGTCGTTTTCATCCTGCATGCCGGCCAATTCGGCGATGCGCGCGAGGATTTCCTCCTGCGTCAGATTGTGATAGGCATATTCAGCGGCGAAGGGAAGGCCCTGCGGCGTGGCCTTGGAAAGCATGCGGCCAAGCAGCGCGGTGTTGTTCTCGTATTCATTCGGGAAATTGCTGTAGCCGCCGGGGAATTCATCCTCGATGACATACAGCGCGCGCAGCTCGCTGGACGTCTCTGTGACCCGGACGGGCGTGCAGCGCACGACGGCGGTGATCTGAGTTTCCTGCCCCATGACGACGACCGTCTCGCTCACGCGCAGGGTGATGGTCTCCTCATCCGCCCGGGCGCACGGCGCGGAGCCCAGCATGACGGAGGCTGCGCACAGCAGCGCAAGCAGCCGCCTGCGTTCCTGCCTGCCGAGGCGAAGGAGGCCGGCGGCGCAGAGGCAGAGCAGCGCAAGCCACAGCCCGGGGCGCGCGCCATCCCCTGTGGAGGGGAGATGGGGCTGCGTGCCTGCCAGCGTCGGATCGGGCACGGCGGTCAGCTGCGCGGCGAGGGAGAGCCGCCTGCCGGGGAGCAGGCTGGCATAGGCGCTGCGGATGGTGCTGTCCCGCACAGGGACGAGTGTGGACGGGTATTCAAGGGTGATGGAGATATCCTGATACGCTGTGCTGCCATGGTTTGTGAGGGTGGCCTCCGCCAGCAGGGTGTCGCCTTCGCCGAGGACGTCCCTGTCCACGGAGAGGGTGAGGGTAAGGCCGCCGCTCTGGGTCTTTGCCGCCAGCGCGGTGGACAGGCTGAGGCAAAGCAGCAGTGCGAGAAGGACTGCCAGGCATTTTTGGGATATAGTCACGGGGACACCGTCTCCTTCTGAATCGGATGGAATGGGATGGCATTATTATACATGATACGGGACATGGAAGCAAATACAGAAAAAGCGGATTGCGCATTGCACGGGACCATGCCGCGGTGCTATACTGACCGTATCATTTTAACCGGCCGCATTCAGCCGCTCCGGACGGATATGCCTGCGCGTGATCCTTCCCGGCTGAGCCGGAGGAGGGATGGCATGATGGGATCGGAGGCATTTCCGTTTGACAGGCGCAGAGCCGGTACGCTGGCCTTCTGCGTGATCCTCTATACGGTGCTCTACACCTGCCGGCTTAATCTGTCCGCGGCGCTGCATGCGCTGGCGGCGGATCAGGGGCTGTCCCTTGCGGCGGCGGGGATTCTGCCGACGGCCTATGCCGTCGTCTATGCCTGCGGGCAGATGGTCAACGGCGCAATCGTCGACCGCGTGAATCCGTACAGGTATATGATCGCGGGCCTTGCCGGTTCCGCGCTGTGCAATCTGGCGATGAGCTATGCGCAGGGCTTTGCGGCGATGGCGGTGATCTGGACGGTCAACGCGGTCTTTCAGTCGATGCTCTGGACGCCGATCGTCCGCATTGTGGCCGATACCTTTACCGGCGAGCGGGAGCGCGACGTGGCGAACGCCGCGCTGGCGCTGACGCTGATTGCCGGGCATCTGCTCGCGTGGGCGATTTCCGGATTCATGGCCGAGCGCTTTGGCTGGCGGCTGTCCTTCCGCGCGCCGGCGCTGCTGGCGGCGGCAACGGCTTGCGCGGCGGGTATCTATGCGCGCAGGGAGCTGCGCGGCGGCCATCGTGCCGCCCAAAATGCGAAAGCCGGAGAGGCGGGATGCGCGAGGCCGTCTTCGGGTCTCCTGTCCGCCGGCTTCCTGCTTGTGCTGGGCGCATGCGTGCTGTACGGGTTTATCCGCGACGGCGTTGTCACGTGGACGCCGTCGGTGCTCGCGGATATCGGTCGGGAGCAGGCGCTGTCTTCTGCGGCCTTCTCGCTGATTCTTCCCATGGTCAATTTTCTCGGCGTGCTGGCAGGGCTCTTCATGCGCAGGCGGGGCGCGGCTCCGCGCCGCATCGTGGCGGCGATGATGCTCTCGGCGCTTGTCTGCTGTGCGGCGCTGCTACCTGCGGGCGGCATGCTCGCCGTCGCGCTGCTGCTTGGCTGCGTGTGCGCGGCGATGTACGGCGCTAACCCCATGCTGACCGCCCTCATCCCGATGGAATACAGCGCCATCGGCCGCTCGGGCATGGCGGCGGGGCTGGTCGACGCGTGCATCTATCTGGGCTCTGCGCTGGCCGGCGTGCTGGCCGGGGGCGTATATGAATCCGGCGGGCTCGGCGCGCTGTGCGTGATCTGGATGGCGGCCTGCGCGGCGAGCGCGGGGATGATGCTTCTCTCGGGCAGGAAGCGGGCATAGCGCCGCTGTGACGCATGACCCGATCGATACAGACAAAATCTCGGCGGCCGTCTGAGCGCGGTGCAGCTGACGGCGATTGCCATGATGCTGGCGGCCTTTGTGCTCATGAATCTCAAGGGGCTGACGCTGAGGGGCAGCTCCAGGTCGTTCCTCTTCTGGTGTGCGGCGCTGTTCCTGTCAAACGGCCTGTACGCCATCATGATGAACACGCAGCAGCAGCTCATGTCCGGCGCGGAGCGCAACGAGATGATCATCCTGACGTATCTGGTCATGGCGGCGCTCTACGCGGCGATGCAGCTGGTCCGCGACCGCTGCGCGCTGCTGGAGGGCTTTCGGATCAAGCGGGAGCCGCTGATCTATCTGCTCCTGTGCTGCGTGAGCGCGACGATCGCCGCGCACCTGATGCTCTATGTGCTCACGCTGGTGGACGCCTCCGTGCTCTATACCATCGACAACGGCGGCGTGCTGCTGCTCTCCGTGATCTACTCCTTCGTGCTCTTCAAGGAGAGGCTCACGCCGGCGCAGGCGGCTGGCGTTGCGCTGTCCGCACTGAGCATTGTGATGCTGAGCGTGTGACGGGGCTGTCTGCGCCGATGAAGCACGCGCTTTGGCAAAACGGCCTGAACAGAATATGCTGAACTGAATCAAAACGCCTGCCGGCTGTCCCGATGAGACGGGAGCCGGCAGGCGTTTTGATGTGCTGAAAGAGAAGGGCGTCCCTGTTCCCTCCGGAACAGGGACGCCCGGTATAGTGCGCCCGGTGAGCGCACGTTCTAGCGGGTGAAAGTCCCGAATCTGCCCGGTGGCGGGAAGGATATAGCCAAGGTCAAGGGTGTCCATCGCGAGGTGGAATCTGAAGAAAGACGGAGGCAAAGCTCTGGCCTGACGAACAGAAATCGCATATAAGGCCGCTGACAGGGATAAGGCTGCTATTCAAGTCGAAGTCCAATAGCCACACGGAACTGTCAGAGGTAAATGCGGCAGGTGGATGGAGCGAAAGAATGTGTGAGTACCCGGGGAGATCTCACAGGCGCAGATGAGTAGCCGTATGCGAAAAGAAAGCGTAGTAACAACGAACTGTGAGAAGTCAGCAGAGGCCATAGTACTGAGGGGGGAAAAAACTCGGAAAGGGCCGAACAGTCATAGTCCCAAGTAAGACGAAAGAAGGAGGTTGGCATGTTGAAAGCGGAAAACCTTGAAACGGACTGCCTGCAAAGGGATAGTGCGGAACACAAAGAGTATGCAGGAGTGCAGAATGCCGACAGTCGGAAAGCGGAAGAACAGGACGGTGCAGACCTGCTTGAACGGATACTGAGCAGAGACAATCTGAACAGAGCGTATAAGCGGGTGAAATCAAATCACGGAGCGCCGGGAATCGATGGGATGACCATAGAAGAGGCGCTGCCGTGGCTGAAAGAACACAGGGAAGAACTTCTGGAAAGAATCCGGAAAGGGAAATACAAACCCCAGGCGGTACGAAGGAAGGAAATCCCAAAGCCAGATGGAGGGATACGAAAGCTGGGTATTCCAACAGTTGTAGACCGAATCATTCAGCAGGCCATTGCACAGGAACTTGTGCCCATTTACGAGCCGTTGTTTTCAGAGAACAGCTACGGATACCGACCGAACAGAAGTGCGCAGCAGGCCATACGAAAAGTAAAGGAATATGCGGAAGAGGGATATACACAAGCAGTGGTTGTAGACCTGTCCAAGTATTTTGATACGCTGAACCATGACCTGATGCTGGAACTGCTGAGAAGAACCATACACGATGAGCGCGTGGTACAGCTGATCAAGAAGTATCTGCGTGCAGGTGTGATGGAAAACGGCGTAGTAGTCAAAACGGAGGAAGGCTCGCCGCAGGGCGGACCGCTGTCACCGCTGCTGGCCAATATCTACCTGAACGAATATGATCAGGAGATGAAGAGACGCGGAGTGCCGGTGATCCGGTATGCGGATGACATTGTAGTGCTGGCGAGAAGCCAAAGAGCAGCGGAACGACTTCTGGAAACAACAAAACGATACCTTGAAGGGAAGCGAATGAAACTCAGGGTGAACGCAGAGAAGAGTAAAGTGGTAAGTGTCTATAGTATCCGAAATTTTAAGTTTCTGGGCTTTGCGTTGGGAAGGGGCAAGAAAGGCACCCACATTCGAGTCCATGAAAAGTCCAGAAAGAAAGCTAAAGCGAAGCTGAAAGAACTGACTTCCCGCAGTCAAGGAAGAAATGTACGCATGGTGATACAGCGAGTCAACGCGTACACGCGAGGCTGGATTGGATACTTTGGAATCGCCCACATGAAATCGCTCCTGCAGGAATGGGACGGATGGCTGCGCAGGCGGCTAAGAATGTACATCTGGAAGCAGTGGAAGAAACCGAGAACAAGAAAGGAAAACCTGATGAAGCTCGGCCTTTCGGAATGGCGAGCATGTGAAGTGGCATATTCCCGCAAGGCATACTGGCGGGCAGCAAAGCATGCTGGTGTTCAGACAGCGATTTCAAACAAAAGACTCGTACAGGCTGGATACGAAAGTATCCTCGACCGGTACGAGTCTTTGCGCTAATGTGACTGAACCGCCGTGTACCGAACGGTATGCACGGTGGTGTGTGAGGTCGGCTGCTCAACTAATGGGCAGCCTCCTACTCGATTTGGAATTGACTAACGCGTGGGCAGATTACGCCTTGCGCACCTGGCACAGGCCTTCCTTGAATGCCGGGAAGCCGGAGAGCGGGTCGAGCGTCTCGCCGATCACGCGGTTCATGATGCCGTTGACGTTGGCCTGCTGCCAGCCGTGGAAGATGTCGATCACGCCAGGCTTGACGATGTTGGTGACCTCAGCCTTGACCTTGATCTCGCCGAACGGGGTAGCGAGGATGACGTCGTCGCCTTCCACGATGCCGCGCTCAGCCGCATCGGTCGGATACAGGCGGACGATCGGATCCGGCATGAGGGCGCGCAGCCACGGCTGCTGGCGATGCCTGGAGTGCACGTACATCGGCACGCGGCTGCCAGTGTTGAGGATGAGCGGGAAGTCCTTCGCGACGTCCGGCGTGCTGACCGGGCTGTAAGCCGGCTCGATGTGATCCACGACCGGATCGAAGCCGAACTTCTTGAGCACCTCGGAAGCAAACTCGAACTTGCCGGTCGGGGTCGGGAAGAAGTTGTCCTGAGTCCTGTACTTCTTCTCCGGGTTCTCAGCCGGCTGCTCGGTCGGCACGACGACCGGATTCGGCGCCGCAGCGTAAACGTCGGCCAGCTTGACGCCAGCGGCAACGATATCCTTGTTGCCCGCGAAGAGGATGTTCTCGATGATCTTGTCCTCGACGCCTTCGCCGCCGCCGCAGAACTCCTCGCTGAAGCCGAGCGCGCAGGCCAGGTCAGCAACGATACGGCAGTCGGAGTGGGCTTCGCCCTGCGCCGGGATGGCCTGACGGCCGTAGATCTTCATGCCATTGGTGGTGATCGGGTAGTTGCGCTCCGGGCTCATGGCAGACGGGAGGATGATGTCGCAGTGGTCATGCGTCCACGGGTTGATGTAGTAGTCGCAGGCGACGGCGAAGTCCATCTCGTCGAAGGCCTTCTGGAAGGCGGCGGTATCCGGCCACATCATGGCGTTCTGGCCGAGCATGAAGGCGGCGCGGATCTTGCCGTCCCTCACGTACTCGGGCAGCATGTTCAGCTGGATCTCGTCGATGCACTCGGCCCAGACCGGGAAGTACTCGCGGTCGGCGCGCAGGGCGAAGGTCGGATCGTCGTACTGACCCTTGGTCGCCAGCTTGTTGCCGGTGTACTTGGTGTTCTCCAGGCTGATGCTCTTGGCGTTGGAGACGCGCTGACCGCCGTCGACGTCCAGGTTGCCGGAGAGCGGGATCAGGGTCTGGATCGCACGGGCCATGCCGACGCCGTTCACGTGATGCGGATATGCAGCGCGGAACTGGATGGTCATCGGGCCTTCAACGCCCAGGATCATATCGATCGCCTTCTGGAGGGTCTCAACGGAAATCTGGCAGATCTCAGCCGTCTTCTCCACGGTGTACTCGGCGCAGCGGGCCTTGTACTCCTCAAAGCCGTGAGAGTAGTTCTCGACGAAGTCGTGGTCGTACTTGTCCGCCTGGATGAGGGCGTTGCCGAAGCACAGCGCCAGCGCGGCGTCGGTCGCCGGGCGGATCTGCAGGTGGAGGTCAGCCACGCAGGAGACGGTCGGGGTCACGCGCGGGTCAACGACGATGACCTTACAGCCGGAAGCCTTGGCTTTCTGGATGGTCTCGAAGTAGTAGGAAGAGGACCAGGCCGGGTTGGTGCCCCAGTTGATGAAGAGCTTGGTCTTGCCCGGGGTCGGGCCAGCGCCGGTGGCGAAGCTGTTCTTGCCGTAGTTCAGGTAGGAAGCCACGCGGGTACCGGTGGAGCAAGTGGAGCTCTCAGTGCCATAGTTGGGAGAACCGAAGAGGAAGCACAGGCGCTGCAGAACAGGACGCGGCTCCTTCGGGTCGCCGGTGGTGAACATGACCTTGTCCGCACCGTACTTTTCCTTGATCTCGGTGAACTTGGCGGCGATGGTCTCAATCGCCTCTTCCCAGGAAATCTGCTCCCACTGAGCCGGCTCGCCCTTCGGGTTGGTGCGCTTCATCGGATGGAGCAGGCGGTTCGGGTTATGGATATCCTGCACCTGGGCAGCGCCCTTCGCGCAGATGTTGGGGTTGTTGTGGCCGCCCTCGCTGCGGCGCTCGATGCGGATCAGCTGGCCATCCTTCACGATGAGCTTCATGCCGCACTTGGGGCCGCTGTTACAGCCCTGGCAGTGATTGTAGTAGACAACTTCGGGCGCCGCCGGATCAGCCTTGGCGACAGCGTCGGGGAAAATATAGCTGCCGTCGGCGGTGCAGATCATCGCAGCGCCGGCAGTGGTAGCAGTAGCGAGCTTCAGAAACTCACGTCTGTTCATCTTCATCATGATTCCTGCCTCCTATTCTTCCTGAAATCACTTCGCAGCCTTGGCCGCAATGGCATCCGCCAGCGACAGAGGCAGGTACTCCTTGGGCATGTCCGCCGGAGCGACGATCCAGATGCTGGTGCCTTCGACCTGCACAGCGCCGTGCTCGGCGATGTACTTGGAGATCTCGCTCTCCGGATCGGAGACGTCGCCATGGATGCGGGCGCGGCCCGGGCAGTGATCCACGCACATGGGCTTCTGGCCGTTCTGCGCGCGGGCATAGCACATGGTGCACTTCTCAACGAGGTTCAGGCGCTTGGAGCTCTCCTCTTCGTAGACCATGACCTGGCCGTCGAAGGCAGTCTCGTCCTCGGTGACGAGGGTACGCGCATCGTACGGGCAGGCCTGCACGCACAGACCGCAGCCGATGCACTTTTCGTAATCCATCACGACCGGGCCTTCCTCGGTCTTCGTCGTCGCCTTCACCGGGCAGACTTCCACGCACGGCGCGTTGTCGCAGTGCATGCACATGGTCAGCTGATAGCGCTGATGCGCGTCGGGATACTCGCCCCACTCCACACGCTTGACGCCATTGTAATCAACGCCGGGACGGGTGCCATAGCACATCTTACAAGCGACGACGCAGGCATAGCAGCCCAGGCAACGGGTCAGGTCAAGTACCATTCCATACTTTGCCACTTTCAATTCCTCCATTTCGTGCCGGCTAACGCTCGCCGGCCAATATACAGGTACGTACGATCACAAGCGCCGATTCGGCACTTTCTGTACAAATTATAGCATAGCTGTACCGCCTGAGTGACGGATATTTTCGTCGTTAATTATCCTCCTGAATGTGCATATTTGTCATTTTTATCTCAAGCAAACCTGACGCCGCTTGACATGTTTCGCTTCTCGGTTTAGTATGATCCCATGCTAAATTGGAGAGGTGTGCCCATGTCCGAAGTTCAAAAGGTTCAAAACCTTACCGACCTGTATGATCAGGCATATGTGCTTCTGCAGAAAATACCGGAGATCAAGCAGCTGGACGATCTCGTCCTGCTCTGCTGCTCCACGCTCAACGCTTCTCTTTTCATTAACGATCCGCAGGGCAATATCATCGTACACAGCTCCTTCGAGGATGCGCCCTGCCCCTCGTGGACGGAGCGCATCAAGCGCGGCCGCGTGCAAAACGCGGTCAACAGCCTCTATGCGGACAATCGAAACCTGCGCCCGATGAGCAACACCCTCAGGCATGATAAATGCAGCATCGAGGGCTGTACCCGCCTGTATTTCCCGCTGCACGCCGAGGACGGTCATCGGCCGAATATCCTGAATCTCTTCATCTGGCATACGGAGGTCACCCAGCACGAGCAGGCGATCGCGGCCATATTTGCCGGCGCGTTTTCCTCCATGCTCATGCGGCAGGAACTTCCCGCCATCACGCTGCATGAAAAGCAGATTCACGTGATCTGCGAACTGCTCGACTATAAGGCCGGTCTGAAAAACTACTATCTTCGAACCATTACGCAGTCCGGGCTGAAGGGCTACACGATGCCCTTCAGGATTCTGTGTATCCGGATGAATGAAGCTCAGCTGCAGCAGGAAAACCTGCTGATTCTGGAGATCGCTCACCGCCTTCCGCAGGCATGGTGCTTTGCGCACGACGCCAACCTTGTGGCTGTCTTCAATGAGGAAGAGATCCCCGTGAGCGAAATGCTTGCGGCGCTGTCTGAGCACATCGCCCGGCTGCAGATGACTGCCTGCCTGAGCATGCCGTTTTACGATCTGCTGCGCCTTCGCTACACGTTTGAGGACTGCTGCAGCGTGCTGCCCGTCGCCGCGCAGAAGGAGCCGGACACGCGCATCCATCTCGCCGAGCGCTATCAGTGCCACGCATTCCTCTCGCGCTGCAGGCAGTATTTCCCGCTGCAGGATTACTATCCCGAGTCCCTTACGCGCCTGATGGAGCACGACAGGGAGACGGGCCGAAGCTACCTGACCACGCTGACGGCGTATCTTGAGAACAACATGAACGCCAGCGCCGCGGCCAAGTCGATCTTCATGCACCGGAACACCATGATGCAGCAGCTTGAGAAGATCGAGCAGATCATGGGCGTGTCCCTGCAGGACAAGGATCTGTGCCTGTATCTCCAGATGTGCCTGAAGATCCACGAATTGCTGAATCTGTAACGAAAACAGCGTACAGAAAGAGGCTGTCAGAATGAAAAGCCATTCTGACAGCCTCTTGTTTTTTTACTTATCTGCCCCAGTACACGGAGTCGCGGATGACCTCGCGATAGCTGGAGTAGAAGAGGGGCGACACATCCTCGCCCGCGCGATAGCGGCGCAGGACGTCCGCCATGACAGCGGAGAAGATCTCCGCGCCCTCGCGGCTGAGGTGGTTGTCGTCGGAGTAGGAACAGGTATCGTCAAAGAGCGCATATCGGTCTTTGAGCAGGTTGAAGTCAAAGAGCGGCACGCCGTATTTGTCGGCAAGCGCCTGCGCCCACTCGCGGAAGGTATCCTGATCGTAGAGCTGCCAGACCTTCGCATGGGAGACCGGCGTGTAGATGATCGTCACCTCGCAGCCGGCCTGCTGGCACAGCTCGATGAGCGCCTCGTACTCGCGGATGTTTGCCTCAAGCGGCGCGTTGAAGATGCTCATGGCCTGATGCAGCCCGGGCGCGGCCTCCATGCTGAGGGAGACGTCCTTCGCCTTCTGGGGGTTGAAGCCCATGAGCGATTCATCGATCGTCTCCGTCTGCCCGAGGAGGCCGTATGCGGCGGAGCGGAGGCTCAGCAGCAGGATGCGGGCGTAGATATTGGGCCAGTCGGATACCTGAACGCAGCGGGTCAGGTAATCGAGCCGCTCGGAGAAGGAATCGAGCCGGGCGAAGATGTAGGAGTCGCCGTTGCCGTAGACCGCGCGCTCGTCGCTGGTGAAGGTGTCGGGCGTGATCTCGATGATGACGTGCTTGATGGGGTTGCGCGCGAGCTCCTTTTTGACCATGTAGGTCTGCCCGTAGACGGGCATCAGGGAGCCGCTGAGGTTATAGGTGACGGTGCCCAGCGCCTCGTCGAGCTTCTGCGGCATGACGCCGTCCATCGCATAGGACTGGCCGATGATTAGCGTATCGATCTGCCCGGCGAGCTTTTCGCGCAGCGCCTGATCGTGGTAGTCGGTTGGGGTATGGAGCCACGGGATGATGAACGCCGCGGACACGAGGGTGACGACCAGCGCGATGGAGAGCACGTACAGGATGAATCGCTTAAAAGTTTGCATACATGAATCCCTCCGCTCCCCAGCTCGCCTGAATGCCGAATGTGGCGATGATCATGACCAGCGCGGACAGGAGCAGAACCTGCGTCCACATGGGCAGCGCGCCGAAGGACGCGTGCACAGGCTTCCTGCGCTGCATGAGCGAGGCGATGAACACAAGCAGCACGCAGCCCATCGCAGCCGCAAAGCCGATGGTCTTGTTGAAATTCTGCAGATAGACGAACGGCAGAAACTCCGCGAGGCTGCCCGGGAGCCAGCTGTTTCTGACGATGCACGACCAGAAATGAAAGCCGTCGGCGAGCGTGCCGACCTCAGGCAGCACCTCGAGCAGCGCCGCGATGGTGAACGTGCGCAGCACGCGGAAGAGCCGCCAGAACAGGCTGCGGGCCTCGATGCGCAGCAGTTCCCTCGTGCGCTCATAGACGGGCGCGAGCCAGAGGGAGAGGATGATGAACAGGCCGTTGAACAGGCCCCAGACGATATAGCCCCAGCTTGCGCCGTGCCACAGGCCCGTGGCCAGCCATGTGATGAGCAGCGCGACGGTCGGCGGCAGGCAATTGGCGACGTGCTTGCCGAATCTCTGGCGGCAGACCTTGCCCAGCTTCAGATTCCATGAGGTGACGCCGATGGGGTAATACACATACTTGCGGAACCATGCGCCCAGCGAAATATGCCACCTGCGCCAGTATTCGGAAATCGACTTGGCGAAGAAGGGACGGTTGAAATTCTCCGTCAGGCGCACGCCGAGCATCTCGCAGTAGCCGCACATGATATCCATGTAGCCGGAGAAATCGGCGTAGAGCTGGACGAGATAGAGGAACGCGCCCAGCAGCACGGAGACGCCGGCATAGCCCTGGTAGTTTTCAAAGAGGACGGCGGTATTCTGCGCGAGGGTATTGGCGATGACCATCTTCTTCATAAAGCCCCAGAGCAGGCGCTGCAGGCCCCAGAAGAGGTTCTTTTCCTCCGCGGGCGCGCCGGAATAGAGCGTCTGGGAGAGGTCCTCGTAGGCGCTGATCGGGCCCTGCGTGATCTGCGGGAAGAAGGAGATAAAGAGCAGCAGGCGCAGGTAATGGGGCTGCGCTTTGCAGTTTTCGCCGTAGACGTCCGCCAGATACCCCACGGACTGGAAGGTATAGAAAGAGATGCCCAGCGGCACGATCAGGCTGAATGTATCGCGTACGCCCGCGCCGCCCAGCCATCCGGCGACAATATTGAACTGCTCCAACGCGAAATGGAAATACTTGAAGAAGCACAGAAGCCCCAGATCGACCGCCAGCGCGGCGAGCAGGGCCAGCCTGCGCTTTTTCTTATTCCGGCTGCGGATGGCGGACTTTTCCTCGCGGGTGAGCTTGTTTGCCTTGAAAAA
>JAGBFR010000019.1 GCA_017936375.1 Clostridia bacterium
GCCTGCCATGCGGAGGTGGAATTAGCGCCCGGTCAATTCGGGTCAAGAGGTTTTGCGCTGATATGGGGATAATCCATATCGTGCCACACGGCAAATCATCTGTCGGAGGAACGATATGGATCAAGAGAATGACGGGCTGCAGATACAGAGCGGCTTTTCTGCAGGCCCTGAGGAATGGAAAGAGAGAACGCAGCAGATCAGGGAGGCATTGTCTGCCCGGCTGATCAGGCTGGAAAGCGGCGAGGCGCAAGGCGCGGAGAGCGATAAGCTGATCGGTGAGATGCGCGCGCTGATCCGCCGGCTCAAGCGGGATCAGCGCAGCATGTTCGGCTGCCTGGCGGAGGAGGCAGCGGTTGTCGATGAAATGGAGACGCGGCTCAGGGACGCCGAGCGCGCCGGGAGGCGGCGCTTTGGCCTCTTTCGGCCCGGGCCGACCAATGCGCAGATTGAGCAGGCGGAGCGTTCGCTCCACCACTTTGCCCAGGGGCGCTCCGTGTATAAGCTCTTCTGGGTGTTCTTCATCGGCTGCTTTGCGGGCGTGCTGATTGAGCAGGCTTGGTGCATGATCCGATATGGATTCTTTGAGCCGCGCGTAGGGCTTGTGTATGGGCCGTTCAATCTGGTCTATGGCATCGGCGCATGGGCGCTGACTGCGGCCCTCTATACCTACCGCAACAGGAGCAAGCTGTTTTCTTTCCTCGGCGGCGCGCTGGTGGGCAGTGGTGTGGAGTATCTGTGCTCCCTGTTTCAGGAGATGGTTTTCGGTTCGGCATCGTGGGATTATTCGGGCCGGCCCTTTAATCTCAACGGCAGGATCTGTCTGCTGTACTCGGTTTACTGGGGCATCCTCGGCGTGATCTGGATCAAATCGATCTATCCCCGGCTGGCGGCGCTGATTTTGAAGATTCCAAATCGGATCGGCAGGCCGCTAACGGCGGCGCTGGCTGTGTTCATGCTCGTCAATTCCCTGATGACGGGCGCCGCCGTCCTGCGCTGGATGGAGCGCACGAAGGGACTGCCTGCCGTCAGCGCCTATCACGAGTGGCTGGACGGGCATTTCCCTGATAAGCGGATGGAGCGCCTGTTCACCAATCTCAAATTCGTCATCAACGATGCGGAGCAAATGCCGCCGCCGGAAGGAAAAAGTCTCCCCGGTATGGAATAAAAAGGAAGAATGATTCGTCATATCTGCAAAGAGAATCCGGCTGGCCCGGAGAAAGAATGGGGAGAACAAAGGATGAAGAAGAGCATGAAGACGGCGGCCCTCCTTGCCGCGCTGCTGGCGATGATCCTTGTGTGCGCCGTCGCTGCGGCGGATGGCGCGGGCGTCTGGTATTCCAGCGAGCTGTTTGGCTATGGGCAGTTTGCGCAGTATGCCGGCGAGTATGACGGCTATGTGAATGTGGACGACCTCGGCAGCGAATACGGCACGAGCCCGTATGTGACCGTCATCAGCAAGAGCGCGAGCATCTGGTCCGAGCCGAGGACCAACAGCAAGAAGGTCGCCTCCGCCGCCAATGCGGAGAGCATGGACTGCCAGACCTATGACGGCTACAATTACATCATGGAGGACGGCTTCTATGCCGTCACCTACAAGGGCAAGGACGGCTGGATCAATCAGGACTACGTCGTGCTCGACGCGATGGAGATTACGCTGATGGAGAGCAATGTGCCGGCCTATATCGCGCCGGACGCCGCCTCCAAAAAGGTCGGTTCCCTCTCCAAGCAGACGGCCTATCGCGTCATCGGCATCTATGACGATTTCTACATCGTCAATCTGCGCGGCGCGGCGGCAGCGTTCATCCCGATGAGCGCAAAGCACTACGACAGCAGCTTTACCTTTGCTTACAGGAGCGCGGGTCCGCGCGGCACGATCACCCTCACGCGCAAGGCCAGCCTGCGCACCGGCCCGGCAGAGAGCTATGGCGAGATCCGCAAGCTCAATGCCGGCAAGCAGCTGGAGGTCTATGACATCATCAACGGCTGGTATCTGGTCGAGGATACGGAGAGCGGATGCTGGGCGTTCATCGACGGCGAGGACGCCTACGACGACTGCTTTGACTTTGATGAGATGGGCAACGGCTGATCACAGCCGGCAGACAGTCACGAATACTTGGCGCGGCTGCCCGGTCTGGGCGGCCGCTTTCTGCATCCTCTTGCGGGGTAAAAACAAACACGAACGATAGAGGCGATATTTGCATTTTCTGTCGGATATTTGTTGATTTGCCGCCTGTTTTCTGCTACAATACTCGCTAAGATATGTGAATATCCGTCCATTGGACGGAGTATGCCGGAGGGGCGTTATGGTGAAGCAGCAGGAACTGATCTACGAGGGCGAGGCCAAGCAGATCTATGCGACGGACGATCCGGCGCTTGCGATCATCCGGTATACGGATGAAGCGACGGCGTATAAGGGGTTTAAGAAGGGCACGATTATCGGCAAGGGCGTGGTCAATAACCATGTGAGCAGCATGGCGTTTGCCATGCTGGAGGAGAACGGCATTCCCACGCATTTTGTCCGCCGCCTCAATGAGCGCGATGCGCTCGTCCGCCGGGCGGAGATCATCCCGGTCAATGTGGTGATCCGCAATGTCGCCGCCGGCAGCCTCCTGCAGCGCCTCGGGCTCACGGAGGGGCAGGTTCTGCGCCGCCCGATCATCGAATACTGCTACAAGAGCGACTCGCTGAGCGATCCGATGATCAACAGGGACCATATCGACGCCCTCGGACTCGCCACGCCGGAGGAGATGGATCAGATTCAGGCCCTGTCCCGCAGGATCAATGAGCTGCTGATTCCCTTCTTTGCGCGCTATGGCGTGCAGCTGGTCGATTTCAGAATCGAGTTTGGCCGCTGCGGCGGCAAGATCGTGCTGGCGGATGAGATTTCGCCCGACTCCTGCCGGCTGTGGGACAGCAAGACGGGCGAGAAGATGGACAAGGATCGCTTTCGCCGCGATCTGGATGATGTGGAGAACGGCTATCAGGAGATCCTGCGCAGGATGACGCAGCCGGTTGCTGACGCGTAAATTGGCGGATGAACTGACGCAAAACCTGCATGAAAGACGAATATATGAAAGAATCAGACAGATTTCGGCACGAAACTCTGTTTGATTTTTTTCTTTTTTTCATGAAAATGCGCGAGTTGCTTGTCATAGAATGGTTTTTCATCTATAATACTTGTGTCTTATGATGCGTATTTATGCTATCTGAGTGGAGGCATTATGTACAGATTGCTTCTGGTCTCCGATAAAGAGGAGATTCGCGAGCTCTATAATGGTTTCCCGGACTGGGAGACGCTGGGGTTCGAGCGGCCTGTTGTGGCTGCAGACGCCGGCGAGGGCATCGCGCAGCTTGATAACAGCAGGTTTGACGCGGTTTCTTCGCTGCTTTCGCTTAGCGAAGGAAAGCGTTTTTTTGCGTACCTTGCCCGCCGCCCGGAGATGCTGGGCATGGAGACGGCCCGTGACGAGGCGCGCCTGCGCAGGGAGATCGGCAGTGCGAGAAGAGCGCTTTCCTCCAGAGACGCCGCCCATCAGACCAAGCAGGTCGACGACCTGATGCGCGTGATGCAGACGGAATTCTTCTGTGAGCTGCTGCGCGGCGCTGCCTATGACAGGGAGCGGATCGACGAGCGGATGCGCTCGCTCAAGCTCCGTCAGCTGGATCCTGCGCGTCCGGTGTGCATGGCCTCCTTCCGTCTCCCGCAGGGCGATTACTTCCTGGCTGAGGTCTGGCGCTACGGCCGCGAGCGGCTGGAGAACGCGCTGAAAAACATCTTCGAGCAGAACGGCGGCAATATGACCTATGTGCTGCTGATCATCAATCCGCATCACATGCGTCTGATCGCACTGCCGAAGGCAGAGATGACCGGGGAGCAGGTCCGCGAGGCGATGATCGCCCATATGGAGCGGGCTAGGCGCAGCCTTGAGGATGTTTTCGAGCTTCAGCTGGACATTAAGCGCGTGGTCAGCTATGAGAGCCTGTACGCGCTGGGGCGCGAGAATGCGCTGCGCACGGCGCACTGACAAGTCAATGATCCAATCCCGCAGGCAGGGGGCTGTCTGCGGGGTTTTCTTTTGCCTGCCGGGGCGCGGGGGTTCTTGACCGGATCCTGCCGTCATAGAGTCCACAGAGCGTGCTGTGACATAAAGCGGGATGAAGGCGGGAGGACGGATGCGCGGCGTGAAGAACAGAAAATCGAAGAGACGTGGTGCGGGCGGCTCGCTGCTGCTTCCGGAGGATGCGCTGCATGACTGCGCGCGTGCGACGCTCATCGGGCGCGGCGCGGTGCTTGTTGAGGGGCAGCACGGCGTGGTGGAATTGGGCGCGCAGAGGCTGCGGCTGAGAACGGGGCTTGGCATCTTGACGGTCGTCGGCAGTGGGCTCAGCCTTGGCGAGCTCTCCCCGGACGCTGCCATGATCCACGGAGAGATCGAGACGATCACCTATGGCCGGGAGGCGCGGAAGGGGGAGTGACGGCGTGCAGGTCGTCGTGGCTGTGCAGGGCCTGAATCTTGAAAAGCTGCTGCGTGAGGCGGCGCAAGCAGGGGTGATTCTGCGCGGCGTGCGAAGGGAAGGGGAGCGCAGCATCTGCGCGCGGGTTTCCTATTTTCAGATGGGGCGGCTGCGGGCGCTGGCGGAGCGCTTTGGCTGGAAGATTGCCGAGCGCAGCGCGTCGCCCGTCCTGCGCGTTCTTCGTGCGCTTGCCCGGCGCTGGACAATCCCCGCAGGAGCGGCGCTGTGCGTGGCGCTGGTGCTGCTCGCCTCGCGCTTTCTTCTGGTCATTCATGTCGAAAATGCAGGCAAGGAAGCGGCTGCCGTGCGCAGCGTCCTGCAGGCAGAGGGAATCCGGCCGGGAAGGCTGCTCTCGCAGATCTCCACGGATGCGCTGCGCGCGCGGCTGGAATATGCGCTGCCGGGGCTGACCTTTGCCGGCGTGCGCATCAAGGGCAGTGTGATGGAGATCGACTGCCGCGCGGGCGTCGAAGGGGAGACGGCGGGCGTACAGGGCGATGGGGTCGATGTTATCGCTGCGCGCGACGGGATCGTGACGCATATCTGGGCGTCAAGCGGCACGCCTCAGGTGACCCCGGGGCAGGCTGTGACGAAGGGGCAGGTGCTCATTGCTGGTTATGAGTGGGGACAAAATGGGGACAAACGAGCTGTCGAGGCTCAGGGCGAGGTGCGTGCGCGCGTCTGGTCGCGCGGCGAGGCCTGCACAGGTCTTGGCGTCGTCAGGACGCAGGAGACCGGCAGGACGCGGCGGCGGGCGACGCTGGTGACCCCGCTTGGCCGACGAACCGTGCGCAGCGCAGAATCCTTTGCCACACAGGATATATCGACGATGATCGAGCCCGTCGTGGGGCTCTTTCTGCCCGTTTACAGGGAGATTGAGATCCTCGCGGAGACCCGTCTGACAAAGACGCCCCGCAGCAGGACGGACGCCATGGCCATCGCACAGGGCGCGGCGGAGCAGATGGCAAAAAATAACGCGCCCGCCGGGAGCGATATTCTTGACAAATCTGTAGATTATAGTATGATAGATGATGAGTTCGTGTATGCGGTTGTTGTGCTCGAGTATGAGACGGATATCGCGGCGCGAAGATAGAAACCAGAGTATACGGGAGGTCTGCTTCGTTGGCAGAGGATAGGAAGGGAGCCCCGGAGGGCGGGGCTTTGCAGAATCTCTTCGGCGCGGGCGACGAGAACGTCCGCCTGCTTGAAAAGCTGATGGGCGTGCACATTGCGCTGCGCGGCGGGGAGATTGTGGTTGAAGGCGAAAACGAACAGGCGGTGGACCGCACGCAGGAGATCCTGCGCAGGCTGGCGGCGCTCAGCGCGCGCGGCGAGCGGGTGGATACCTCCGTCGTGCAGTATGCGGTGACGCTGAGCAGCGAAAACGAGCTCGAGCAGCTGGATTCGCTGTTCAAGGATGTGGTGGCGACGACGTTCCGCGGCCGCCCGATCCGCTGCAAGACGATCGGCCAGCGCAATTACGTCCGCGCGATCAAGAAGAACACGCTGACATTCGGCATCGGCCCCGCCGGTACGGGCAAGACGTATCTGGCGATGGCGATGGCGGTCGCCGCGCTCAAGAATAAGGACGTTGAGCGCATTGTGCTCACGCGCCCTGCGGTCGAGGCGGGCGAAAAGCTGGGCTTCCTGCCCGGCGACCTGAATCAGAAGGTCGATCCGTACCTGCGTCCGCTGTATGACGCGATGTTTGACATGCTCGGCGCGGAGACGTGCCAGCGCATGCAGGAGCGCGGCGTCATCGAGGTTGCGCCGCTGGCGTATATGCGCGGCAGGACGCTGTCCGACGCCTTCATCATTCTGGATGAAGCGCAGAACACAACGCAGGAGCAGATGAAGATGTTCCTCACCCGCATGGGTTTCCGCTCGAAGATCGTCGTCACCGGCGATCCCTCGCAGATCGACCTGCCGCGCGGCAGGAAGAGCGGATTGACCGAAGCGGTCGAGGTGCTTGAAGGCGTGGAGGATATCGCCGTCATGCGGCTGACGCATCAGGACGTCGTGCGTCATGAGCTGGTGCAGGCGATTGTGCGCGCATATGACGCGCATGCCGTCCGCGCGAAGGAGGAATGGATCCATGGAAAACATCAGGATGAAGGGGAAGGCATGGCTTGAGGGGGCGAGCACCGGCGTGAAGCTGGCGCTTTACGCGCTGCTGACCTATGCCGTGCTGCTGTGCATCTGCCTGATCACCATCTCGCCTGAGCAGTATGATATCTCTGTGGGCGGCGTTGCGCCCAAGACGATTACAGCCAGCCGGGATGTGGAGGACAGCATCACCACCAAGCGCCGCCGTCAGGCAGCGGCGGACGCCGTGTCCCCGGTTTACTATAAGGACGACACCGTCTCCGAGGCGGTGCTGCTGGATCTGGACGCGGTTTTCTCCGAGCTGCGCGCCGTGCGCGAGCTGGGCGAGCAGATCCGCGCCGGATGGACGCAGGACAACAGCTCTTTCTCGGCGGAGGACTATGCGCAGGCCTCGCGCCTGCTCACCAGCATCACGCTGAGCGAGTATCAGGTCCGCACGCTGATGAACACGGCGGAGCGGGACTTTGAGAGCCTGTATCAGAGCGTGAGCTCGGCGGCGAAGACCACACTCGTCTCCATGATCACCGAGGGCCAGACGACCGAGGCGATCAACAACATTCAGCAGATCGTCGCCTACAACACGCGCACGGATCTGTGGTACAACATTGCGATTCCGACGCTGCGCGCCTGCCTGAGGCCGAACATGCTCATTGACCAGGAGGCAACGGAGGAGAACCGGCAGAAGGCGTATGACGCCGTGGAGCCGACGATCTACAAGCAGGACCAGAATATCGTCGTCAAGGGCGACCGCGTGAGCGCGGAGCAGATCGCCGTGCTGGAGGCGCTGGGCCTGCTCCGCGGCGACAGCGTGGATTATTCGCTTTATATCAACGCGGCCATCGCCATCGCGCTGGTCATGGCAGCGGCGTATGTGTTCACCGCGATGTTTGCGCCGGAGCTGTTTCACATGGGGCGCAGCGCGCTTGTATTGCTGATTGCGGGCGTATTGACGATCGCCATGAGCCTGCTCTTTGGCCGTTATCTCGATGTGCGCGCGATGCCGGTGATGCTGGCGGCGATGCTGGCGGTCAATCTGCTCGGCGTCAAGCCCGCCATCCTGCTCAATATCGTCACGGCGATCCTGATGACCTTCCTGACGGTGAAGGGCACGGGCATCGCGACTGCGCAGGCGATGACCGTCCTTATGCTGACCGCCGTGGGCGGTACGGCGTCGATCTTCCTGCTGCGCAAGAATCCGGCGCGCGTGTTCGTGCTCGTGTCGGGCCTGATTGTCGGCGTGATCGACCTGCTGGTGATGGTTGCGGTGGACGCTGTGGAACTGATGAGCCTGACCTCCGTGCTCACCGGCCTTGGTTATGCGCTGATCGGCGCGTTTGCCTCCGCCGTGCTCTGCGTCGGCCTGCAGCCGATCCTTGAGGCGGCGTTCAACCTCGTCACCCCGGCGAAGCTGATTGAGCTGTCCAACCCCAATCAGCCGCTGCTGCGCAGGCTGATGATCGAGACCCCGGGCACCTATCATCATTCGATGATCGTCGCCAATCTGGGCGAGGCCGCCGCGGAGGCCATCGGCGCGGATGCGCTGCTGGTGCGCGTGGGCGCGTATTATCACGACATCGGCAAACTGGTGCGCCCGATGTACTTTAAGGAAAACCAGATCGGCGAGAATCCGCATGACAAGACGGATCCGCGCGTGTCGACCGCCATCCTCACCGAGCATACGCGCGACGGCGTGGAGCTGGCGCGCAAGCATCACCTGCCGGAGTCGCTGGTCGATATGATCCGCCAGCACCATGGTGACACGCCGGTCATGTACTTCTATGCCAAGACGGTCAAGCTGCTGGGCGAGGAGAATGTCGACCTGCGCGATTTCCGCTATGACGGCCCGAAGCCGCAGACGGCGGAGGCGGCGATCCTGATGCTGGCCGACACGGTCGAGGCGGCTGTGCGCTCCATTCAGGAGCCGACGCGGGAAAAGATGTCCGCCATGATCCGCAAGCTCGTGCGCGGCAAGATGGAGGACGGCCAGCTGGATGAATGTACGCTGACCTTCCGCGATATCGGCAAGATCTGCACCGCGTTTGAAACGGTGCTGCAGGGCGTCTTCCACGAGCGCATCGAGTACCCGAAGGTCGACCTGAAGAAGGCGCAGCGCAAGAGCGAAAAGCGAGCGGCTGAGCAGGCTGCCGCTGCGAAGAGTGCGCCGGAGGAGAAGAAATGATTCTGGAATTCGAGGATGAGCGCGGGCAGCTTTCGCCCGAGGACAGGGCGCTGATGCAGCGCTGCGCGGACGCGGCAAAGCGGACGGAGGGCGTGGAGGAAAAGATCTATGTCTTCATCCGGATCGTCGGCGATGAGGAAATCCGCATCGTCAACCGCGAGCAGCGCGGCAAGGACGCCTCCACCGACGTGCTCTCCTTCCCGAGCGTCAATTACCCGAAGGGTAGGACGGCGGGGAGCTGCGCGCAGCAGCTGCGCAGGGAGTATGACCCGGAGATCGGCGCGTGCGTGCTGGGTGATATCATCATTTCGATGGATCACGTCCGCGCGCAGGCGGCGGAATACGGGCACAGCGAGCGGCGCGAGGGCGGCTATCTGCTCACGCATGGCCTGTTCCACCTGATGGGCTATGACCATATGACGCCGGAGGATAAGCCAGTGATGAGGGCGATGGAGGAGCGCGCGCTTGCGTCCATCGGCCTGACCAGAGAGGAGTGACCCGGATGACGGATGAACTGCTTCTTGAGAAGGCGAGAGAGATGATGAATTTCGCCTATGTGCCGTACTCCGGCTATCGCGTCGGCGCAGCGCTGCTGGCGAAGGACGGCACTGTCTACACCGGCTGCAACGTTGAAAACGCCGCCTACGGCAATACGCTCTGCGCGGAGCGCACGGCGCTGTGCAAGGCGGTCAGCGAGGGCGCGCGGGAGTTTACCGCCATCGCCATCGCCGGCGCGGGCTCCGCGCCGTTCCCCTGCGGCGCATGCAGGCAGTCGCTCTATGAATTCGCGCCGGAGCTGCGCGTGCTCGTCACATGGGACGGCAATGTCCGCGAGGCGATGCTTGCGCAGCTGCTGCCGGAGGGCTTTGGCCCGGTTTCTCTGGGTAAATAAACGGACGTTCGCCCCGTATTGGCGATGATGAATACGGGCTGCCCAGCGCAGCCCCGGCGCGCCATGGCGCGCAGAAACAACAAGAGGTAAACATGAACATTGAAAAGAAATTCTGCTCGGGCTTTGCCGCGATCGTCGGCCGCCCGAACGTCGGCAAGTCCACCATGATGAACGCGATGGTCGGCGAGAAGGTCGCAATCGTTTCAAACCGCCCGCAGACCACGCGCAACCGCATCATGGGCGTGGCGACCAACCCGGACTGGCAGATTGTCTTCCTCGATACGCCGGGCCTGCACAAGCCGCGCACAAAGCTGGGCGAGTACATGGTCAAGTCCGTGCAGGACGCGATGGACGGCATCGACGTGCTGCTGGTGCTGGTGGATGTGAGCGACATCGGCCCGCAGGACCGCGCAATCGTCGAGGAGATGGCTGCGCGCAAGGTGAAGAAGATCCTCGCCCTCAACAAGACGGACATCGTCGAAGAGGCGAAGCTCATGGCTGCCATCCAGTCCTTTGCCGAGTGCGGCTATGACGCCATCGTGCCGCTGAGCGCGCGCACGGGCAGGGGCATGGAGGAGCTCAAGAAGCTCATCGTCTCCTATCTGCCGGAAGGCCCCAAGTACTTCCCGGACGACATGATGACCGATCAGCCGGAGCGCGTGATCTGCGCGGAGATCATCCGCGAGAAGGCGCTGCTGCACCTGCGCGAGGAGGTGCCGCACGGCGTGGGCGTGGAGATGATGCGCATCCAGAAGCTGAGCGAGAATATGACCGAGATCCACGCGACGATCTACTGCGAGCGCGCGAGCCATAAGGGCATCATCATCGGCAAGCAGGGCGCGATGCTGCGCACCATCGGCGCGGAGTCCCGCAAGGACATCGAGAATTTGCTCGGCACGAGGATCAATCTGCAGCTCTGGGTCAAGGTCCGCGAGGACTGGCGCAACCGCATGGACGATCTGCGCACGCTGGGCTACGAGAACGTGTAACAATAGAGCGCGGAGGAGATTCCTCTGCGCTTTTTTTGTATGAAGAAAACCACTCGCTAGGCGAGTGGTTCAAAAGAAGCCTTCTGGCGATGATGTAGATGGAAAAACTCCTTTTGTTGTATAATCAAAATGCGGTCTGGCAACTGCAA
>JAGBFR010000020.1 GCA_017936375.1 Clostridia bacterium
GGCATAAAAAACAGGCCGCTTTAGCGGCGGCCTGAGATAACCATGCGGTTGCCGGACTATTCGGTGCGTCTTGAGACGCTGCTAGTACATTCGCCTTGAAGGCGTGGAACATACCACCGGCTTAGCCGGTGGTTTTGATTTTGCATGCCTCAGTTTGTGTCCGTGGCCCGCCTGCTCCTTTTCGCCTTGATACATCACGACGAAAAGGAGAGCGACAATGAAACGGATTAACCTGAAGGATTTCTAACCTTTCTATGAAGAGGATTGCTATGTTGATGTTCCTGATGAATTGGCTGCATTCATGCAGGGATATGAGAGGGAGGAAAGAGCCTATACGGAGAAGACGCGGTATCACAAAGCCTATTACTCTTTGGAGCGCGATCCGAGTCTGGAGAAAAGCGTTCGGTATGTTTCCATGTCCCCGGAAGAGATTTACGAAAGAAAGCTGACGATGAACGAGCTTTATGCAGCGATGAGTACGCTGCCGGAGATGCAGGCAAGGCGTATCTACGCGCATTATTTCTTGGGTATGAGCAAGAGCGAGATCGCGAGGGTTGAGGGGACGAATATCCCTGCAATCGGCAAAAGCATCGAGCGGGGCTTAAAGCAGGTCGGTAAGTTCCTGAAAAAGACAATGAATTGAGGCAATGAAATGGAGAGCAAATGGATGAACAGACGCCATTTGCCCCTCTCAAAAGTTTTTTCAAAGAAATTTCCGAAAACATGGAAACTTTTTGGCGTTTTTTCTGGTGATAAGTGAAGGGAGTTTTTTCTTCGGGAACCTTGAAAAGAGAATAGCAGCGTTGCAGATACAGTTCCCCATGCAGCGGAGCGGGATGTGAGGCGTCGCGATGATATGAGCGATCAACGCATCTCACAGACCTTGCTGTGGCAGGCAGGGCGCGATCAGGCGCATGGGTATAATGAGACTTCCACACGGCCTCTCATGGACTAGAGGGGAGCCCTGCTGTGTATGAGAAACGGCACAGCGGAGTTATGACGGCTGGCCAGAGCCGGTCTGTAACATTTTTTGTTTCTTTGTATTGTGATAGAATAGAAACCGAGAACAACGTTATAAAACAATAAAGGAGTGCAATTATGGTTCTTAAGAAGATTAATGATGTGGAACTTATCGGTGCGCAGGAGGCGGCAAAGCTTCTGGGAGTGAACAAAAACAAGATTTATGAGATTTGGAAGCGCAACGAGATGACCTGGTGGTGTATCGGCGGCACTAAGAAGACGACGCGCGAAGCGGTTGCGGAGTATCTGCTTGAAAAGCAGAACATGGATTTGACTCTCGAAGCCAATAGCTGACATGGCGATAAAATTGTCTTCAGAATATCTGAGAAGTATAATGAACTCGTCTCAAGGAGGTGTTTGATTTGGGCGAGATTTATTATCGGGATCGGAACGAAGGAAAGTTCGATAAGAACGGAAAAAAGAAAAAGCCGAATTGGCAATATCGTTTTGAGCTTTGCACGGTAGATGGAAAGCGACAGAGAAAAGAGAAGAGTGGATTCAAAAGAAAACAGGATGCGGTTGCGGCTGCAACGCTCGCTTATGCGGAGTATCTTGGCGGAGGCGAAGTGATTGAACCTTCCAGAATGTCTTTTTCGGATGTGCTGGACAGCTGGATGGAAGAATACTGCCGACAGGAATTGGCGGATGAGACGATCAAGAATTATGAAAAAAGGATTCGTAATCATATCAAACCGGCACTTGGGCAGTATGCCGTTTCTTCATTATCTACACATGTAATCCAGCGGTTCATCAATGAGATGGCAAAAGCGCAGTATTCTCGGAACACGATCTCCAGCGTGAAAGGAATCATTTCTAAGGCACTCAAATATGCAAAGCGAATGAAGTGGGTTGTAAGAAATGAGGCATTGGAAGTTGAGCTTCCGTCTTGGAATGCATCCAGAAAGCTTCGTTCAAAGCTTAGGGTGCCATTGGAACGAGAAACCGTGAAGGAGATTTTTGTTCGATTCCCTGAAGGACATTCGTGTTATACACCATTGCTCTTTGGATATAAAGGTGGAACGCGAATCGGTGAAGCATTTGCTTTCTGCTGGGATGACATTGACTTTGCCAATGGGCAGATCGACATTAACAAGCAGGTACAATGGTACAAAGACAGGCAACAGTGGAGAATCGTTCCGCCCAAATATGATTCATATCGTAAAATCGATATGGATCGAGAGACGATGGCGTATCTGAAACGGGAGAGACAAAGGCAGCTTCAATTCCGACTTGGCTATGGAAAGGCATATGTTCGTTTGTATGCTGACTCAGAAGGATACATCAATGCGGACGGGAACGGTAACGAGATCCAGATGGTTACGGTAAGGTGTGACGGATCGTATATTCAGCCTCGCGTGATGCAGCATTGCTCTAAGGTGATTCATCAGGAGCTTGGATGCCCGGCATTTGATTTTCACAGCCTTCGCCACACGCATGCGACGGAGCTGGAAGAGGCGGGGGTATCCAGCAAAGAAATTCAGAGAAGGCTGGGACACAAGAGTGAGGAAACGACGCGCAGGGTATATGTCCATGCCACTGATGAAATGAGAAAGCAGTCGGTGGAAATCCTCAATACCATGTATGGATAAGGAACGGAGAGATGGATCATATTTGACCCCGAAAACGAACGGCAAGAGGCCGTGTCCCCGACATGTCCCCGAGCGTAAAAAACTATATGAATGAAGGCGAACATGCTGAAACATGGCGAGGTAAGCATAAGGTATATGGGGATTGAAAAAGGCAGGGACGTCAGCTACAATTAAACTCAAGAGAGTAGAATAAAATCTTGAAGATCGTTTAGGGCAACAACCCGATGGTCGGCATGACCGTCGCCGTTGCCGTTGCGGTTTCCCAGGCGCTGGCGAAGTAAGGAATAGCTGGAAAAACTGGCTGTTCTGAGCGGAATTTAAGGTTTGATTCTTTGATCTCGCCTTAAATAACTAGAAAAATAGAGTAGACACATCATTTTCAGGATTTCTGCGATGATGTGTCTACTTTTTTGTTATGTCTTTATTGTGAAAGAGGGCGAAAAAATGAAAAGGATCAGGCTTGACGTTACTAAGAGCATGACGTTCAAAGACGGTTGTGAACTGTATTTGCTGGATTGCAGACAGCGAAATCTTAGAGGAGCAACGATCAATCACTACAGGCAGAGCCACTTGCGATTTTACAGATATTTTGAACCTGATTTGCCGCTAGAACAAGTGGATGAATCAATGTACAACGGATACGTCCTCCAGCTGTGTGATGAGCTTGAAAACAGCGTAAGCGTAAATACATACCTAAGAGATTTAATTACGCTAGGCAGCAATCCCTGAACATGTGTGTATTGTCTGGACATGAAACGACCCTCCTGTCGTAGTTTTGATTTCCTAAACTCTACAACAGGAGGGTTTTTATTTCACTGTCTATTCTCCTTTAAGCAGTCCAAGGATTACCTGATGATGGGTCTCTTTTTATGCAGATGTAACTGGCAAAGTCATAAACTCACAACCGGCTCAGATACTCCCCAAGCCGATTGCTGTCGCTGCGCCGCATATGAGCGTGGATGGCGAGGGCAAGCTGCCTTTCGGGGGAAAGGGCGAGCAGTTGACCATACATGCCCCATTTGCCAATCAGCGTGCAGCCGGGAACGTCGGGAGAGAGGGGCGTGAGCTCATAGCCGCGTCCCAGTAACATGTCCGTCCATTCTCTAGAGAGCAGCCGCTGGCCCTGCCAGACACCGCTCTGAAGATACAGCGCGCCAAGCTTGACCATGTCCTCGGAACTGATATACAGGCCGGTTGCACCGATGGGGTAGTCCTGCGGACAGCGGCTCCACGCAGCTTCATGGAATCCGAGCGGCTGCAGGATACGGTGGTGCAGGAAAGTGTCTGTGCGTTCTCCACAGATGCTTGTAATCAGTCTGGAGAGGAGGTAGTACGCGGCGTCGCTGTACTGCTCGTGCGTGCCGGGCGCATGGACAAGAGGATGGGAGAATACCATGGAGAGATAATCCTGCGTAGGATAACTCGTCGGATCGTCGCTGTCGATATCCAAAAAGCCCTCGTCAAAGCCGATGCGGTGGGTAATGGCATGCTCAATGGTCACGTCCTTCCAGCGCGGTTCGGCGTCGGCAGGCAGATCAAGATACCAGCAGATGGGATCATCCGGATGCCAGCGTCCCTCGTCCCATAGGATACCGAGCGCGGTGACGATAAAGACCTTGGCGACGGAATAGCTGTTGCTGCAGTTGCTGCCGGGCTGAAAGCGATAGGTCTGAATGCCTTTGGGCGTATACAGGGCGAGATCATACAGATTCAGATGGAGGGCCTGAAGATCCCTGATGAGGTTGCTATAATCCATAGGGCAGCGTCCTTTCCGGAGCGACCATGCGGCCGTTTGGTGTGAAAGCTTCTATAAGGTGATTGTAGCATTGCGCAGGGAAGGGTGTCAATGCGCACAAATAACGCAGACGCATACAAAAAGCCCGCGTATCGGAGAGATACGCGGGCAAAGTGTTATGATGAGAATATGCGATCAGGATCAGATGCCCAGAAGATCGCTGTAGACCTTCAGCGCGCCGTCGGTCTCGTGCGCCAGAACGCGCTTGGCGAGGACCTTACCCAGCTGCACGCCTTCCTGGTCGAAGCTGTTCAGGTTCCACGCGAAGCCCTGGAACATGACCTTGTTCTCGAAGTGGGCGAGCAGCGCGCCGAGCGCCTGCGGGGTCAGCTTGTCGCCGATGATGATGCTGGAGGGACGGCCGCCGGCGAAGTACTTGTTGCGGTTCTCGTCGTCCTTGCCGCAGGCGAAGGCGATGATCTGCGCAGCGACGTTCGCGCAGAGCTTCTGCTGGCTGGTGCTGCCCTGAATGACCACGTCAGAGGCCATCTGGCTGTAACGGAAGCCGACGAACTGCAGCGGGATGATGTCCGTGCCCTGATGGAGCAGCTGATAGAAGGAGTGCTGGCCGTTGGTGCCGGGCTCGCCGAAGATGACCGGGCCGGTCACATAGTCAACCGGCTCGCCGAAGCGATTGACGGACTTGCCGTTGGATTCCATATCCAGCTGCTGCAGGTGCGCCGGGAAGCGGCTGAGCGCCTGAGAGTAGGGCAGGACGGCGGTGGTCGGATAGCCGAGGACATTGCGCTCGTACACACCGATCAGGGCGTCGAGCATCGCCGGGTTGGCGAGCAGGTCCTCGTTCTTGGCCAGCTTGTCCGCCTCGGCGGCGCCGTCAAGGAACATGCCGAACACCTCGGGGCCGAAGGCGAGGGACAGCACCGCGCCGCCCACGCCGGAGGTGGAGGAGTAGCGGCCGCCGATGTAGTCGTCCATGAAGAAGGCGGCGAGATAATCGGCGCTCTTGGCCAGCGGGGAGGTCTCGCTGGTGACGGCGATCATGTGCTTGGAGGCGTCGAGGCCGGCCTTGGCCAGCGCATCCTTAACGAAGGACTCGTTGGTCAGGGTTTCCAGCGTGGTGCCGGACTTGGAGACCAGCACGAACAGGGAGTGCGCGACGTCGATCTTGCTGAGCACGCCGGCGGCGTCGTCCGGGTCGACATTGCTGATGAATTCAGCCTTCATCTTGAGGGTGCCGTTGACCTTCGCCCAGTTCTCCAGCGCGAGATACATCGCGCGGGGGCCAAGGTCGCTGCCGCCGATGCCGATCTGTACGACGGTGGTGAACTTCTCGCCCGCGGCATTGGTGATCTCGCCCGCGTGGACCTTGTTGGCCAGCTCGGCGATCTTCGCCTGCTGCTCGGTATAGAAGGCGCGCTTGTCAACGCCGTCGGCGATGACGGCGTCGCCCAGCTGACCGCGGGTCAGGTGATGCAGCACGCGGCGCTTTTCGCCGGTGTTGATGACCTCGCCATTGTAGAGCGCGGCGAACTTCTCCGTCAGCTGCGCTTCCTTGGCAAAGGCTGCAAGGGCGGCGAGAATGGCGTCGTCAACCGGCCTCGAGCCAAAGTTGAAATCGAGGCCCGCGCCCATGGGAACGGTGTAGTTCTTCACGCGCTGCGCACCGGCTTCGCCGGCCATGGCGGCGGCGAGGTCAATGCGCTCCGTGCCCTGAAGGGCCTTATAGGAAGCGAGCGTGTCCATATTCTTCCAAGCGATCATGTGAAATATCCTCCTTCATAGAACTCAGATGAGAAGAAACTCAAATATCCAAACAAAGAAATTATACTAGCAAACCATGGAAATTTCAAGAAGAGATACTGGCAGAGTGAAAAGAAATGCCCGATTTGCAAGGTGAAATACGGCATGCCGGATAGGGATGGGGAAAATAGGTGAACGTTTTTCAAAAAAAGGATGAAATCTATCGAAGATTTGTTTGACTTCAATGCGCTGCTGTGCTATACTACAGAAAATTTCAACAGCAAAGACTGTAACGGAAGTATGCTTCTCTCGGGTAGCTTCAGAGAGCCGGTGGCTGGTGTGAACCGGTGCGGAAGAGAGCAAGCAGTCTCACTCCTGAGTTGACTCTGCGAAGGACACTGGTTTTGAGTAGTGGAGTACGGTCGCCCCGTTATCGGCTTTGGGCTTGACTTGAGCCCGAGAGTGACAGTATGCCGTAAGGCTGCTGTAATCAAGGTGGTACCGCGAATGGCTTATTCGTCCTTGAAGCAATGGCTTCAGGGACTTTTTTTTACCCAATCAGATATTCATGAATAAGAGGTGCAGCAAAATGGAACAGATCAGAATCAGCGATGTGACCATGAAGCAGTCCGGCAGGGAATTTGCGCTCTCCTTTAAGGAGAAGATTGAGATTCCGAAGCTGCTGGACAAGCTGGGTGTATCTGTGATTGAGCTAGAGCCTATTGTGCAGCCGAAGATCGATATGCTTCGCATCAAATCCGTAGCATCCACGGTGAAGAACAGCATTGTCGCTGTTCCCGTGCAGCTGACGCAGGAGAGCGTCGACGCGACGTGGAATGCGCTTAAGGCAGCGAAGCGGCCGCGTCTGCAGGTCTGCGCGTCCATCAGCACGGTGCAGATGGAGTATCTCTTTAATAAGAAGCCGGCGGCCATGCTCAAAGCGATTGAGGAGAGCGTCGCTGCCTGCCGCGCGAAGACGCAGGATGTCGAGTTCATCGCGGACGACGCGACGCGCAGCGATCCCGCTTTCCTGTACAAGGCGATTCAGACCGCGATTGACGCCGGCGCAGGGACGGTTACTGTCTGCGATGTGACGGGCGCGATCCTCCCGGATGAGCTGACGGCGTTCCTTGATTCTCTCTACGAGAATGTCGCCGGGCTGAAGGACGTCGTGCTCGGCATGTCCTGTTCCAATGAGCTGGCGATGGCCGACGCCTGCGCGATTGCGGCGATCCGCCACGGCGTGCGCGAGATCAAGGCGGCTGCGTACCCGATCAACCGGATCTCCCTGTCCAACGTCTCCCGCCTGCTGGCGGCGAAGGGCGATACGTGGGGCGTGAACTGCTCCGTGCGCACGGTGGAGATGAACCGCATCGTCAAGCAGATCGCATGGATGTGCGAGACGCAGCGCAGCAAGAATTCTCCCTTTGACAACGGTGTGCAGGAGATCGGCGAGGAAGTGTCCCTCACCAGCCATGACACCATGGGCACCGTGCTCAAAGCCGTTGAAAAGCTGGGCTATGACCTGAGCGAAGAGGACGGCGCGCGCGTGTGGGAGGCCTTCAAGGTCATCGCAGCGCGCAGGGATGTCATCACCAACCGCGAATTGGATACCATCGTGGCCTCTGCTGCGATGCAGGTGCCCTCCACGTATGTGCTCACCAGCTACAGCATCACGGCGAGCAATATCTCTTCCTCTATGGCGCATATGCAGATGGAGAAGCACGGGCAGAAGCTGGAGGGCGTTGCGCTGGGCGACGGCCCGGTGGACGCCGCGTTCCTCGCCATTGAGAATATCGTGGGCTGCCACTATGAGCTCGACGACTTCCAGATCCGCTCCGTCACCGAGGGCCGCGAGGCCATGGGCGAGACGGTTGTACGCCTGCGTTCGGGCGGCAAGCTCTACTCCGGCCGCGGCACGTCGACGGACATCGTCGGCTCCAGCATTCAGGCGTACATCAACGCGCTGAACAAGATCACTTATGAGGAGGCGGAAATGGCATGAAGCTTTCCTTTTCGACCAGAGGCTGGTCCCATCTGAGCTGGGAGGAGTATCTGGAGATCGGCGAAACCATGGATTTTGCCGGTATTGAGGTCTATAACCTGCCCAAGTTCCCTGAGATGATGGAGCGCAGCGCGCCCTTCCATAAGTACAATATGGCGGCGACGGCCCGCCAGCTGCGGGAGAAGAAGCTGGCGATCCCCTGCTTTGATACATCCTGCGATATAGCCTCCGATGAGGAGAATCCCGTTCCCGTGATCCGCAGCCTGATCCAGACGGCGAAGCAGATGCAGGTGCCGTATGTGGCGGTTGTCGCGCTGCACGATCAGGAGGATCTCGTCCGCAGCCGTCTTGCCGAGCTGCTCGGCGATGCGGAAGAGGCAGACGTCACCATCCTCATCAAGACCAGCGGCATCTATGCCAATACCGGCCGCCTGCGCGCGCTGATGGACGATTTCGCCTGCGACCAGCTGGCCGCGCTGTGGGATATCCATCATCCCTACCGCGACTGCGGCGAGAGCGCGGATACGACCATCCGCAACCTCGGCGCGTATGTCCGTCATGTGCACCTGCGCGACTCTGACGATAAGGACACCTATAACCTGATCGGCGAGGGCACGCTGCCCGTCGATGAGATGATGCGTGCGCTCTCTTCCATCGACTATGATGGCTTCATCTCCCTCGAGTGGAAGGTGGAGTGGATGGAGGATCTGCCCGAGTACGAGGTCATCTTCCCACACTTCGTCAACTACATGAGCCGCTTTGAAAAGACCCGCGGCAAGAAGAAGGCGCTCTATCCCAACCACGACGGCACCGGCCAGTACGTCTGGAAGAAGGACGAGCTGGTCAACCTCACGTTCTCTCAGGTGCTTGACCGCATGGTCGAGGAATTCCCCGATCAGTACGCCTTCAAGTACACGACGCTCGACTATGTGCGCACATACGAAGAGTTCCGCGAGGATGTGGACAACTTCGCCCGCGCGCTGATCTCTCTGGGCGTGAAGGCGGGCATGAAGGTCTCCGTCTGGGCGACGAATGTGCCCGCGTGGTACATCGCCTTCTGGGCGACGGTCAAGATCGGCGCCGTGCTGGTGACGGTCAATACCGCGTACAAGAGCCATGAGGCGGATTATCTGCTGCGTCAGTCGGATACGCACACGCTGATCATGATCGAATCCTGCCTTGATTCCAACTACAGGCAGATCATCAACGAGCTTTGCCCGGAGATCGCATCCAGCAAGCCGGGCAAGCCGCTGCACTGCAAGCGTCTGCCGTTCCTGCGCAATGTCATCACCGTGGGCTTTAAGCAGCCCGGCTGCCTGACCTTTGACGAGGCGATGGAGCGCGCGGAGCTCGTCGCCCCGGAGGAGCTCGCCCGCATGGCGGCGCGCGTCCGCCCGGACGATGTGTGCAATATGCAGTACACCTCCGGCACGACCGGCTTCCCCAAGGGCGTCATGCTCACGCACTATAACGTCGTCAATAACGGCAAGTGCATCGGCGACCGCATGGGCCTCTCCACGGCGGACCGCATGATGATCCAGGTGCCGATGTTCCATTGCTTCGGCATGGTGCTTTCCATGACGTCCTCGATGACGCATGGCGCAACGGTCTGCCCAATGCCGTATTTCTCGGCCAAGTCCTCTCTGGCGTGCATCAATCAGGAGCGGATTACCTGCTTCAATGGCGTGCCGACGATGTTCATCGCCATGTTCAACCATGAGGATTACAGGAAGACCAATTTCTCCTACATGCGCACGGGCATCATGGCCGGCGCGGGCTGCCCGCCCGAGCTGATGCGCCGCGCAGCCGATCCCAATGAGATGAACATGCGCGGCATCGTCAGCGTCTATGGCCAGACGGAGTCTGCGCCCGGCAGCACGATGTCTGCATGGACGGATCCGCTTGATCTGCGCACGGATACCGTCGGCTACAACTTCCCGCATGTTGAGACCAAGGTCATCAATCCCGAGACGGGAGAGATCGTGCCCGATGGCGAGAACGGCGAGTTCTGCTCCCGCGGCTATAACATCATGAAGGGCTACTACAAGATGCCGGATGCGACGCGGGATACCATCGACGCCGACGGCTGGCTCCATTCCGGAGACCTTGCCTGCCGGAATTCGGACGGTACATTCCGCATCACGGGCCGTCTCAAGGACATGATCATCCGCGGCGGCGAGAACATCTATCCCAAGGAGATCGAGGAGTTCATCTACACCCATCCCAGCGTGCGCGACGTGCAGGTCATCGGTGTGCCGGATAAGCGCTACGGCGAGGAGGCCATGGCCTGCGTCATCCTCAAGGATGGCTGCAGCATGACCGTGGAGGAGATGCACGACTACATCGCCGCCAGCATGGCGCGCCACAAGGTGCCCCGGTACATCGAATTCGTGGATTCCTTCCCGATGAACGCGGCGGGCAAGGTGCTCAAGTACAAGATGCGCGAGGAGGCTTCCCAGCGTCTCGGGCTCGTCAATGCGGCGGGCATCGATACCGCGAAGGGGCAGCAGTGATCGCAGACCGATTATCAACCAGAGGTGACTGAATATGCAGAAAACATACATGACCATGGACGGCAACGAAGCGGCCGCCTATATGGCTTATCCCTTTACGGAGGTGGCGGCGATCTACCCGATCACGCCGTCCTCGCCCATGGCGGGCCTGACGGACGCGTGGTCCGCCAAGGGGAGGAAGAATGTCTTCGGCCAGACGGTGACGCTGACGGAGATGCAGTCCGAGGCAGGCGCTGTCACGGCTGTGCACGGCGCGCTGCAGACCGGCTCGCTGGCGACGACCTACACATCCTCTCAGGGCCTCATGCTGATGGTGCCCGTCCTTTACCGCATTGCCGGCGAGCGCCTGCCCGCCGTGCTGCATGTGGCTTCCCGCACGGTCGGCACGCATGCGATGAGCATCTTTGGCGATCACAGCGACGTGATGGCCTGCCGCCAGACTGGCTTTGCCATGCTCAGCGCGGGCAGCGTGCAGGAGGTGGCGGATCTGGCGCCGGTGGCGCATCTGAGCGCCATCAAAGGCAGGATTCCCTTCATGCACTTCTTTGACGGATTCAGGACGTCGCATGAGATCAACAAGATCGAGATTCCGGACCAGGAGAAGATCGCGGCGCTGATCGACCAGGATGCGCTCAAGGCCTTCCGCGACGGCGCGCTCAATCCCGAGCACCCGATGCTGCGCAATACCGTGCAGAACGGCGATGTCTACTTCCAGGTCCGCGAGGCGAACAACACCTTCTACGCGGAGCTGCCGGATATCGTCGAGGGCTATCTGGCCGAGATGAAGACCATCACCGGCCGCGAGTATCACGCCATTAATTACTACGGCGCGCCGGATGCGACCGATGTGATCATCGCCATGGGCTCCGTGAGCGGCGTGGCGCGCAGTGTCGTGGAGAAGATGACGGCAGAGGGCAGGAAGGTCGGCTTCCTGCAGGTGCATCTGTACCGTCCGTTCTCCGCGAAGCACTTCCTCGCCGCGCTGCCGGAGACGGTGGAGCGCATCGCCGTCATGGATCGCTGCAAGGCGATGGGCGCGGCGGGCGAGCCGCTCTTTGAGGACGTCTGCGGCGTGCTGATGAACAGCGAACGCAGCATCCGCGTGATCGGCGGCCGCTACGGCCTGAGCTCCAAGGACACCGATCCGTCCCAGATCGTCGCGGTCTTTGAGAATCTGGCGTCCGACAAGCCCGTGCGCAGCTTTACCGTCGGCATCAATGACGACGTGACGCATCTGTCTCTGCCGCTCAAGCCCTATCATGAGGAGACGGAGGGCATGGTCCGCTGCAAGTTCTGGGGCCTCGGCGGCGACGGTACGGTCGGCGCGAATCACAACACCGTGCGCATCATCAACGACAACACGGACAAGTTCGCGCAGGCGTACTTTGAGTACGATGCGAAGAAGTCCTTCGGCGTGACGAAGTCCCACCTGCGCTTCAGCGACAAGCCGATCGCCAGCTCCTACTATGTCAAGCAGGCGGATTTCGTCGCCTGCCACAATCAGAGCTATATCGGCCAGTATGACATGGTGGGCGAGGTCGTCGAGGGCGGCGTCTTCCTGCTCAACTGCAGCTGGACGCAGGCGGAGCTGGAGGCGCATCTCCCGGCGGAGGTTCGCCGCCAGATCGCGCAGAAGCACATTCAGTTCTATGTGATCGACGCCAATAAGATTGCGCTTGAGCTCGGTCTGGGCAGCCATACCAATACGGTGCTGCAGGCGGCGTTCTTCAAGCTCATGGAGGTCATCCCGACCGAGCGCGCGCTGGAAATGATCAAAGATGCCGTCCGTAAGACGTACTTCGCCAAGGGCGACGACGTCGTCTCCCGCAATGTGGCGGCGATTGACGCGGGCGCGGCGCAGCTGGTGAAGGTTGACGTCCCGGCGAGCTGGGCGCAGGCGGAGGAAGCATGCGCGAAGGCGGAGGAGGATAAGCCCGCCGTCGTGCGCAACCTGCTTGAGCCGATCAACAGGCAGAAGGGCGACGACCTGCCGGTCAGCGCCTTCAAGGGCTATGAGGACGGCCGCATTGACATGGGCCTCACTGCGTTTGAAAAGCGCGGCATCGCCCTGAGCGTGCCCAAGTGGGACGCGGCGAAGTGCATCCAGTGCAACCGCTGTGCGCTGGTCTGCCCGCATGCCGTCATCCGCCCGTATCTGCTCAATGACGAGGAGAAGGAAAACGCGCCCGAGGGCTTTGAGACCATCCCGGCCAATGGCGCGGCGAAGGGCCTGCACTTCACCATGCAGGTGTCCGCCTATGACTGCACGGGCTGCGGCAGCTGTGTGGCCTGCTGCCCGGCGAAGGAGAAGGCGCTGACCATGGAGCCGGTCGTCCTCAATGATGAGAAGAAGGCGCTGTGGGAGTACGGCCTTTCCCTCTCCGACAAGGGCGATATTTTCCCGGTGTATACGATCAAGGGCAGCCAGTTCCGCCAGCCGCTGATCGAG
Source organism: Clostridia bacterium (assembly GCA_017936375.1). Classification (GTDB taxonomy): domain Bacteria; phylum Bacillota; class Clostridia; order Christensenellales; family Aristaeellaceae; genus Ventricola. The sequence goes on from JAGBFR010000020.1 coordinate 13,073, forward strand.
TTCTCTGCGGCGTGTGCCGGCTGCGGCGAGACGCCGTATGCCAAGCTGCTCACCCAGCTCTTCGGCGACCGCGTCTACTGGGCGAATGCCACGGGCTGCTCCCAGGCGTGGGGCTCCCCGATGCCGGGAATTCCGTACACGACCAACAAGCGCGGCTTCGGCCCGGCGTGGACGAACAGCCTCTTTGAAAACAACGCCGAGATGGAGATGGGCATGTTCCTCTCCGTCAGGCAGCAGCGTGCCAAGCAGAAGATGCTCGTCGAGGCCTATGCGGAAGAGACGGGCAGCGAGGCGGCAAAGGCGTGGCTTGACGCCTTTGACGATTTCGATGCCTCCCGCCGGACGACGGATGCGCTGATCGCCGAGCTGGAGGGTTGTGATTCTCCGCTGGCCAGCCAGATTCTGGAGCGCAAGGATCAGCTGGCGAAGAAGTGCTTCTGGATGTTCGGTGGCGACGGCTGGGCGTATGACATCGGCTTTGGCGGTCTGGATCACGTGATCGCCAGCGGCGAGGACATCAATGTCTTCGTCATCGACACCGAGGTCTACTCCAACACCGGCGGCCAGAGCTCCAAGGCGACGCCGCTGGGTGCTGTGGCGCAGTTTGCCTCCGCGGGCAAGCGCAGCCGCAAGAAGGAGCTCGGCGCGATCTTCCAGACCTACGGTAATGTCTATGTCGCGCAGGTCGCCATGGGCGCGGATCCGAATCAGCTCATCAAAGCGCTGCGAGAGGCGGAGCAGCACAAGGGCCCGTCCGTCGTCGTGGCATACACGCCCTGCGTGCAGCACGGCATCAAGGTCGGCATGCGCAATGTGCAGAGTGAGATGAAGCGTGCGGTCGACGCGGGCTACTGGACGCTCTACCGCTATAACCCGGACGCGGAGAAGCCGATGACGGTCGACTCCGGCAGGCCGACGATGGACTATGAGGAGTTCCTCGATGGCGAGGTCCGCTATGCGGCGCTCAAGCGCACGTTCCCCGAGTATGCGCAGACGCTCTTTAAGATCGCCAAGGAAGACTCCATTGCGAGGTACGAAAAGTACAAGGCGATGGAGGAGCGGTAAAAATGCCGGCGGGAGAATAAAGGATTCCTCCTGAAAAGTGAATACCAAAAAGCGAGCCTCCTGCGATAATGCGGGAGGCTCGCTTTGCGCTCATATGGTTTGGATATGCAGGCAGGGGTGAGGCATTACGCCTTCGTCAGTCCGCAGAGCAGCGCGATCAGCGGCGAATTCCAGTAGATGCAGATCTCATTGGTGGAGTAGCTGTCGTGGTCGTCGACGAAGCTCTTGCCCGCAGGCTGGCCCTGCAGGTACTTCTGCGCGGCGGGGTCCATCATGCCGCTGGCAGGGCCGCCGGAGAGCATGCCGGGCTGTGCGGCGCTCTGCGCGACGCTCGGCCTGTGGTGCGGATGGAGCACCTGCTGCGTGCCAAAGCCGGTCACATAGCAGTAGCTGACGGGGTTGACGCCCAGCAGATAGTGCAGCTGCTTCTCGGCTGCGATGCGGTAGGCCTCATTGCCCGTGAGCAGCAGCGCTTGATAGAGGATTATGCCGTGGTTGGAGACGTCCATGTTGCTGCCCCAGGGGAGGGTTTCGGTCATGGTGATGCCGTAGCCGTTGATGCGGCTCATCAGCCGATCCGCCTCGGCGATGATCCACTCGCGGCAGATTTCGCCCGCCTCGCCGGGCAGGTCAAGGCCCTCGATGGCGCAGTAGCCGCGCACATCGGCCCAGCCCAGCGGCGCAGCGCTGCGGTCGATGGCGGCAAGGGCTTCCTTCGCGGCGGCGAGGTAGCGTGCCTCGTCCGTGGTGAGCGCCAGCTCAATATGCGCCCAGAGACGCTCGTCCTCGTCGGTGACGTCGTCATATTCGCCGGTGCGGATGTCGGCAGGGTTCCTAAAGAGCATGGGGCCGTTCTCCGCGAGGAAATCCCACGCGCGCACGGCGGCCTCCAGCATGCGGCCGGCGAAGGCTGCGTCGATCTCCTTGTAATAGCGGCTGGCCATCGCCATGCAGGCGGCGAAGTCGCCCGTTGCCGTCGTGGAGACGGGGCAGACGATCAGCTCGTCCGTGTCCTCCTCGGGCATGATCATGCCGCAGAAGAGGGCGGTGGTGACCTTGTGATAGACGCCGCCGTCCTCGCGCTGCATCTTGAGCATCCATTCAAGCTCCCAGCGCGCCTCGTCCATCAGCTGCGTGAGCCCCGGCGTGATGCCGCTTTCATTCCAGCGGCGGGCGATGAGCAAGTCGGCGACGGTCTTTGCCGCGGGGACAATGTAGCGGCCGTAATCGCCCGCATCGTGCCAGCCGCCGGAGACGTCGATGCGCTCCTGCGTGCCGTAGATCCGCGCGGGGGTCATGTGGCAGGCGGGGTGGGCATATGCGCCGGCTTCGGCACCGAGCGCGCCGCCGCAGCGCTGCAGATAGAGCGTATCCAGCAGCGCGGTCAGACAGGCGGCATAGGGGGCGTCTGAAACGGCGAAGGGATAGGAGACCTCGTCGCCGCAGCGCAGGGTATAGACGCCGGGCACAGTGAGGGCGGAGAAATCTGCCTCGGAGAGGCTGTCGCCCCAGAGCTCACAGGTCTTTTTGACAGGCACGGAGAGGACGGTCTCACCGGCGGCATTGATGACCTCAAGCAGCGCAGCGGCGGCGTCGCGCAGTGCGGCGGTTTTTCGCATGGAGGGGGTATAGCCCAGCTGATTGATCTGAATGTTCATGCCATGTTCCTCAATTCTTGATGTGATGGATGACGGAGCCATACAAATGTTGCTAAAAGCATTATAGCATTGACGTATGGATCGGGCAAGGAATAAACGCTTATGCCGGGTAGAAAAGGTTTTCGGTTGCGAAGATTCGGCAAAAACGAGGCGCATAGACGATTGACTGCCTTGTAAACGGAAGAAAAGAATGGTATGATATATGTGTATGCGTCTTTTGAAGCATATTCATTAAGCATATGGAGAATAAGCATATGGGAAAGAAATTCGGCGACCGCAGGGACGGCGCGCTCCTGAAGAATATCCATGCCATGCATCTGGTGATGCCGCTGATGTATCCGAATCGCTGTGACAACGAGGCGTTTATCGGCGAGCGCATCGACCTGACGAATGTGATGGCGTATCTGGAAAAGAAGAATGCCTCCAATCCGGAGTATAAGTACAACCTCTTTCAGGTGATGATCACCGCGATGCTCAAGACCATCACCCTCAGGCCGAAGCTCAATCGCTTCATCGCCAACCAGAGCATGTATCTGCGCAATGAGGTCTCCGCCGCGTTTACGGTCAAGAAGATCTTCTCCGACAATGGTGCGGAGGCGCTGGCGATCATCCACTCCAAGGGGAGCGATACGATCGACACGGTCCATGACGAGATCTTCCGCCAGATTTCCCTCTGCCGCAGCGACAAGGTGGACGACGGCACGAAGAGCCTGAATCTCGTGCAGAAGGTGCCGGGTCCGCTGCTCAAGCTGGTCGGCGCGCTGCTGCGCTTTCTTGACAAGCGCGGCTGGATTCCCTATGAGATCATTAAGGGCGATCCGTATTATTCCTCTGTGGTGCTGACGAATCTGGGTTCCATCAGGCTTGACGCCGGCTATCATCATCTGACGAACTGGGGCACGACCTCCGTCTTCTGCGCGATCGGCGAGATCAAGAAGCGTCCTTTCTACGATGAGGAGGGGAATGTGACCATGCGCCAGAGTGTCAAGATCGGGCTGACGATCGACGAGCGCCTCGCGGACGGGTATTATTACTCCAAATCCGTCCGTCTGCTCAAGAAGCTGCTGGAGAATCCGGAGCTGCTCGAGCGTCCGCTTGAGGAGGAGGTCGATTACGAATGAGCACGATTACCGCAAAGACGCCGTGGAAGGAGCACATGGGCGATGTGCCCATGCATCTTGAATACTTTCAGGGGACGATGTTTGAGGCGCTTGAGCGCGTCGCCGAGCAGTTTCCCGGTTTTATCGCGCTGGATTTCATGGGCAAATCCACGACGTATAAGCAGCTGGTCGAGCAGGTGAAGACCTGCGCGAAGGCGCTGCGCACCATCGGCGTGCGCGAGGGCGACAGGGTGACCATCGCCATGCCGAATTGCCCGCAGGCGGTCTGCCTGTTCTACGCGGTCAACCTGATCGGCGGTATCGCAAACATGATTCATCCGCTCTCTGCGGAGAAGGAGATTGAGTTCTATCTCAATGAATCCGGGAGCGTAACCGCGATCACGCTGGATCAGTTCTACCATAAGTTTGAGGCGGTCAGGAAGAATACGAAGGTCGTCAACATCATCATCGCCTCTATCCGCGATGCGCTGGCGCAGCCGATCAAGGCGGGCTATATGCTCACCGAGGGACGCAAGATCAAGAAGATCCCCGCCGATGCGCCGGTCATCCGCTGGAGGGAATTCCTCAGGATGAGCAGGCACTGCTTCTATGAATACAGGGTATCGCGCTCGTCGGAGGATCCGGCGGTGATTCTCTATTCCGGCGGCACAACGGGTACGACGAAGGGCATTGTGCTGACCAACGGCAATTTCAACGCGCTGGGTCAGCAGGTCATCGCAGCAAATCCGATGTTCCGCCCGGGCGACAAGATGCTGGCGGCGATGCCGGTGTTCCACGGCTTCGGCCTTGGCGTGTGCATCCATACGATGCTCACGCAGGGCGGCCGCTGTATCCTCGTGCCGCGCTTCACGCCCAAAACGTATGCGCGCGATCTGGTCAAGAAGCGCTGCAACTTCGTGGCCGGCGTGCCGACGCTCTACGAAGCGCTGCTGCGCCTGTCGGATATGGACGGCGCAGATCTGAGCTGCCTGAAGGGCGTTTTCTCCGGCGGCGATTCGCTGTCCATTGAGCTCAAAAAGAAGCTGGATAAGTTCCTCTACGATCACAAGGCGACCGTTCAGGTGCGCGAGGGCTATGGCACGACGGAGACCGTCACGGCCTGCTGCCTGACGCCGTCGCACATGTACAAGGAGGGCTCCATCGGCCTGCCGTTCCCGGATACGTATATCAAGATCGTGGAGCCGGGCACGGACAGGGAGCTGCCCTATGGCGAGGAGGGCGAGATCCTGCTGGCCGGCCCGACGGTCATGCGGGAGTACATGCATCACCCGGAGGAGACCGCGCAGACGCTGCGCGCGCATGCGGACGGACTGACATGGGTATACACCGGCGATCTGGGCAAGATGGACGAGCAGGGGTTTGTCTACTTCAAGGGCAGGGCGAAGCGCATGATCGTCACCTCCGGCTACAACGTCTATCCGGCGCAGATTGAGAATATCCTCGACGCGCATGAATGCGTGCAGATGAGCTGCGTGATCGGCATTCCGGATCCGTACAAGATGCAGAAGGTCAAGGCGTTTGTCAAGCTCGCGCAGGGCGTCGAGGCCAGCGAGGCGACGAAGCAGGTGATCATGGATCACTGCCGCAAGCATGTGGCCAAGTATGCGATGCCGTGCGATATCGTCTTCAGGGATGAGATGCCCAAGACGCTGGTGGGCAAGGTCGCCTACCGCGTGCTGGAGGAAGAGGAAATCGCCCGCATGAAGGAAATCGGTGCATAACATGAGAAGGGGAAGGCGCGTGCCTTCCTCTGTTTCTTTTCGGTATGGTATTGGCGCGATGGGGAAATTGACATCTCTCATGCGGCATGGTATGCTGATGGCATCATGACTGGGGGAGCGAATACATGAACATCAGCGACAACATCATCGGGCATTACCTGAGGAATTGCTACTTTATCAATGGCACGGCCTATGCGGGCAAGTCGACCATGTGCCGTATGCTGGCGGAGCGCTATGATATGATCCACTGCGGGGAGAACTACAGCCTCGACATGATCCGCGCGGTGGCGGACCCTGAATTGCAGCCCAACATCAGCTACATGAATACGAAGCCCTCATGGCAGCACTTTGTCAAGAGGAGCCCGGAGGAGTACGAGGCATGGGTGGACGGCAACGCGGCGGAGCTGACCGAGTTTGAGATTGCGGAGCTGATCCGCCTGAGCGATGCGGGGAAAAAGATCATCGTGGATACGAATATCCCCTGCGATGTGCTCCGGCGGATCTCGGATTATGATCATGTGGCGATCATGCTCTCCCCGCAGAGGATGTCTGTGGAGCGGTTCTTTGACCGGGAGGACCCGGAAAAGCAGTTCCTGCTGTCGGTCATCGATGGATGCGAGGATGCGCCGGCAGTGCTTGAAAACTTCCGCGCGTGCATCGCGAGGATCAACAGCCCGGAGCGCTTCAGGGCGTTTGAGGAGAGCGGCTTCTTCACGCTTGTGCGCCGGGATGACGGGCGGGATACGAGGGAGGAGACACTCGCCGCGCTGGCTTCGCACTTCGGGCTGGATGCCGGTGATTGACAGCGAATGGGCAAGAGCGTATAATGAAGATAATAGTGGAACGAAAGCAATCTGTATGCTGTGTAAATGAGGAGGAAGCGATATGAAGAAATTGATCGCGGCGCTGCTTGCGATGTGCCTGCTGATGAGCATGTCCCTTGCGCTGGCGGAGGAGAAGGAGCCGGCGTCCTGCGGCATTGACGGCCATTACAGGGGTGACGGGCTTGTCCATACGAGGCCGGAGATCTGCTGGATCACCGGCCACTATGAGTGCGATGGTCTGACGCATGAGCGCGCTGAGTGCAGGATCCATCTGCACTATACCTGCGACGGCAGGGATCATTCCGCTGCGGACTGCGGCGCCGAGGGTCATGCCGTCTGCGACTGGCGTGAGCATGGCACGCCTGCCTGCGGCATCGCCGGTCACTGCATCTCCGACGACCTGCGCCATGTTCCGGCTTACTGCGGCGTTGCGGGCCACTATGCCTGCGACGGCATGAGCCACCTGCCTGCGGACTGCGGCAAGAGCGGCCACGGCAACTGCGACGGTCAGGATCACAGCCGCGCTGTCTGCGGCGCGAAGGGCCACTACAACTGCGACGGTCTTGTGCATGAGGCGGCTGCCTGCGGCAGGGCGCAGCACTGCACGGCGGACGGCCTCGTCCATGAGGCGGCGTCCTGCGGCTTTGCCGGCCATATGAGCTGCGACGGCAAGAACCACGAGCCTGCTGCCTGCGGCATTGCGGGGCACTATGCCTGCGCCGGCGGCTATCACTACAACAAGGTCGTCAGCAAGTACTGCAACGCCTCCCCGCAGCATATGGTCTGCGAAGGGAATCCGGAGCATTTCTGCGATCCGGCCTATGGCGGCTGCGGCAACACGTATCTCTGCTCCCGCTCCAATGCGCACACCGCGTGCCGCATGTGCGGCCTGCTCTGGTGCGATTACAGCCTCGGCGGCCATGAGACGCCCTGCGGCAATGCAAGCCACCGTCCCTGCGTCTATACGATGAAGGGCAAGAAGTACGTCAAGGCGGAGCACGACATCTGCGGTTACTGCGGCGACTTTGTCTGCAACGGCGAAAAGCACGGCAACATGAAGTGCGTCCCGGCGTGCAAATACTGCGGCTACCCGGAGAAGATGCACAAGCAGCATCTTTACGAGTGCGGCAAGCATTTCTGGTGCAAGACGAAGGGCGAGCACGGCGAATGCGAATGCGGTAAGAGCTACGTCTGCAACACGAAGCACACCTGTTCTGAAGAGTAATGGGACATCATATCAGGGTCTCCGGATTTCCGGAGGCCCTGTTTTTTGCGCTGAGAGGCAGGCAACAGGGATGCTTTGGCGGGATATGCACACGATAAGCGCTGCAGGAACTCGCAAGAGCGGCAGGACGAAGGAAACTGCTGCATGCAAGAAGAAAATAGAGCTTTCAAAAAAGGGGTATATATTGTATAATGAATCTAATCAGTGCTTAAAGCAAAGGAGTGGTGGTTTTGAGCGAATATATCATTGAAATGCTGAACATCACCAAAGAGTTTCCCGGTATTATTGCCAATGACAACATTACGCTTCAGCTGAAAAAGGGCGAGATCCATGCCCTTCTCGGCGAGAACGGAGCGGGTAAGTCGACGCTCATGAGCGTGCTCTTTGGTCTGTATCAGCCGGAGAAGGGCGAGATCCGCAAGGACGGTCAGGTCGTGCAGATCCGCGATCCCAACGACGCCAACGCGCTGGGCATCGGCATGGTGCATCAGCACTTCAAGCTCGTCGAGGTCTTCTCCGTTCTGGATAACATCATTCTGGGCGTGGAGCCTGCCAGCAAGGGCCTCGGCGTCCTGCAGAAGGCGCAGGCCAGGCAGAAGGTGATCGAGCTGAGCGAGCGCTATGGCCTCAAGGTCGATCCTGACGCCATGGTTGAGGACATCACCGTCGGCATGCAGCAGCGCACGGAGATCCTCAAAATGCTCTATCGTGACAACGAGGTGCTGATCTTTGACGAGCCGACGGCCGTGCTGACCCCGCAGGAGATCGACGAGCTGATGAAGATCATGAAGGGCCTTGCCGCGGAGGGCAAGTCCATCCTCTTCATTACGCATAAGCTCGACGAGATCAAGGCCGTGGCGGACCGCTGCACCGTCCTGCGCAAGGGACGCTTCATCGGCACGGTCGACGTCGCTTCCACCTCGAAAGAAGAGATGAGCGAGATGATGGTCGGCCGCAAGGTTCAGCTGGTCATGGAGAAGACCCCCGCCAAGCTGGGCGAGAGCGTGCTCTCCGTACAGAATCTGACGGTCAAGAGCAAGCGCCACGGCAAGGCGGTGGTCAACGACGTCTCCTTCAATGTCCGCAAGGGCGAGATCGTCTGTATCGCGGGCATCGACGGCAACGGCCAGAGCGAATTGGTCTATGCGCTGACCGGCCTTCTCAAGGCGGACAGCGGCAGGATTTATCTTAACAGCAGGGACATCACCCACATGACCATCCGCGAGCGCACACAGTGCGGCATGAGCCATATCCCGGAGGACAGGCATAAGCATGGTCTCGTGCTGGATTACTCGCTTGAGGATAATCTGGTGCTCAAGCAGTATTACAAAGCGCCGTTCTCGAAGAAGGGCTTCCTCAGGTTCGATGAGATCCGCCGCTACGCTGAGGGGCTGATCGAGAAGTTCGACGTCCGCAGCGGTCAGGGCGCGGTGACAAGGGCGCGCAGCATGTCCGGCGGCAATCAGCAGAAGGCGATCATCGCCCGCGAGATCGACATGGGCAGCGACCTGCTTATCGCCGTTCAGCCCACGCGCGGTCTGGACGTCGGCGCGATCGAATACATCCGCAAGGAGCTGCTGGCCCAGCGCGATGCTGGCAAGGCTGTCCTGCTCGTTTCCCTCGAGCTTGATGAGGTGCTCGAGGTGCCGGACCGCATTCTGGTCATGTATGAGGGCGAGATTGTCGGCGAGCTGGATCCGAAATATACGACTGCGAAGGAGCTCGGCCTGTACATGGCCGGCGCTCAGCGCAAGGGTTAAGGGAGGCATGCAGATATGAATCAGAAAAAATCGTTCATCAGCCGTCTTGCCTCTTCTGAGGGCTTCCTCTCCGTTGCGGCCTCGCTCCTGTGTATCGTGATCGGCCTGCTGCTCGGCGTCGTCGTGCTGGCGATCATCGAGCCTGCGCATGCGATCAACGACGGTCTGCTGGTCATCATCCAGAGCGGCCTGAAGAGCCCGCGCAACATGGGCACCGTGCTGGCCAATGCGGCGCCGCTGATCATGACGGGCCTCTCCGTCGGCTTCGCCTTTAAGACGGGCCTGTTCAATATCGGCGCGGCGGGCCAGTACACCGTCGGCGCATTCGGCGCGCTGTACTGCGCCATCGTCCTGCAGCTGCCGTGGTACGTCTGCCTGCTGGCGGCGATGCTCCTTGGCGCTGTCTGGGGCGCGATCCCCGGTATCTTCAAGGCCTATCTGAACATCAATGAGGTCATCACCGCGATCATGTTCAACTGGATCGGCCTGTATATGGTCAACGATTTCATGTATGGCAAGGGCGCGAGCCCCATGTATGACCTGCAGACGACGAAGACCTACAGCCTGCGCAAGGTGGCGCAGGGATCGATGATCCCCAGCTGCGGCCTGAGCGATTACTTTGGCAAGCTGCAGTCGGTGACCATTGCGATCTTCATCGCGGTCTTCTTTGCGATCGTGGTGTACATTGTGCTCAATAAGACGACCTTCGGCTATGAGCTCAAGGCCTGCGGCTTCAATAAGAACGCCGCGCAGTATGCCGGCATCAACGACAAGAAAAACATCATCCTTTCCATGATGATCGCCGGCGCGCTGGCGGGCGTCGGCGCGGGCCTGTATTATCTCTCCACCGTCGCAGAGTGGAATCCGCAGGTCTCTACCGCGCTGCCTGCGATCGGCTTCAACGGCATCAGCGCTGCGCTGCTGGCCTGTTCCAATCCGATCGGCACGGTCTTCTCGTCGCTGTTTATTTCCTACATCACCGTCGGCGGTACGAAGCTCTCCACGCAGTATTACACCAAGGAGATCGCCGACGTCATTACCGCGCTGATCATCTACCTGTGCGCGTTCTCGATGCTCTTCAAGAGCAGGATCCGCGTGCTCCTCGCCGGCAAGAAGCGCGGCGCGGGCCTGGGGAAGGGAGGGGACGACTGATGTTTCTCCTGATGAAGTATACGCTGCTTTATACCGTAGTGCTGATGCTCGTCGCGCTGGGCGGCATGTTCTCCGAGCGAAGCGGCATCATCAACATTGCCCTTGAGGGCATCATGGTCATCGGCGGCCTGATCGGCGTCATCGCCATCAACCTTATGCCGGAGGGCGCGAGCGCACTGGCGATTGTCGCTGCCTCCGTGTCCGCTGCGGCGATTGCAGGCATGCTCTATGCGGCCCTGCTGGCGTTTGCCTCCATCAACCTCAATGCGGACCAGACCATCGGCGGCACGGCGCTCAACATGCTGGCCACCGCGCTGGCCATGGTCATCGCCAAGGGCTTCAACGGCTCTGCTTCCGCGAAGCTTGACTACAGTAACCGCCCGTTCGTCTATGAGTTCGGCCCGCTGACGGTCAATGTCTTCCTGTTCATCGGCATTGCCATTCTGCTGCTGTCCTACTTTGTGCTCTATAAGACGCGCCTTGGCCTGCGCCTGCGCGCCTGCGGCGAGCATCCTCAGGCGGCAGACAGCGTGGGCGTCAACGTCTACAAGATGCGCTATATCGGCGTGCTGATTTCCGGTGTGCTCGGCGGCATCGGCGGTCTGGCGTATATCATCCCGTCCGTCTCCAGCTGGAACTTTGAGGTCGGCGTCTCCGGCGCGGGCTTCCTCGCGCTGGCGGTCATGATCTTTGGCCAGTGGAAGCCCTTCCGCATCTTCCTTGCGGCGGTGTTCTTCGCGCTGTTCAAGTCGCTGGCCAATATCGCCAGCTCCATCCCGATGATGGCGGCGCTTGGCTGGACGCAGAATATGTACAACATGATCCCCTTCATCGCTTCGATGGTCATTCTTGCCTTTACCAGCAAGAAATCCCGCGCGCCGAAGGCGGAGGGCGTCCCCTACGACAAGGGCGCCAGATAAGCCTTTTTCAGGCTCAAAAGGGCATCATCAAAGCGGAGCATCCCATATCGGGATGCTCCGCTTTTGCTATGCTCAAAAGAAAACCCTCCCGAACGGGAGGGCGTGAAGCGTTAGAATTCCTTATTCTCATACCGGCGGCACCATGTGTATTTGGAGACCGCGCTGCGCTGCGCGGTGACGCCGCTGAGGATGGACTGGATGTAGGAGGGCAGGAATTCGTCGTACTTGACCTCAAGAATCTCGACCGGATCGTCAAAGACCGGGTAGGTCGGCAGATGCCTGTCGAACATCTCGCTGGAGAAGAGGCCGGTGCGCAGCTGCTTGTCAAAGGTGATGCGCACCTCCTGCGCGGGGTGGATATACGCCTCACGCAGATAGTCGACGACGACGACCGGGCGCAGCAGGCGCGTACGCATCTCGCGATAGACGTCGTGGAAGAGCGGATGGCGCATGCGCTGCAGCCCTTCAGGATCGCCTGCGATGAGCTGATCGGCGAGATCGCGGGGAATGGTGACGGACTGCTTGGAGATCAGGTCGCCGTATTTGCTCTTGCATTCGAGCTTGATGACCCTGTCAGAAAAGTTATAGATCCGGATCCGGTACTTCTTCCGATTGCCGACGCCGGCGATCTTCTCCTCAAGAAAATCGTCGTTGATCGTATCAAAGTACAGCGAGCGGATGTGATACTCGTTGTTCTCGTCGCCGTTGGGATCCAGCTGCATGACGGGCTTCAGCACGCCGCGCAGCACGGCCATCTCGGCGGGGGAGATCAGGTACTTGAGCTCGTGCCGGAGGGGGATATTGCGGATGGAAGGCATAATTTCTCCTTACATAGCGGCTTCATTGGGCGCGCGCCCGGGTGAAGCGACGTCGGAGCGGGCGAGGCCCGCATCAGTTGCCGGCTTCAGACTGGCAGGCGATCAGCGTAGCATTGTGCACGCCGGCGGTATTCATCAGCTTGTTGACGATGTCAAAACGCTCGCGCAGCTGCACCTCGACGGTCAGCTCCACGCCGCCCGGGGTGACGGTCTTGCTGCGCAGACGCTGCACCTTGATGCGGCGGACGAAATCCATGACCTCATCCTCAGCGTCGGCGTCGTAATGCGTGACCAGCAGGAAGGTGTTGGGCGTGCGCAGGCGGAAGAACGCCATGCCCAGCATCGCCACGGAGATGCCCGCGACGACGACCAGCGCGATGGTGTAGAGCTCCGCGCCCAGCAGGATGCCCATCGTCAGGCTCCAGAACATGTAGGCGGTGTCCATTGGGTCCTTGACCGCGGTGCGGAAGCGGACGATGGACAGCGCGCCGACCATACCCATGGACAGAGCGATGTTGGACTTGATACACATGACGACCGGGGTGGTGATCATGCAGAGCATGACCAGCGTGGTCGCGAAGGACGGGGAATAGAGTACGCCGCGGAAGGCCTTGCGGTAGACCAGCGCGATGATCATGCCGACGACGAAGCCGGCAAGCAGCGCCAGCACCATCTTCATCGGCGTGAGGCTGGCCATCTGAAGGGAAAACCACTCGTTTACGCTGGCGTCATTGATAATGCTTTGCATAGAGAATTCCTCCTGTTAGATGTGGTATGGGGGATGTCATTCTTCCGGTGTGGGCGGGCAGGGGCCGAAGTAGCCGACCATCTGCTCATCTGTGAGACCGAAGTAGGATTTGGCTTCCTGCCAGATATAGTATGGGCGGCGGGGGAAGATGCGCTCGAGCATGCGCTCGCAGCGGGTGACCCAGTAGTTGTAGCCGCCCTCCGGGTTCTTTGGCTGGTCAAAGCTGATCTTGGGATGCACCTCGGCGGCCCAGCGCTGCATGTGCATCTGCATTTCCGGCTTGATCTCGGCGATCATCTCGTTGAAGAGATTGGTCAGATACTTGGTCGTGAAGACCGTCTGGAAGAGCTCGCCGTAGCGCCGCAGGAAACGATCCTGAATCTCCGGCACCTTGATCAGCTCGCGCATGAAGATGTTGGAAACGATATTGGCATGGCCCATGCCCTTTTCATCGAGCATGAAGGCGGTGCCGCCGGAGATCCTGCCGCGATTATCAAGTACGCTAAAGAAGCCCCAGTCGGAGTCGTAGAAGAGATAGCGCCACTTGCCGTCGCCGGATTTGGCATTGCGGTAGAATCGGATATTGCCCGGGTCGGTATTGCCGAAGTACGACTCGAAGATGAAGTAATCGATCATGTTGTCGATGTCGATCTGCGAGCAGACGTATTCGTAGGCCTCGCGGTCATTGACCAGATCGTGCTCCTTAACGTAGTTGTAGAGCTTCTGGTAGTCGTGGCGTGAGCCCTGATTGACCTGACTGGAGGAGAGGCCGTCGGACTCGAGCATGTCGATGTCGTCCGGGTTTTCCCAGCCCTCATGCTGGGCGACGGTTTTGACGCCCGCGCGTTCGCGCAGGTTGTAATGGCCCCAGTATTCGCCGTTGATGTAGACGATCACGGGCCTCCACGCCTGAGCGACGACGCTGCTGCCGGATTGGTCGATGATGCGCGCCTGCATGCCGTCGATGACGCGGGTATACAGGCCGTCCTGACCGCCGTTGCGAAGCACGATGCTGGCGTACTCGGTGAAGGGGCGATCCTCGAAGAAGGCGTAGTTGAACATGTCCTCGCCGTACTGACCGTCGGCCTTGATGTACATGCTCTTCTGCGGCATATCCAGCGAGTAGTTGCCCATCGCGCGGAAGGTCATGCCCTGGCTGACCTGCTGCACGCCGTTTTCGTCGTAGAATTCCATCCAGCCGCCGAACCAGTTTTTCTGCCAGTAGGTGGCGTTCTTCCATGCGGGAGTGGTATTCTCACGGTCGATATTCGGGCCGTCGGCGAACATGCCGGTATCCGGGTTGTTCAGGTTGTATGGATCGGTGCTCAGGCAGACGACCGGCATCGTATGATAGACAGAGATCAGATATGTCTGGGAGACGACCTGAGAGGGCTCGACACCCTCGCGGAAGGCCCGCGCGCGGATGACGGACGTCTTTTCAACCGTGATCGGCCCAGTATAGCGGGTGGATTGCTCGGTCGGGTCCGTGCCGTCCGTCGTGTAGCGGACGATGGAATTGGCCGGGACGTCGATGGTCACGCCGGCCGCGCCCTCAAGGGGCCGGTCATACAGGCCGCCGGAGACGGTGAAGACGGGCTTTTCAGCAAAGCCGGTGAAGCCCTGACCGTTTCTGTCGCCCGGGGTCGGGGTGGAGTAGTAGAAGAGGCCGGCCTGCCCCAGCGTCCTGCCGTAGGAGACGTTGTCATACAGCTGCGGCACGACGACCTTGTCAAGGATATCGCCGCTGGGGGTGGAGAGGCAGACGGTCTCGCCGGATTTGGCAAGATTGTAATTGGTAAAATAGTAAACGCCGTCCTTGGTCGTCTGCGTGGTGTCGCAGTAGATGACCAGATAGCTGTTGTTTTCGAGCGTAATATCAGGAAGCTGCCATTTGCGCGGCTTCTTGATGTTGTCGGACAGGCCGTAACCTTTGAGGTTAACGGCCTGCCCGCTCATGTTGTAGATTTCGATGTAGTCGTAAGGATTCTTGACATTGGGGCCGACGATGGTCTTGTTGCCGGACATCACCTCGGTGATGTACAGGCCGGAGGTGTTGGCGAGGCAGAAATTCGCATCCATGGCGACTTCGCCTGCGCGGGTGTTCGGCTGGGCGGGGGTGGGCTGGCGGAAGACCTTAAAGCCGCCGGTGCCCTCCTCGTCGCGGCCCCAGGAGGTATCGGACTCGAGCAGGTCATAGGTGACCAGATCGAGCATCCTGCCCTGAATGTCCGAGAGGATGACCGATTCGCCGTCGGAGCGGAGCTTGAAGCCGGCGTGCGGCCAGCCGGTCGCGTCGGCGTCCTTTTCCTTGCCGGAGGCATAGACGACGAAGTAGCCGCCGGGCTTGATGACGCTGCCCTGCGGGAAACGCCACTTGACCAGATTCTCAGGATCGTCGCTCAGCGCGTAGTTGGACAGGTCGATCTCCTTGGAGGAGGCGTTGTACAGCTCGATCCAGTCGGGATACTCGCCGTCGCCGTCCCTGAGGGTGGTGATCGAGGAGGCGCAGATCTCGTTGATCATCAGCACGCCGGGCTCGAGCACCGTGGACGCGCGGAAGAGCGCGTAGCCCTCCTGCGTGTTGTCATAGCCGGGGGAATACTGCTCGGTGATGATGTACTCGTCCTCGCCGATGAGCGCAAGGCTCATGTTCCTGTCCATCGCGGGGACGGTGACCTCCTCAAAGGAGATGCCGTCGCTGCCGAAGAGATAGAGGGAATCGCCGGAGGAGGAGAGCTTGAAGCCCGCATGCAGCGCGCTGCCGGGGGCGCTCCTGTCCTCATCGGAGGCGAAGACGAGGATGTGCTCGCCTGCGCCGAGGGTGATCTCCGGGAAGACGAAGGTGATCTTGTCCGACCGGTCGGACAGGCCGTACCCCTTCAGCGGGATGGGCGTATCGCCTGTATTCGTCAGCTCAATCCAGTCGGGGAAGGCGCCGGTTTCATCCGGGAATGCCGAGCGGTTGGCCGACATGACCTCGGTGATGCGCAGCGCCCTGTTGCCGCTGGACTGCTCTTCCTCAGCGAGCTGGATCGCCGTGAGATTGGCCGCGGGCGATAGATTCAGCCCCGGGGCAAAGAGCACGAGCAGAACAAGAAGGGCGGCCAGACCGAGGAGCATCGGCACCGTGCCGCGGCGGGGCTTTTCCCGGCGAAGGACGCGGCGCTTTCTGCGGGGCGGGCTGGCATTGTTCAGCCGTTTGGAACGCATGATATACTTCCTTTCAAATTTCGACAAAATACCTGAAACATTATAGCACAGATTGCGTTTCATAGGAAGAGGAACATCTGCAGGAAACGCCTGTGAAACATCTGAAATTACAGGAAACAGCGCCATTCTTTCATCAACGCATGAAAAACCTGCGAATGCGGCGATAGACGGCGCGCGCTTTGCATATACTGGATGGAAAGGGGGAGATGGCGTGCGGCTTGGCGTTGTTTTTGCCGGAGACGGCGTGCATGCGGCGGCGAATCTGGGCGTATTGGAAGAGCTGTATGCGAGGGGAATGGAACCGTATGCTGTCTGCGGCATTCATGCGGGCGCATGGCCCGCGGCGCTCTTTGGCGCGGGGCATGATATGGAGAATATGAAAAAGGCGCTGCATCAGGCGGCGCGGATGGGGAAACGGCTGGCGGATGGCCCGTTGACCTTTCTGTGGAAGAGGGGCTGCGCATCCATCCTGCGAAGCGGGCGGATCGAGCATCTGCTGCGCGCGCAGACGGGGGACCGCATGCTGGCGCTCTGCCCGCGCAGGGCGCTGTTTCTGTGCCGCGCGGCTGTGAGCGGGCGTAGGGTGATCTTCTCCTCTCAGCTCTATCTGCAGGATGCCGGCGCGCTTTTGTCCATGCAGGCCGGCGCGGGCTTTGCGGCGAGGGCTGCGATGGCGCTGCCGCCGTTTCTGCCGCCCAAGAGCTGGATGGGCAGCGCGCTTGTTCCGGATGGGGATACTGCCTTTGCCTGCGGGCAGCTCCTCGCCATGGGTGCGCAGCGCGTGCTGGTCGTCCTGCCCGTGCCGTCGCCAAGGCGTGCGCCGGATGCATTGGATCTGGCCGGTCAGCATGCCATGCATGCCGCGGCGAGCGCGCTGCCGCCTGATGCGTGTATGCTGCGCGTGACCATGCCCGATACCGTGGGGGCGCTGTCATTTGACGGCATGCTCCTGTGCGGGCAGGCGGGGCGTGAGGCCGCGCAGGCGCAGCTGGACGCTCTCTTTGAGCGGATGGGCATGGCGCAGTGCCGGGTGCTCCCCTTCAGACGCCCTCCTGCGGCGCAGGGGCTTGGGGGCTGAGTGCGATGGGGCAGACGGCCTTGCGCCGCTCTCCGCCGATAATGGCCTCGGCGGTCGCCGTCAGGCCGGGATGAGCAGCGGGATCGATGGGATGCCCGGCGCTGTCCAAACCGTCCCAGTACAGCTTTGTCTGCCCGTCTGCAGACGGGCGGGTCAGGCTGCTGGCGCAGAGGCGGCGGATCAGATGTCCCTCTCCGTCGCGGATGGAGACGGTGATCTCGGCTGGAACAGGGGTATCCACGCAAAGGAGAATTTCGCCTGTCGGGAGGGGCTTCGCGCTGGCCTGCAGGGTCAGCCCGGCGCCGCACTGCGCGGGCTGCACGGCGATGAGCCGCTCGGAGCAGAGCTGCAGCCTGCCCTCCGTCAGGGAGAAGACCTGCAGCATCAGATAACCGCTGTCGTTCGCAGCGACGGCGTCCAGCGTGAGCGCGCGGTGCTTTCTGCCGGGGGTGATGAGACCGCTGCCGCCGTCTCCTCCATCAAGAAAGATCTGCGCGCCTGCCCAGTCCCAGCCGCCTGCCGTATACTCAACCAGACGGTACTGCACGGCGGTTTCACGCTCGGCGGTGAAGGAAAACTCAAAGACGGGATCGTCCGTCAGGATCAGCGATGCGCCGTAGGAGAAGCCTGTCAGCGGGCGGGAGAGCATCGGGCGCGAGGCAGAGGGGAGAATGAGGCTGTCTGCATTCCGGGACAGCAGCTGCGCAGACGAGGAGGGGACGGCGATGGTCAGATACCGGTGCATTTCGGCGAGGCTGACCTGCCCGTCGCCATTGGCGTCGGCCTCCGGCGATTCGTACAGGCCAAGACCTGAGGCGAAGGCGGAGGCGAAGTAGGACTGAGCGCCGCTTAAGAGCGCCTCGCTGTCGTAATACCATGCGGATTCCTGATCGGAAGCCGAGGTCAGAATGTGGATCGACGGATCGCCGGACAGGTCTGAGATTGCGCCCGGCGTACGCCCAAGCAGCGCGCCGGAGTGGCAGGCGTCGATGACGAGCAGCTTTTCCCCGGGGACGCTGGCGAGCATGGCCTCGAGATCCTCGGCGCCAAGCAGCGTTTCCTGCTCGCCGTCGCCGAGAAGGAGATAGCAGCCGCCGTCATCCGAAGAGGAGATGACACCGTGCGTGCACAGATAGAGCAGGGAGAGGTCGCTTTCGTCTGCGCCGTCAAAGGCTGACGATACGGCCGAGGCCAGCGCCTCGCGGCTGCCGATGGTGCCGTCCTCGACGGAGAGCGCGGCAAGGCGGGGCGACGCGCCGACGAGCGCAGAGGCGATCATCTGCAGATTGCCGGAGACGGCGCTGCCCAGCTCCGGCTGGGTCAGAAAATCCGAGCATGCGACAAGCAGCGCGCGTGTGTCGGCCATTGCGGCGGAGGGGAGGAGAAGGCAGAGCGCGAGCAGCGCTGCGGCGAGCAGCCGTCTTGCCATGGAATCCCCTCCTTCCCGTCTTCTTGCGTGCATGATCCTTCCTGTCTATGATTATAGACGGGAAAATGCACACAAAAGTTTCACCAAAGTAAAGAAGTTGTAAAATACGGACGATATTTTCCGATAAAGACATTGTAGCTGATTTTGATGCGCACTGCAAGGCGGAGGGGCGGATTGCCATGAATTGTCGGCCTGCGGCATATTCCGGCTTCATTTCACACAGAAGTATGATATAATGTGAGGAACTATCAATCGCGACGGAATGGATGTACCTATGAAAGCAAAGAGAATAGCATGTATATTGGCGTATGACATGGCTGCGTCCTTTCTGCTGGGCGTGAGCATTGTGATTTTTGCTGTGCAGGCGAATTTTGCGCCGGGCGGCGTTTCAGGCATTGCGGTGATCCTGAATTACCTGTTCGGCGCGCCGATCGGGCTGATGACGGTGCTCATCAATATCCCGATTATCCTCTGTACATTCAGGCAGTTGGGTTTTGGCTTCTTCCTTCACTCGATCAAGACGGTGCTCATCAATGCAATCTTTGCCGATTATGTGGTGGTGCATCTGCCTATGTACGAGGGAAGCAGGCTTCTGGCGGCGATTCTCTCCGGCGTGTTTGCCGGGGTGGCGTATTCGCTGGTGTTCAACATGGGATCATCCACCGGCGGCACGGACTTCATCATGGCGGCGATAAGGAAGGTAAAGCCGGAATTATCGTTTGGCATGCTGGCATTTGTCATTGACAGCACGGTAATCCTCGGATCGGTCTTTGTATTCGGTGAGATTGAGGCGTTTCTTTATGGCGCGGTGTATACGGTTGTGACCAGCGGGGCGCTGGATGCGACGACATGGTGCATGAAAAAACTCGGGGCTCAAACGGTTTGAGCTCCGAGTTTCTTTTTGATTTGGGGGATTACAGCCTGCAGTTGAGCTTCGCCAGCTCGCTGACGACGGTGTCGTAGACGAATGCGGCCGCTTCGTCGACCGGCTTCTTTTCCTGCATGGACTTGTCGCGCGCAGAAATCTCGATGGTGCCGTTCTTCAGGCCCTTCGGGCTGACGACGACGCGCAGCGGCACGCCGAACAGATCCGCATCGGAGAACATGACGCCGGCGCTGACCGGACGGTCGTCCCAGATGACCTCGACGCCCTTGGCGGTCAGTTCGTCATAGATGCGCTGAGACACGGCGGCGACTTCCTCGTTGTCCGGGCGCAGGGAGCAGAGATGGACATGCCACGGCGCGATGGAGATCGGCCAGATCGGGCCGTAATCGTCGCGATGCGCCTCGCAGACAGAGGCGGCAAGGCGGCCGACGCCAATGCCGTAGCAGCCCATGATCGGGTGCTTGAGGGAGCCGTCCTGATCGACATAGGTCATGCCCATGCTCTCGGTGTACTTCGTGCCCAGCTGGAAGATATTGCCGACCTCGATGCCGCGGGAGGTGTAGACGCTCGGCTTGCCGCAGATCGGGCAGATGCCGCCGTCATAGGCCTTCGCCACGTCGACGTATTCGACCTGACCCATCTCGCGCTCGACATTGAAGCCGGTATAGTGCATATCGGCCTCATTCGCGCCGGTGGCGAACCAGTTGACGCCCTTGAGGGAGGCGTCATACACGACGCGCACGCCGGAGGGGAGCCCCTTCGGGCCGATGAAGCCGGCGGCAAGGCCGCTCTCCGCGGTGATGTCGGCGGGGTGGATCTCGGCCTTGATATAATTGCGCAGCTTGGTTTCATTGATATCCAGATCGCCGCGCAGGAAGGCGATAACATACTTGTCCGTCAGATTCTCCTGATAGACGACGGCCTTGCAGGTCTGAGCGGGCTTGATCTTCAGGAATGCGCACAGATCCTCAATGGTCTTGACGTTCGGCGTGGAAACCTTCTCAAGCTCGCCGATCTCGCCCGCTTCGTTGTTCACGATGCAGGGGGCGGCTTCCATATTGGCGCGGTAATCGCAGTCGTGGCACAGGACGATCGTATCCTCGCCGACGGGCGTGAGGAGCATGTACTCGTGGGAGACCTTGCCGCCCATCATGCCGCTGTCGGACGCGACGGCGACGACCTCGCCCACGCCGGCACGGGCGAAGATGCGGTTGTAGGCGTCGTAGCAGATGGCGTAATAGCGCTCCAGATCCTCCTGAGAGGTGTGGAAGGAATAAGCGTCCTTCATCGTGAATTCGCGGACGCGGATCAGACCGCCGCGGCAGCGCGGCTCATCGCGGAATTTGGTCTGGATCTGGTAGATCATAAACGGATACTGGGTGTAGCTGTCCGCGACGTCGCGCACGAAATGCACGGAGGCCTCCTCGTGCGTCATGCCCAGCACCATCTTCGCGTCGGAGCGGTCGGTAAAGCGGAGAAGCTCGCTGCCGATGGAATCGTAACGCCCGGACTCCTGCCAGAGAGCGGCTGGCATGGTGACGGGGAAGAGGAGCTCCTGACCGTCGATGCGGTCCATTTCCGCGCGGATAATCTTCTCGATCTTGGCGGTGATGCGCTTGGTGACCGGGAACAGGGTGAAGATGCCGTTGCCGACCGGCTTGATATAGCCGCCGCGCATCATCAGGGAATGGCTGGCGATCTGGCAGTCTGCCGGGTTTTCCTTATAGCGCTTGGATACAAGATTCTTCAGTTTCATGGAATTGTCATCTCCTTTGGTATGTAGAACCTATTATACAGAAAACGGAGCCAAAATACAACGAAAAACTCCCCGGAGATTGCGTTCTCCGGGGAGTGATTTTTGTCGGAGCGGATTAGTACATGCCGCCCATGCCCGCATCCGCGCCGGCAGCCGGAGCCGGATTCTTCTCCGGCAGATCGGCGACGAGGGATTCGGTGGTCAGCACGGTCGCCGCGACGGAGGCCGCATTCTGCAGCGCGCTGCGGGTGACCTTGGTCGGGTCGATGATGCCCGCCTCGACCATGTCGAGGTACTTGTCGTGCAGGGCGTCATAGCCGTAGCCCGGCTTCTTGGCGCGCTTGATCTTCTCGACGATGACGGAGCCTTCCATGCCGGCGTTCTCGGCAATCTGGCGGACCGGCTCCTCGAGCGCGCGCAGGACGATCTGCACGCCGGTCTTGGCGTCGCCGGTGTACTTATTGAGCAGCGCAGCGACCTCCGGCAGGACGGCCAGCAGGGCAGTGCCGCCGCCCGGGACGATGCCCTCCTCAACAGCGGCGCGGGTCGCGGCGAGCGCGTCCTCGATGCGCAGCTTGCGTTCCTTCATCTCGATCTCGGTGGCAGCGCCGACCTGGATGACGGCAACGCCGCCGGCCAGCTTCGCAAGGCGCTCCTGGAGCTTCTCGCGATCATAGTCAGAGGTGGTCTCGCCGATCTGCACGCGGATGGACGCGACGCGGGCCGCGATCTCCTGCGGATTGCCGGCGCCCTCGACGATAACGGTGTTGTCCTTGTCGACCTTGACCTGACGGGCGGAGCCCAGCATGTCGATGGTCGCGCTCTTGAGGTCGTAGCCCAGCTCCTCGGTGATGACCTGGCCGCCGGTCAGGATCGCGATGTCCTGCAGCATGGCCTTGCGGCGATCGCCGAAGCCCGGCGCCTTGACGGCGACGCAGGTGAAGGTGCCGCGCAGCTTATTGACGACCAGCGTCGCCATGGCCTCGCCCTCGATGTCCTCGGCGATGATGAGGAGCTTGCGGCCGGCCTGCACGACCTGCTCAAGCAGCGGCAGGATCTCCTGGATATTGGAAACCTTCTTGTCGGTGATGAGGATGAACGGATTGTCGAGCACGGCCTCCATCTTGTCCATGTCGGTCGCCATGTAGGCGGAGACATAGCCGCGGTCGAACTGCATGCCCTCGACCAGAGACAGGCTGGTCTCCATGGTCTTGCTCTCCTCGACGGTGATGACGCCGTCCTTGCCGACCTTCTCCATCGCCTCGGCGACGAGCTTGCCGATGGTCATGTCGGCGGCAGAGTTGGCGGCGACGTTCTCAATCGCCTGATTGTCGTTGACCGGGACGGACATGGTCTTCAGGCCGTTCACGGCAGCCGCGGTCGCGGCCTCGATGCCGCTGCGCAGGACCATCGGGTTCGCGCCGGCAGCCAGATTGCGCAGGCCCTCGCGGATGATCGCCTGGGCGAGCAGGGTGGCGGTGGTGGTGCCGTCGCCGGCGACGTCGTTGGTCTTGGTGGCGACTTCCTTGAGCAGCTGAGCGCCCATGTTCTCAAAGGCGTCCTCCAGCTCGATCTCCTTGGCGATGGTCACACCGTCGTTGGTGATCAGCGGCGCGCCGTACTTCTTGTCGAGCACGACGTTGCGGCCCTTCGGTCCAAGGGTGATCTTCACGGTATTGGCGAGCGCGTTGATGCCGCGCTCGAGGGAACGGCGAGCGTCCTCGCCGAAGATGATCTGCTTAGCCATAATCATTTACCTCCATTCAGTAAGGGGAAAGCGGGTTCTGCAGTGATGGATTACTCGATCACGGCGAGAATGTCGCTCTGACGGACGATCTTGTACTCCTCGCCGTCGATCTTGATCTCGGTGCCAGCGTACTTGGAGTAGACGACCTTCTGGCCTTCCTGCACCTGCATGGTGACTTCCTTGCCGTCAACGACGCCGCCCGGGCCGACGGCGATCACATATGCATACTGCGGCTTCTCCTTCGCGGTGGAGGCGAGGATCAGGCCGCTCTTGGTGGTTTCTTCCATTTCAGCGTCCTTGATGACGACGCGATCGAAAAGGGGTTTCAGGCTCATGTGAATAGACCTCCTTAGTCTCTTGGTTGCAAGTTGTTAGCACTCTTTGTAGTCGAGTGCTAAAGCAAGTATAATATACGCGACTTGAGCCAAACAGGCAAGATGGAAAATCTTTGGAAATTTTCCGCATGAAACAGAATACCCGGAAATTTGAAAAATATTCCGGAATTGCGCGATGAATCTCTCTGAACATCAGAAAAACTTGAAATTGCGCGATACGGATGGCGCGCGGAGGCGTTTCATGGTAGAATAAAGCCCATGGAGGGCGTTATGGAGAGAGAAAACTTCACGCGGTCAATTCTCGCCTGGTATGATCAGGGCCACAGGGACCTGCCATGGCGGCGGACAAAGGACCCGTACAGCATATGGATATCGGAAATCATGCTTCAGCAGACGCGTGCGGAGACCGTCGTTTCCTATTATGAGCGGTTTCTTGGGCGCTATCCCACGGTGCAGGCGCTGGCGGATTCCTCGGAAGAGGAGCTGCTCAAGTACTGGGAGGGGCTGGGCTATTACAGCCGGGCGCGGAGCATTCACAAGGCGGCGAAGCTGATCTGCAGCGAATACGGCGGGCAGCTGCCTGCCAGTCTTGAACAGCTTCGCGCGCTGCCCGGCATAGGGGATTACACGGCGGGCGCGATCGCCTCGATCGCCTTTGGCATCCCTGCCGCCGCGGTGGACGGCAATGTGGAGCGGGTCATCTGCCGCTATGACGCGCTTAAGGACGAGGTCGGCACGCCGGCCATGCGCAGGGAGATCACCCAGCGCGTGCAGGCGCTTGTCCCGCGGGACAGGCCGGGGGCGTTTGCCAATGCGATGATGGAAATGGGCGCGCGCATGTGCACGCCGCGCAATCCGTCCTGCCTGATCTGCCCGGTGAGGGAGAGCTGCAGGGGGCTTGCACAGGGGATCGCCGCGCAGCTGCCCAATAAAAAGAAGAAAAAGCCGCAGCGTGTCGAGCATCGCGCGGTGCTGCTGGTTTTCTGCGCGGATCGTGTGCTCATCGTTCGAAGGGAAGAAAAGCTCCTCGGCGGGCTGTATGTGTTCCCCGACGTGCTTGGCGGCGGCGATGCGGCGGTGCTGTGCGCTCATATGGAAGAAAAAGGCGTGTCCTGCGCGTATGACGGCGTGCTCGGGCAGGCGAAGCATGTGTTTACCCATATCATCTGGGAGATGGAGATCCATGCGCTGGAGGCGGACGCCTGCATGGACGTTCCCGGCGGCATGTGGGCGACGGCGCAGGAGCTTGACGCGCTGCCGCTGCCCACAGCGGTCAAACGCGCGAGAGAATTGGCGATGAAACGACTGAAGGAGCGTGAGCGGCGGTGAAGATACTGGTCAGCGCCTGCCTGCTGGGCGAAAACTGCAAGTACAGCGGCGGGAACAACAGAAATGAGCGCGTGCTTGAGTATGTGAAGGGGCACGAGGTGATCCCGATCTGCCCGGAGGTCATGGGAGGGCTGAGCACGCCGAGGCCGCCGGCGGAGATTGTGGATGGCGTCGTCATCAACAAAGAGGGCGTGAATGTGGACCTGGAATACCGCCTCGGCGCGCAGCGCGCGCTGGAGATTGCCCTGAGAGAGGGCGCAGAGGCGGCGATCCTGCAGTCCCGCAGCCCGAGCTGCGGCGTGAGGGAGATCTATGACGGCACATTCTCCGGGGCGAGGATCCCGGGCATGGGCGTGACGGCGAGGCTGCTTAAGGAGCACGGGATCCGGGTGCTGGACGCGAGAGAGCTGCTAAAAGAATAAAGAGAGCGGGCTGTCTTTACCGGCAGTCCGCTCTGTTTGTCAGTTTCCGTATTGATCCGGCACATAGGGGAGTATCCCCCATGTGACATCATCGGCTGAGTAGGCGTCGCTGTGGATGTATGCTTTGCAGCTCGCTGCGCCAGCCTCGCTGCAGGGATACTGGGAGCACTCGCGGCAGGCGGAATATCCCTTTTCAGCTGCGCAGGCCTGAACCTCGCATGGAGAATCCTTCCGGTGGCAATCCGGGCTATCGCATCCTCCGCAGCGCATATCCCAGTCATCCGTATGCCATACAGCCCGAAGATGAGCGCGTACCATGGCGCGCTGCTCCTCCGGCATGGGGGAAAAGTGGACGCAGAGATCACAGCGATGGCCGCATCGGCTGCGGATGGCATTTTCCTTGGGGAATGGCTTGCGGTTCGGCTTTTTCTTGATGAGGATCATCTGCTGAATCGGCGCAAGCTGGTCTGCGCTGGTTACGTCAATGAACATCCACTTTCCGTCGTGATAGGTCTTTGCGCCGTCATAGAAGGATGTAATCCATTCCGGAAATTCACTGCGTGCCGCATTGAAGGCTTCCCGTTCTTTCCTGCCGAAGATCAGCAGGAAGGTGATCCGATCTTCCTTCGGGTAAAGCGTCAGGATGGTCTTCTTTCCCTGGCGGAATTTGAACTCGCCGCGTCCGTCGCTGATCTCATCGAGCCGGTAATGCCCGCGCATAAAGATCATGATCTCGCGTGTGATCTGCTCAAGCTGTGTCACTGTGTCCTCCTTGGTTTACTTCTTCCATCTCGCCAGCGTCGGCAGATACCGGGCGAGCCGCTCCTTCGCCGTCTCCTCATCAGGATGCAGGCCCATCTGCGTCTCGATCTTTGCGCACAGGGCGATCATCTCCTCCAGCGTGCCCTCCATATTCTCCGGGCCGTTGGGGCAGCAGTAGACGCAGTAATCGCGGTTCTGCGTGCCGTCTGCATTCTTTCCGAATTGATCGTCCTGCTGCATGGGCATGCCGCAGCTCTGGCAGATGGGGAAATTCATCGTTTCATTCATGGGCTGTGTCCTCCTTTTGCTTGGTGAGGATATTATACGGCGGTAAAACTGACAGCTGTATGTCAGCATTTGTAGATTTCGGCGAGTTTTTTGATCTTCCGCGCGACTTCCTCGCGAAGTGCGGGCGGAGAAAGGACCTCGGCGTGCTCGCCATAGGAGAGGATGATCGAGGCGATCCATGCCCCGGGCGGATAGGCGGCGTCGATTACGAAATCGCCGGATTCCGTCCGCGTGATCTGATCCTCCTCAAAGTCGTCGTAGACCCTGTACGCCATGCGGGCGTCAATGCGTACGCGTATAACGACGCACGGCGGATAGCCTGAATTGTCGTCAACAGCTTCATCGGGCAGGACGACCTCCGGCGGAAATTCACCCGAGACGATCTGCGCACGCTTGAGCCGGGTGAGGCGGAAGGTGCGCGCAGCATTCCTCTTGAGGCAATAGGCCTGCAGATACCACGCGCGCCCCTTGAAGAGCAGGCGAAGCGGGCAGACGGTGCGCGCCGTCATTGCGCCGGATTCGGCGTAATAATCAAACTGCAGCAGCCTGCGCTCGAGGATGGCGGCTTTGATGGTCTCGATGAGCAGATCCTGCTGACCGCTCCAGTCCGACAGGTCGATGCGGATCCAGTCGGGCGGCTGCGCGCCGAGGAAGGAAGAGAGGCGCTGCAGCGTCTGCCTGCTGCCTGTGCCGGATTGCTCCATGGCGGTCAGCGAGGAGAGGATTACCCGCCTGTCCTCCTCGCTCAGCAGCGCACGGCTGAGCTTGAAGGAGGGGAGGATGCAAAGCCCGCCCTCGCGCCCGCGCTCGGCATAGATGGGCACGCCGGCCTCGCTGAGCGCCTGCGCGTCGCGGTATACCGTGCGCACGGAGACCTCCAGGCGCTTGGCAAGCTCTGCAGCGGTGATACGATCGCGCTCAAGGAGAATATAGACCATCTCGAACATGCGGCTGACGGACAAGAAATCGCCTCCCCGGATCCATATGCCCATAGCGTAGCACAGGGGAGCACCTTTTGCAAGCTTGCAACGAGGGGCATGACGGGCTATAATAGAGCCATGAAACAGGCAGGAGGAAGCGGCGTGTCGTATTGTCAGGTCATTGTGGATATCACGAGCGGGGATGTGGACCGCGTATTCACCTACCGCGTGCCCAAGGGGATGGAACTGTGCCCCGGCATGCGCGTGCACGTACCGTTCGGCCGGATGAGCCGGGTGGAGGGCGTCGTGGTGGAGATGGCGGAAAGCTGCGATCTGCCGCCGGCGCGCGTGCGCGATGTGACGGATACGCTGGAGGACTATCCTGCGATCATCCCTTCGATGCTCGATCTGGCGATGCGGATCAAGGAGACCTCCTTCTGCACGCTGGCGCAGGCGTTGAGGCTGATGATCCCGGCGCAGATGCGCGGCCAGCGCATCTGTGAGCGGACGAAAGAATACGCCGTGCTGACGATCGACGAGGCTGTGCGCGGGCAAGTACTCGCCAGCCAGAAACGCGCGCCCAAAAGGGCGCAGATCCTTGCCGCGCTGATGGAGGCGCCCGGCGGGGAGATGGCGATGGAGGAGATCAGGCGACAGCTGGGCGATTCAAGACCCGCTGTGCTGGCGCTTGAAAAGATGGGCTTTGTGCGGCTTGAGCGGCGGGAATCGCTGCGCAGCCCCTACGGCGCGATGGAGCAGCTCGCCCAGCACGACCCGGAACTGACCGCGCAGCAGAAGGATGTGCTTTCCTCGCTGCTGCCCGCCGTCGATGCGGGAAAGGGAAACTTCCTTCTTTATGGCGTGACGGGCAGCGGCAAGACGGAGGTCTTTATCCGTGCCGTGCGCCGCGCGGCGCAGATCGGCAAGACGGCGATCGTCCTCGTTCCGGAGATCGCGCTCACGCCGCAGATGGTCATGTGGTTCCGCTCGCGCTTTGGCGAGGACGCTGCGGTGCTGCATTCGCGCCTTTCCCCGGGCGAGCGCTATGATGAGTGGCGAAGAATCCGCCGGGGCGACGTACGCGTGGTGATCGGCGCACGCTCGGCGATCTTTGCGCCGCTGGAGAACGTCGGTCTGATCATCATCGACGAGGAGCATGAGCAGAGCTATATCGCGGACAATACGCCGCGCTATGACGCGCGCGAACTGGCGCGCATGCGCTGCGAGCGGGAGGGTGGCGTGCTGCTGCTGGCCAGCGCGACGCCGAGCATGCGCTCCTTTGCCATGGCGGGGCGCGGCGACCTGACGCTGCTGGAAATGATGCGACGCGTCAAAAACCGACCGCTGCCGCAGGTAAATGTTATAGACATGCGCGATGAACTGAAAAAAGGCAATCGGTCTGTTTTTTCCGGCGCGATGCTTGACAGCCTCAAGCGCTGCATGGATGAGGGGCGCCAAGCCATCCTCTTTGTGAACAGGCGCGGGTATTCGACCTTCGTTTCCTGCCGCAGCTGCGGCTACACGGTCACCTGCACGCAGTGCGACGTGTCGATGACCTATCATATGAGCGAGCATGCGCTGCGCTGCCATTACTGCGGGCAGGAGGCGGAAGTGCCGTCCGTCTGCCCGGAATGCGGGAGCAAGTATATCAAATTCTTCGGCACGGGCACGCAGCGTGTGGAGGAGGAAGTGCATAAATACTTCCCGGGCGTTCCCGTCCTTCGCATGGATAACGATACCACGCGCACCAAGGATGCGCATGAGACGCTGCTTTCTGCTTTCCGCCGTGGCGAGGCGCGCATCATGGTCGGCACGCAGATGATCGCCAAGGGACTGGATTTCCCCAACGTCACCATGGTCGGCATCATCGCGGCAGACGCTATGCTCAAGCTGCCAGACTACCGGTCTGCTGAGCGCACATTCCAGCTGCTTACGCAGGTCGCGGGCCGCGCTGGCCGCGCGGAATACCCGGGCGAGGTCATCCTGCAGACGTATGACCCGGAGCACTATGCCATTGAAGCTGCGTCCCGGCAGGATTACCGCGCCTTCTATATGGAAGAGATGCAGCGGAGAAAGAAAGCGCTCTATCCGCCGTATACCCTGATTGCGCGCATCCTGATCGAGAGCGAGAAGGAGGAGCTGGCGCAAGCCGCTGCGCAGTCTGCGATGCGGCAGATGGAGGCATTCCTTGAGCGCAGGGCTTACCTGCGCAAGTTCATCGCTGCGCTGAGGGTGATGCCCTGTCCTGTGGCGAGGATCAAGGGAAAGAGCCGCTGGCAGGTGACGCTCAAGATTGTGGATAAGCCCATCTGCCAGGAGGCGGTCGGCAAGATGAGCGAGATTGCGCAGGCGCCTGTGGAGGGCTGCCAGTGCATCTGTCAGGTCAATCCGTCGAGCATGATGTGATATGGGAGGAGAGACGATGAGCCGGTTTGAGCAGGTCATGAACGAGCGCTTCGGGAAGGATTCCCTGATTGCGCTGGCCACCGCGGCGGATGGCGTGCCGCATGTGCGCACGATCGACGCCGTCTGGCATGAGGGCGCGTTCTACGGCGTGACGCACCTGCAGTCGGGCAAGATGAGGCAGATTGCGGTCAACCCTGTCGTCGCCGTCTGCGGGGACTGGTTTACCGGTCATGGGCGCGCCGAGAGCCTTGGGCATATCCTTGCGCCGGAGAATCGGGAGATTGCCGATATGCTGCGCAGCGCGTTCGCCGCGTGGTATGACAACGGACATACGAACGAGCAGGACCCGGGTACCTGTATTCTCAAAATTACGCTCACCGACGGCCTGCTCATGGCGCACGGCGAACGGATCGAGTATCCATAAAAACAAAAGACAGAAAACGCGCGTCCCATCCGGGGCGCGTTTTTTCTTTGGAGCAGCGCTGCTGCGGCTTTTGCCTCTTCCATTTTTGCGGCAGTTGATTTATAATGGAATGGATTATGGAGTACTATGTCTGCATGTGCCTGTACGAAAAAGGAGAGATGAAAATGGCGCTTCGCAAGATTGTGCATATCGAGGATGACCTGCTCAGAAAGAAGAGCAGGCCTGTGGATAAGTTTGACGAGAAGCTGCACAAGCTTCTTGATGATATGGCGGAGACGATGTACCATGCCAACGGCGTGGGCCTCGCTGCGCCTCAGGTCGCCGTGCTGCGCCGCATCGTCGTGATGGACTGCGGAGACGGCCTGATTGAGATGATCAACCCGGAGATCCTGGAGACCGAGGGCGAGCAGGACGGCCCGGAGGGCTGCCTCTCCGTGCCCGGCAGGCGCGGCATGGTCAAGCGCCCGATGAAGGTGCGCGCCCGCTTCCAGGACCGCGAGGGCGAGTGGTATGAGATCGAGGCCGAGGAGCTGCTGGCCCGCTGCATCATGCACGAGACCGATCACCTCAACGGCCAGCTGTATGTGGACATCATGTCCCGCGAGATCTTCGACGATGAACTCGAGGACGAGGAGACGGAGGAAGAAGAGGCTTGAGGATTGTTTTCATGGGCACGCCGGATTTCGCCGTGCCGTCCCTGAAGGCGCTCATCGACGGCGGCTATGAGGTCGTCGGCGTCTTCTGCCAGCCGGACAGGCCCAAGGGCCGCGGCCATAAGCTGGCTGCCTGTCCTGTGAAGGAGGAGGCGCTGCGCGCGGGCATCCCGGTCTATCAGCCGGAGCGCATCAAGCGCCCTGAGGGCGTGCAGATGCTGCGCGAGTGCGCGCCGGATCTCTGCGTGACGGCGGCGTTTGGCCAGATCCTTTCTCAGGAGATTCTGGATATTCCGCCGCTGGGTACGATCAACGTCCATTCCTCGCTGCTGCCCAGGCATCGCGGCAGCGCGCCGATCAACTGGAGCATCATGATGGGCGACAGCGTCACGGGCGTGACGACCATGTTCACCGACAAGGGCATGGACACGGGCGACATCCTCCTCATGGAGGAGACGCCGATCGGCAGCGAGGAGAATGCGGGCGAGCTGTCCGACAGGCTTTCCGTCATGGGCGCGCAGCTGCTCATCAGGACGCTCAAGGCGCTCGAGGCGGGCACGCTCACGCGCATGCCGCAGAATCCCGACGAGGCGACCTACGAGCCCATGCTCAGCAAGGAGACCGGGCGCATCGCCTTTGAGAAGACGGCGCATGAGATCGACTGCCTTGTCCGCGGTGCGACGCCGTGGCCCGGCGCGTTCACGACCCTGCCGGACGGGCAGACGATGAAGGTCTTTGCCATCCGCCGCGCGGCGGATGCGCCTACTGGCGAGCCAGGGCAGATCCTCACTGCGGATGCGAAGGGCGGCCTTGTCGTTTCCTGCGCAGATGCAGATATTGAACTGACACAGATACAGATGCCCGGCGCAAAGCGCATGAACGCGATGGATTACCTGCGCGGGCACACGATGGATACAGGCGCATGCCTGGGAAAGGCGTAAGCAATGGCGGATAACAGGGGCCGTGACGGCGGATTCAGGAGCAGGAAGCCGGAAGGCGAGAAGAGGAGCTTCGGCGAGAAGAAGAGCTTCGGCGATAAGAAGAGCTTCGGAGATAAGAAGAGCTTTGGCGAGAAGAAGAGCTTCGGCGAGAAGAAGTCCTTCGGTGATAAGAAGAGCTTCGTCGAGAAGAAGTCCTTTGGTGAAAAGAAGTCTTTCGGCGAGAAGAAGAGCTTTGGCGATAAGCCGTCCTTTGGCGAGAAGAGGAGCTTCCGCCCGGCACGCCCGCAGGGAGATCATCCGGCGTTTGGCGAGAAGAAGGAATTCCGCCCGGCGCGCCCGCACGGCGACCGTGCGGAGAAGAAGCCGCGCCCGATGAATCTGGCGCCGCGACGCGTCGCGCTGGAGACGCTGCTGGATGTGAGCCGCTCCGATGCATATGCCGCCCTGGCGCTTGACAAGCGTCTGGCTGCGGCGGGCATGTACCACAGGGACCGCGCGTTCGTCACCCAGCTGGTCTATGGCACGCTGGAAAACAGGATCACCCTCGACTGGCGCATCGACCAGTTCCTCGAGGGCGACAAGGATATCGAGCTGACCATCCGCGAGATTCTGCGCATGGGCGTGTATCAGCTGTTCTATCTGGACCGCGTGCCGGATATGGCGGCGGTGGACGAGTCCGTGAGCCTCGCCCGCGCGATGGGCTTTGAGGCGCTGACCGGCCTTGTCAACGCCGTGCTGCGCAACATGATCCGCGGCAAGGAGAATGTCGTCTGGCCCAAGCCGCAGGATGACCCGGCGAAGTACCTGTCCGTCATGTTCAGCGCGCCGGTGGAGCTGGCGCAGATGCTCATCGACGCTTATGGCGAGCATGAGGCGCTGGAGATCCTGCGCTATCGCCCGAAGGACCGCGCCGTCACCGTCCGCGTCAATTATCTGCGCTGCGACGACGCCCGCCTGCGCAGCCTCTTTGACGATGATGAGCTGGAATTCACCGAGGGCATTGTGCCCGGCACCTACAAGGTGCACCATGCGGGCGACATGACCCGCATGCGCGCCTTCCAGAACGGCCTGTTCACCATTCAGGGCGAGAGCTCTGTGATCGCTGCGCGCATGGTCGGCGCGAAGCCGGGCCAGACCGTGCTGGACGCCTGCGCCGCCCCGGGCGGCAAGACGGCCGTGCTGAGCGAGATGATGAACGACACGGGCCGCGTCTATGCGTGGGATACCCATGCGCACCGCGTGGAGCTGATCCGCGGAACGGCGAACAGGCTCAAGATTGAAAACGTCCGCCCGGCGGTCAAGGACGCCGCTGCGCCGCGCCCGGATATGGACCTGACGCTCGACGCCGCGCTGATCGACGCGCCGTGCTCCGGCACGGGCGTGATGCTCGAAAAGCCGGACCTCAAGTACCGCGTGACCCGCGAGGGCGCGCTGAGCCTCATGCGCACGCAGAGCGACATTCTCGACGCGATCGCGCCGATGCTCAAGATCGGCGGCACGCTGGTGTACTCCACCTGCTCGATCCTGCCGCAGGAGAATGAAGGGCAGATTCGCGCGTTCCTGGAGCGCCATCCGGAGTATGAGATCATGCCGATGAAGGCGGAGCTGCCCGAGGCGCTCGCGCAGCATGAGGGCGAGTATGGCCTGCAGATGTTTGCCCACAGGGACGGCACCGATGGCTTCTATGTCTGCCGCATGCGCCGCGTCAGGCTGTAATGGGCTGTAATGGGCTGTAAAAGGCATGAAGAGGAAATGATGAATATGATGGAAAAGACGCAGCTGCTGGGCATGACGCCCGAGGAGCTCGGCGCCTATCTTAAGGAGATGGGGCAGCCGGCGTTCCGCGCGAAGCAGCTGTTTCAGTGGCTGCATCAGGGCGTGCCCTTTTCATCCATGAGCAATCTGCCCAAGGCGCTTCGCCAGACGCTGGAGGAGCGCTGCGTGGATAACCCCGTCCGCGTGCTGGAGACGATCAAGTCTAAGCTCGACGGCACGATCAAGCTGCTCTATGCGCTGGGCGACGGGCATATCATCGAGGGCGTGCTCATGCGTTATAAGTATGGCAATACGCTCTGTCTGTCCACGCAGGTGGGCTGCCGCATGGGCTGCGCGTTCTGCGCGTCCACGCTCGACGGCTGCGCCCGCAGCCTGACCCCAGCGGAGATGCTGGGGCAGATCGTCTGCGCCAACGGTGTGCTCGCCATGGACGGCGAGGGGCAGAAGGTCGGCAACATCGTGCTCATGGGCAGCGGCGAGCCGTTTGACAATTACGACAATGTGGTCAGGTTCCTGCGCATCCTGCGCATGGAGGGCGGGCTGTGCATCGGCATGCGCAGCGTGTCCCTGTCCACGTGCGGCCTCGCGCCGCAGATGATCCGCTTTGCGGACGAGGATCTGCCGGTGACGCTCTCGCTGTCGCTGCATGCGCCCAACGACGACGTCCGCCGGAAGGTGATGCCCGTGGCGAAGGCTTACGCGATGGACGATGTGCTCGCGGCCTGCCGCAATTATATTGAAAAGACCGGTCGGCGCGTGATCTTTGAATATGCGCTGATCCACGGTGTGAACGCTGCGCCGGAGCAGGCGGCTGAGCTGGCCGCAAGGCTGCGCGGCATGCAGTGCCATGTCAATCTGATCCCGCTCAACAGCGTTCCCGAGAGGGGTCTTCAGGGCGTGACGGAGCGCGAGGTGGACGCCTTTAAGAAGGCGCTCGAGCAGAAAAACATCTCCGTCACCAGAAGGCGCGAGATGGGCGACGATATCGAGGGCGCCTGCGGCCAGCTTCGCAGGCGGTATATGAAGGACGGTATGATGAAGGAGGCCGGCGACGCGGCGGATGAGGCGAAGGCCTGATTCACCGCACGCAGGGCAGAAGGAGGATGCGCAGTGGCGTCAGTGCTCAGAACGCATGTCGGCAAGGTCCGCGCGCAGAATGAGGATGCGGCTTATCGCGATGATGAGCTGAAAGTATATGCCGTGGCAGACGGCATGGGCGGCCATCTGGCCGGCGAGGTGGCCAGCGCGATGGCAATCGATGCCATCCGCAGTATGGCGAAGGGGCAGGCGGCTTCGTCTGCGGCGCTGGGACGCGCCGTGTCGGCGGCGCATGAGGCGATTGCCGCGCATGCGCGGGAGAATGCTGCGTGCGCGGGCATGGGCACGACGCTCTCGGTCCTCTGGCGCAGCGGAAGGACGATGTATATCGCGCAGGTCGGCGACAGCCGCGTGTACCGCATGCGCGGGGGCAGGCTTCAGCAGATCACGCAGGATCACTCTCTGGTGGAGGAGCTTGTCCGCTCCGGCCTGATCACCAGGGAGGAGGCGCGTGTGCATCCCCGCCGCAATGTCATCACCCGCGCGCTGGGCACGCAGGGGGAGAATACTCCGGATCTTTTCACAGAAGAGACGCAGCGGGGCGATCTGTGGCTCGTCTGCTCGGATGGCCTTAACAGCATGATCTCCGATGAGGAGATTGCGGCGCAGATGGCGAAGGCCGCCGGACAGGGGCTTGCCGCTGCGGCGGATGCGCTGATCGGCTGCGCGCTGGATGCAGGCGGGCGGGACAATGTCACGCTGATCCTGTACCTGAATGAGGAGGCATAACGTGGAATCCAGACTGATCGGAAAGATTGTCAGCCGGAGATTCCGCGTGGAGGACATCATCGGACGCGGCGGCATGGCCATCGTCTACCGTGCGTTCGACCTCAAGAGCCGGCAGACGGTCGCCCTGAAGGTGCTGCGCGAGGAATACGAGGAAGACGCGGAGTATCTGGAGCGCTTTAAGCGGGAGGCGGAGGTCTGCCGCAAGCTCAATCACCCGAATGTGGTCAACATGATCGACTCGGGCAAGGTGGGTGGAATCTCTTATATCGCCCTTGAGTACGTCGATGGAAAGACGCTCAAGGAGCTGATTCACGAGGCGGGACGAATGGAGCAGGAGGAGGCGGTGCGCTATGCGCTGCAGATCCTCTCGGCGCTGGGCCATGCGCATCAGCGGGGCATCATCCACAGGGACGTCAAGCCTCAGAATGTATTGGTCACAAGAAATGGACAGGCCAAAATCACGGATTTCGGCATCGCAGGCATGGCGGAGACGAAGACGCTGACCTCCGAGGGCAACGTCATCGGTTCTGTGCACTATTTCTCGCCCGAGCAGGCGAAGGGTATGCGCGCGACGGCCGCGTCCGATTTGTATTCGGCGGGCATCATCCTGTATGAAATGCTCTGCGGTCACGTCCCCTTTGAGGGCGAGACGGCGGTCTCCGTGGCGATGATGCACCTGATGGAGAATGCAAAGCCTGTTGAAGAGGAGGCGGACGTCTCCCGTGCGCTGGCGATGATCGTGCAGCGTGCGCTCGAGAAGCAGCCGCAAAACCGCTATCAGAATGCGGACAACATGATCCGCGATCTCAGGCGTGCGCTGCGCCATCCCGATGGGGAATTCATGGAGCAGAGAAAGCGCGTGCAGGAGACGGCGGGCGCTCAGGGCCGCCAGCGCAGCGGCGAGGACAGGGATCGCTCCGTGCTCATGCGCGCGGCGCTGACCTGCGCGCTGATGCTCGTTCTGGTGATGATCGCCGTCGCCGGCGTGACGCTCTACCGCTCGATGTTCGTGGTCACGCGCATGCCCGATCTCGCCGGACTGGATGAAAAGACGGCGGCAAGGATGATCGACAGCGCGGGTCTTTCGGCGGAATTCACTTACGCCTACGGCGATGTGACGGAGGGCTATGTCAGCAGCCAGAATCCCGAAGCAAGGGCTGAGGTCCGCCGCGGAAGCCCTGTGCTGGTGACGGTCTCTCTGGGCAGCGGCATGGTGGCCGTGCCGAAACTGACGGGCATGACGCAGGAAGAGGCGCTTGCCGCCATTGCGGCGCAGGGCTTCTACGCCGGGCAGACGCAGGTTGTCCCCAGCGAGATCATGCGCGGCAGCGTCGTTGCCCAGTCGCCAGAGGCGGGCATGAGCGCACAGCTGGGCAGCCGGGTGGATATTGAGGTGTCCGGCGGCCGTGTGATCGTGCCGGAACTGACGGGCCAGCGCGAGGAAGAGGCGCTCTCCCGCATCGAAGCTGTGGGGCTTGTCTGCGGGATGATCACCTATGAAACTGTTGAAAACGCGCGTCAGGATGGCGTTGTGCTCTCGCAGTCGCTCGTTCCGTTCTCCGAGGTGCTCCCCGAGAGCGGGGTGGAGATGACCGTCGGCTACTACGACAAGCGCAAATACTCGGCGAACGTCTCCCTTCAGGTGGATGTGCCGCGCGAGGGCGTGAGCGTCCGCGTGACGCTGGTCGGCGAGGATGGGAAAGAGAGCGACATGTACGCTGCAACGCATACGCAGCCGGGCAGGGAGACGATTGACGTCCTCCTGCGCAGCGAACAGAGCGGCGTGATGACATGGCGTGTGTATCTGGACGGCAGCTTCAAGCATGAGGCGACGGCCGTGCTGCAGTGATTGCAGGGACAGAAAAGGAGTATCATGACGGGTAGCATTATGCGGGGCATCGGCAGCTTTTACACCGTGCTCTGCGACGAGGACGGGCGGGAGTATACCCTGCGCGCCCAGAAAAAGCTGCGCAGGCAGCATATGACGCCGATGGTCGGCGATCGTGTCCGCTTTACGCCCGGCCAGGGCGAGGAGGACGGCTGGCTGGAGGAGATCCTGCCCAGAAAGAGCCAGATGATCCGCCCGAGCGTGGCGAATGTGGACATGCTCATGCTGGTGATTGCCAGCGTCCCGCAGCCGGATATGCTGCTTTGCGATAAGCTCATCCTGCGCGCGGAGAGCGGGGGCATGATCCCCGCGATCTGCGTCAACAAGATCGACCTTGACGCCCAGCTGGCGCAAAAGATCCGCGAGGAATACGCGGGGACGAGCCTGCAGGTCTTCAGCGCCAGCGCGCTGACCGGAGAGGGCGTGGATGCGCTGCGCGAGGCCATGCGCGGAAAGGTGACCTGCCTCGCAGGCCAGTCCGCCGTGGGCAAGAGCTCGCTGCTCAATGCGCTCTTCGGCCTTGACCTTGAGACGGGCGGCCTGAGCCGCAAGACGGAGCGCGGCAGGCACACCACAAGGCGCGCGGAGATGATGGCGCTGGACGGCATGTTCGTGCTGGATACCCCGGGCTTCAGCCTGCTGGAGATTGAGGAGAGCATGGATCCTCAGGATTTTGCGCAGCTCTATCCCGAGTATAACGAGCTGGCGGGCGGGTGCAGATTCCAGCCCTGCCTGCACGACAGGGAGCCGGGCTGCGCAGTGCATGCCGCCGTGGACGAAGGAAAGCTCAGCCGCATCCGCTGGGAGCGATACAGGACGCTGCTTGGCGAAGTAAGAGAAAACTGGAAGGGGCGCTACATATGACCATTCTTTCACCGTCAATTCTCGGAGCGGATCTGCTCCGCCTGGGTGAAGAGATTGAAAAGACGCAGAAGCTGGGCATCCGCTGGCTGCATCTGGATCAGATGGACGGCCTGTTTACGCCCAATATCGCCTTCGGTCCGCAGTTTGTTCAGGCCGTGAGGAAGAAGACGGATCAGTTCCTCGACGTGCATCTGATGCTCGAGTATCCGATGCAGTACATCGAGGACTTCGTCGCCGCCGGCTCGGATCTGATCACCATCCACTACGAGGCAAAGGACGATCCGGAGGCGACGCTGCGCGCCATCCGCGCGCATGGCGTCAAGACGGGCCTGAGCATCAAGCCGGCGACCCCGCCGGAGGCGATCGAGCATCTGCTCCCGCTGTGTGATCTGGTGCTGGTGATGACGGTGCAGCCGGGCTACGGCGGGCAGACGCTGCGCGACGACTGCGTACACAAGCTGCCCGTGCTGCGCGAGATGATTAAGAAGAGCGGCCGGGAGATCTATCTTGAGGTCGACGGCGGCATCAAGCTGGGCAACATGGCCCGCGTGGCCGCTGCCGGAGCGAACGTGCTGGTGATGGGCACGGGCCTGTTCAATGCGACGGATCCTGAAGCAGTCGTGCGCGCCGCGCACGGGGAGGCCTGAGGGTGCATGCTGTGATTGTGCTGGGCGGCGAGCTGCCCGGCCCTGCGCTGCTCAGGAGCTGCGCAGAGGAGTGCGATCTGACCATCGCGGCGGACCGCGGGCTTGCGGCCTTTGCTCGGGCGGGGCTTATGCCGGATCTGCTTGTGGGCGATATGGATTCCGTCGACGCCTCGCTGCTTGACCGGTTTGGCGGGGTCGAGCAGAGGCGGCTGAACTGCATCAAGGACGATACGGACGGCGTGGATGCGATGGATATCGCGATTGCGCGCGGCGCGCAGCGGATTACGCTGCTTGGCGCGCTTGGCGGTCGGCTTGATCACGCGCTGGCCAACCTGATGCTGCTCGTGCGCGCGCAGAATCGCGGCGTGTCCGCGCAGATTCTCGATGAGTCCGTGCGCATCATCCGCGTGGACGGCAGCGCTGTGCTCCATGGCGCAAAGGGCGATACGGTTTCTCTCCTGCCGCTTGGGCAGGCGGAGGGCGTGTCGCTGGAGGGATTCTTCTATCCGCTGAGCGATCACACGCTCAATAGCGACCATCCCCTCGGCGTGAGCAATGTGGTCACGCACGAAGAGGCGCGGGTGAGCGTCCGCACGGGCGATCTGCTGCTCTTCCATCATTATGGGGGAACATTGGGTATGAATTCCTGATTTTTCCGGCAGAATGAAAAGTAAGATAAGAGGATTGACGCGATGCGCCGATCCTTTTCTTTGTGATCCGGGCGAATGAAGGCGTGAGATTCGGCGCGCAGATAGGAATTTGCAAAACTGCGTCGAATAATGGTTACAGATACTTTGCGGCCACGGGACAGCCTGTGGGAGAGGGGGATGCAGATGACGATCCGTGAAAGGCTGGAGGAACTGGAAAAGCAGACGCTCAGTCCGTATGCTTCCCTGTCTGCATGTTCAAGGGGACGCGAGAGAGCGATTGCGCCGGATGATATGCGCACGCAGTACCAGCGCGACCGCGACAGGATTCTCCACTGCAAGTCCTTCCGCCGCCTCAAGGGAAAGACGCAGGTTTTCCTGTCTCCTCAGGGCGATCACTACAGAACGAGGCTGACGCACACGCTTGAGGTCACGCAGGTGGCCCGCACGCTGGCGCGCGCGCTGCGCCTCAATGAGGATCTGGCTGAGGCGATCGCCATGGGCCATGATCTGGGGCATACGCCGTTTGGCCATGCGGGCGAGGATGCGCTTGCCCAGCTGATGGAGGGCGGCTTTGAGCACAGGGAGCAGTCCCGGCGTGTGGTCGAGGTGCTTGAGGACGGCGGCCGCGGGCTGAACCTCACCTGGGAGGTCCGCGACGGCATCGAGCATCACTCCGGCAGGGTGCGCCCGGCGACGCTTGAGGGATGCTGCGTGCATCTGGCGGACAGAATCGCCTATATCAACCATGACATCGACGATGCGCTGCGCGCGGGCGTGCTGCGCATGGAGGATCTGCCGAAGGCGCCCATTCGCGTCCTTGGGCAGACGCATGGCGCGCGCGTTGGCAGGATGATCTCCAGCGTGGTCGCGTTTTCCTCGGAAAAGAATGAGGTCGCGATGGAGCCCGAGGTCTGGGAGGCGCTCATTGAGCTGCGCAGCTTCATGTTCGAGCGCGTCTATTCGCGCGACTGGGCGGCCAACGAATGCCAGAAGACAAAGCATATCGTCACCGAACTGGTGAATTACTATATGGAGCATCCCAGCCAGATGCCCAATGAATATCTGGAAATCGCCTACCGCGAGGGAACGCAGCGCGGCGTGTGCGATTTCGTGGCATGCATGACGGATGCGTATGCCATCAAAACCTATCAGAAACTGTTTATCCCGCCGTTTTTTGACGGAATTGGGGGATAAAACTCTGCGATATAAGAAAAAATTGCAGGAACTATGCAGGAATGCGGGAAATTGCGGCGAAAAAGAGTAGGGCGGTGAAGGACGTTGGCAGGCAGATTCCCACAGGCGTGGCTGGACGAGCTTCGCGAGCGCGCCGACATCGTATCCGTGGTCTCCCGGTATGTGCAGCTGAACATGAAAGGCGGGCGCTACTGGGGGCTTTGCCCTTTTCATGGGGAAAAAACGGCTTCGTTCTCCGTCAATCCGCAGCGGCAGATGTATTACTGCTTCGGCTGCCACGCGGGCGGAAGCGCGATCAACTTCGTCATGGAGATGGAGCGTGTCGAATTCCGCGACGCCGTGCGCATTCTGGCGGAGCAGGTTCACATGGATATCCCGGAAATGGTCGCCGGGCCGGACGACGCGGCGTCCAGAACGGATAAGGAGCGCCTCTATGAGGCGAACAAGCAATGCGCCCGCTTCTTCCATGCGCAGCTTTGGAAGAAGGAAAACGCGCTCGTGCTTTCCTATCTGTATAACCGCGGTCTGGACGACGGCGTGATCCGCACATTCGGTCTTGGATCCACGCCGCCAAGGAGCGACGGGGCGACCGCCGCGCTGCGGGAGATGGGCTTTACGGACGACGAGCTTGTTCGGGCGGGCATTTCGGTGCGGCGCGACGGCAGGGTCTACGATATGTTCCGTCAGCGGGCGATCTTCCCGATCATCGACGCGCAGGGGCGCGTGCTGGGCTTTGGCGGGCGCGCGCTGGGCGATGCAAAGCCGAAATACCTCAACACGGGCGATACGCCGGTATTCAACAAGCGTCAGGGCGTGTTTGCGGCGAATCTGCTCAAGAAGCAGCGCAATCTCAAGCGTGTGATCCTTGTCGAAGGATATATGGACGTCATCGCGCTGACGCAGGCGGGCGTGCCGGGCGTCTGCGCGACGCTGGGCACCGCGCTGACCATCGAACAGGCGAGGCTGCTCAAGCGCTACGCGCCGGAGATCTGGGTCTCCTACGACGGCGACGCAGCGGGGCAGAATGCGATTCTGCGCGCGCTGGATATCTTTGACGAAGAAGGAATCAGGGCGCGGGTGCTTGACTTCCCGGGCGGCATGGATCCGGACGAATACATCCGGGCCTATGGGCCGGAGGCGATGGACACCCTTGAGCCGATGGACGCGACCACCTACCGCATGAAGCAGGAGATGGAGCGGCATGATCTGTCCTCTCAGGAGGGCAGGACGGCCTACGCGATCGCCTGCGCGAAGTATCTGGCAAAGGTGAAAGAGCCCGTCGAGCTTGAAAACTATATCCAGCGGCTGATGGTTTCCACAGGCTTTACGCGCGAAGTGCTCCTTGCGCAGATCGGCCGGACGGAGATGATCGCTGAAGCGAAGCGTCCCACCTACCGCCACGCGGCCAGGCCGCTGGAGGAACATAACGAGGGCGTGGACGTAGAGACCGCGGCGGCGGAAAAGAAGCTGCTGCAGCTGCTTGCCGAAGGGCATGTCGAGGCGGGCACGGTCACGCCGGAGGATTTTATCACGCCGGGGCGCAGGGCGCTCGCGGAAAAGCTGCTCGCCGGCATGACGCCGGGGGCGATCCTCGAGGAGATCGGGGATGAACAGGAGCGGGCCAGAGCCGCTGCCGTCCTGCAGAAGGACAGCGGCGCGCTGCATGACCAGCAGCTCCAGATGACAGGCGACTGCCTGAGAGTATTGTATAAAAAGCGCATAGAAGAGAAGATTGCCGCGCTCACGCAGGAGGCGGCCGGCCTGAAAGGCGAAGAAAAACGCAGTGTGCTTTTGAAGATACAGGAACTGACCAGGGAAAAACAGACGGCCGGAAGAAAGGAATGACTTCTTAATGGCACTGACACGTGAACAGGCACAGCAGAAGGTGAAGGAGATCCTTGATCTCGCGCGCAATGAGAAAAAAGCGATCACCTATCAGGAAGTGATGAATAAGCTCAGCGAGCTGGATATCGATGCGGATGCGATCGATGCAGTCTTTGAGACGCTTGAGGCCGAGGGCATCAGCGTCGTCAACTCTGCAGATGATGAGGCGGCCGCGATCGCGGCAGAGGTCGCCGAGCCCGACATCGATCTGTCCGTGCCCGAGGGAATCAGCATCGACGATCCGGTCCGCATGTATCTCAAGGAGATCGGCAAGGTTCCGCTGCTGACCGCTGACGAGGAGATTGAGATCGCCAAGAAGATGCTCGAGGGCGGCGATGAGGCCGAGGCGGCGAAAAAGAAGCTCGCGGAGGCCAACCTCAGGCTGGTCGTCTCCATCGCCAAGCGCTATGTGGGCCGCGGCATGCTCTTCCTCGATCTGATTCAGGAAGGCAATCTGGGCCTGATCAAGGCTGTTGAAAAGTTTGACTACACCAAGGGCTTCAAGTTCTCGACCTACGCCACCTGGTGGATCCGTCAGGCAATCACCCGCGCGATTGCCGATCAGGCGCGCACCATCCGCATCCCGGTGCATATGGTGGAGACGATCAATAAGCTCATCCGCATCAGCCGCCAGCTCCTGCAGGAGAAGGGCCGCGAGCCGCAGCCGGAGGAGGTTGCCGAGGCGATGGGCGTGAGTGTGGAGAAGGTCCGCGAGATCATCAAGATCGCGCAGGAGCCGGTTTCCCTCGAGACGCCGATCGGCGAGGAAGAGGATTCCCATCTGGGCGACTTCATTCAGGACGACGACGCGCCGCCGCCGGCGGAGGCCGCTTCCTTCACGCTGATGAAGGAGCAGCTCATGGGCGTGCTCGACACGCTGACCCCGCGCGAGAAGAAGGTGCTCTCCCTGCGCTTTGGCCTCGAAGACGGCCGCCAGCGCACGCTGGAGGAGGTCGGCACCGAATTCAACGTCACCCGCGAGCGTATCCGCCAGATTGAGGCGAAGGCGCTTCGCAAGCTCCGCCATCCCAGCCGCAGCAAGAAGCTCAAGGATTACCTCGAGTAAGCGGCAGCGCGGAAGAGTCCAAATACAGCGAGGGACGGCAGTCCCTCGTTTTTTCAGATCATCAGAAATGGGTATGCGCAGCCTCGCGCGCGCATACGGACAGGAGGGCGGCTGCGGTGATCAGACTGGATGAACGATTGGGCGCGATTGCCGGGATGGTGATGGCCTGCACGGCGGGCTGCGATGCGCCGCGCGCGGCGGACATCGGCTGCGACCATGGGTATCTGACGGCGTATCTGCTCGAGCGCTGTCCATCGCTCCGGATGCTGGCCAGCGACGTGAGCGCCCCATCGCTGGAAAAAGCGAGAAAGCTGCTGGCGTCCAAGCATCTGCTTGAGCGGGCGGAGCTCGCCGTGGCGGACGGGCTTGCGGCGATCGGCGAGCCGATGAATGCGGTGGTCATCGCGGGCATGGGCGCGCAGACGATTCTGAGCATCGTGGAAAACGGACGGGAGAAACTGCGCGGGGCGAAGCTCATCGTGCAGGCAAACGTCGATACCGCTGTGCTGCGGGCAGGGCTTGCGCGGCTGGGCTTTGCGGTGGAATGCGAGGCATATACGCAGGCGGGCGGCCGGCTGTATGTGACCATGCAGGCCTGCGAGGCGCAGCCGAGGGCGCTCACGGAGCGCGAGGCGCTGCTGGGCACGGCGGCGCAGGGCGCTGCAGGAGAGGGGCAGAGGGACTATTTTGCATGGCAGCGGGATGTGCGCGTGCGCGAACTTGAGC
The DNA here is from genome assembly GCA_017936375.1 of Clostridia bacterium. Lineage (GTDB taxonomy): Bacteria > Bacillota > Clostridia > Christensenellales > Aristaeellaceae > Ventricola. The sequence continues at coordinate 57,193 of JAGBFR010000020.1, forward strand.
GCATCGCGGGAAGAAGAACGGAAAAGGCGAAGGAGCGGCTGAAGGTCTGCCTTCAGGAGACGCTCTGGATCACGGAGGCGATGGGTATGAAGACATGCACGGTGCAGGATATGGAGATGCTGGTCGGCGGGATTGCGCCGTTTGAACTGGCGGAGGAGTGGGACAACGTCGGTCTGCTGATGGGCTGGCGGGAAAGCCCCGTCGATCGCGTGCTGGTCGCGCTGGACGTTACCCCGGGCGTGATCGACGAGGCGAAGGCGCTGGGCGCGCAGCTGATTATCACGCATCATCCGATCATGTTCTCTGCCAGAAAGCGCGTGACGGATGGCGACCTCGAGGGCCGCATGATGCTGGAGATGGCGCGCGGCGGAATCTCGATGATCGCGGCGCATACCAATCTCGACGCGGCGCCGGGCGGCGTCAACGATACCTTGATGACCCTGATGGGGGCAAAGAATATTGAAGGCGAGGGCTGCGTGCGGGCAGGCGATCTGCCCGAGGGCACGACCCTTGGCAGCCTGCGCGCGCGTGCGGAGCAGAAGCTTGGCGGCGCGGTGCGCATGTATGGCCGGCCGGATATGCCCGTGCGCCGCCTTGGATGCTGCTCCGGCGCGGGCAGCAGCGAGATGGACGAGGCGAAGGCGCTGGGCGCAGATTGCTTTATCACCGGTGAAATGAAGCATGACCGGGCGCTGCGCGCGATGGATCTCGGCATGGGGCTGCTTGAGGCAGGGCATTATGAAACGGAAAATCCCGTCTGCGAAGTGTTGGCTTCCGCTTTACAAAATGCGGCAGATGCGTTAGAATACAAAGTGACGGTTTTTTGCTCGAAGGTAAATCCCTTCGGGTGTTGATGAATAGGAGGGCCTAGTTTTGGAACAGTTTGAACTTTTGTGGCAGTATCAGCAGGTCGATATGGAGCTGGATCGCTATGAGAAGGAGATGCGCGGCAGCGCCAACCGCCGCGAGCTGCTCAAGCATCGCGATTTCCTGCTGGAGCAGCAGGGCGTGCTCAAGAAGATCGAGACTGATGTGGAGATCATGGGCGACCGCATGGAAGCGCTTGCCGATGAGATCAAGCGTCTGAACGGCTCCGTCGCGGAAGCGGCCGCCAACTTCGAGGCCAATCGTCCGCAGGATATCGAGGAGGCTAAGAAGCAGATCGCTGCCATCCAGAAGCTGATTGCCACCATCTCCCGCTATGAAGCGGAGCTGGCCAAGATGCGCAAGGATTCCGAGGCCCGTGACCGCCAGCAGCGTGAGGTGCGTGTGCGCGCGGCCAAGGCGAGGGCTGAATTCGACCGCATCAAGCTTCTCTATGATGAGGAGTATAAGGCGGCCTCCGTCAAGCTCGAGGAGCTCAAGGCAAAGGTGGCCAAGGCTTCTGACGGCATCAGCCAGGAGCTGCTTGAAAAATACAAGACCATCAAGCGCCATTCCGCGCCGCCTGTCACCAGGCTGCACGAGGATCGCTGCGGCGGCTGCAACATGCAGCTCTCCGCTGCGGAGAAGGATAAGGTCCGCTCCGGCGTGGCGTATGTCGAGTGTGAGAACTGCGGCAGACTGATCATGATCAAATAAGCAAAGGGCGCGCCGGGAAGGCGCGCTCTTCTTTTGTGCGTTGACAAGGGAAAGAAAACGTGCTATAATCCGCCTGTTTGTGAGGCTGCCGGGCGGCCGCGCGCCAAAAGGTGTGAGGAAAGTCCGAGCTCCATAGGGCAGAGTGCCGGGTAACACCCGGCGGGGGCGACCCCAGGGAAAGTGCAACAGAGAGATACCGCATACCTCGTGTATGTAAGGGTGGAAAGGTGAGGTAAGAGCTCACCCGCGGCCTGGCGACTTGCCCGCGATGTAAACCCCACTCGGAGCAAGAAACGAAAGAGCGTTTGAGACGGCCCGTCAAGCTCTCAGGATTTCGCTTGAACCCATCGGTAACGATGGGTCTAGATAGATGACCGCCAATTACAGAACTCGGCTTACAGGCATCGCTCACAGACATTTTTGAAAAGCAAACCGGGTGACCCGACGGGTTATCCGGTTTTATTGCTATGAGGGATTATGCCATCCATCCCGGAACTTCCTGCTTAGACAGGATATTGAGGCGCGGCGGGGCGGGAGGGCGCGCAGCAGCCGCTGCGGCAGACTAAATGTGAAGAATATTTAAGAATTATCCCCTTGCAAATTTATCCCCGCTGTGGTATCATAATTCGGAAAACGCACCTGCGTCTTTTTCGTGCGCCTGCCGGTCTCCGGTCCGCATGAGAATTGAGATGCAGGGAGGGTTTAATTAAAAGGAGGAAACACACCATGGCAGTCATTTCTATGAAGCAGCTGCTCGAAGCCGGCGTCCATTTTGGTCACCAGACCCGCCGCTGGAACCCGAAGATGGCGCAGTACATCTTCACCGAACGCAATGGTATCTACATCATCGACCTGCAGAAGACCGTTCGTAAGATCGACGAGGCGTATGCCTTTGTCCGCAGCGTCGCGATGGAGGGCAAGAGCGTCCTGTTCGTCGGCACCAAGAAGCAGGCTCAGGAGTCCATCGAGTCCGAGGCCAAGCGCTGCAACATGTTCTATGTCAACAACCGCTGGCTGGGCGGCATGATGACCAACTTCCGCACCATCAAGACCCGTATCGCCCGCCTGAATGCCATCGACGCGATGGAAGAGCGCGGTGAGTTCGAGGTCCTGCCGAAGAAGGAAGTCATCAAGCTGATGGCCGAGCGTGAAAAGCTCCTCGCCAACCTGGGCGGCATCCGCGAGATGAAGAACCTGCCGGGCTGCCTGTTCGTGGTTGACCCGCGCAAGGAGCACATCGCCGTGACCGAGGCCCGCGCGCTGGGCATCCCGGTTGTCGCGATCGTCGACACCAACTGCGATCCGGACGAGATCGACTACGTCATCCCGGGCAACGACGACGCCATCCGCGCTGTCAAGCTCATCGCCGGCAAGATGGCCGATGCTGTCCTCGAGGGCAAGCAGGGCGAGCAGGCTGAGGTTGCCGAGGCGAAGTAATTTCCCTCAAGGACAAACCGTAATTGATCTGAACTGGAGGAACAAATTATGGCTACTATCACTTCTGCTCTGGTTAAGGAGCTGCGCGAGCGCACCGGCGCCGGCATGATGGATTGCAAGAAGGCTCTCATGGCCAACGATGGCGACATGGAGAAGGCGATCGACTTCCTGCGTGAGAAGGGCCTCGCCGCCGCCGCCAAGAAGGCCGGCCGCATCGCCGCCGAGGGCATGGTCTACGCCGCTGTTGAGAATGGCGTGGGCGTTGTCGTCGAGGTCAACTGCGAGACCGACTTCGTTGCCAACACCGACAACTTCAAGGCGCTCGTTCGCGACTATGCGAAGCACATCGCTGCGAAGAACCCGTCTTCCGTCGAGGAGATGCTCGCTCAGACCTTCTATGCTGACGAGACCAAGACCGTTAACGACCTGATCGGCGAGGCCACCGCGGCCATCGGCGAGAAGATCTCCCTGCGCCGTTTCGCCCGCTTCGAGGGCGCGATGGTTGACTCCTACATCCACATGGGCGGCCGCATCGGCGTTATGGTCGAGCTCGCCTGTGAAGAGGTGACCGAGGAAGTCAAGACCATGAGCCATGACCTCGTTATGCACATCGCTGCGGCGAACCCGCAGTTCACCCGCCGCGAGGAAGTGCCGTCTGACAACCTGGAGAAGGAGCGCGAGGTTCTGACCCAGCAGGCTCTCAACGAGGGCAAGCCGGCGAAGATCGTCGAGCGCATGGTCGAGGGCCGCATCGAGAAGTACTACAAGGAAGTCTGCCTCCTCGAGCAGCCGTTCGTCAAGGATCCGGATATGAGCGTCAAGAAGATGCTGGGCGGCAAGTGCGACGTCGTCCGCTTCGTCCGCTTCGAGCGCGGCGAGGGCCTGGAGAAGCGTCAGGACAATCTGGCTGCCGACATCGCTGCCGAGCAGGCCAAGATGAAGAAGTAATTTGCTTCTATGAGGACATGCGTACCCCGCATGTCCTTTTTTTGAAACGAAAAGCAGGGCTTCCGGTGGCAAAGGCCGGGGGAGGAGGCGGGCGCTGCCCGCGAAAGGAGCGATATCATGGCACAGTATAAGCGCGTTCTGATCAAGCTCAGCGGCGAGGCGCTGGGCGACAACGGCAGGCTGTTTGACTTTGAGCAGATTGACCGTGTGGCCAGCGTGATCGGCAAACTGCATGCGACCGGCACGGAGATTGCCATCGTCATCGGCGCGGGCAATATCTGGCGCGGCCGTCAGGGCCCGGCGGCGAAGATGGCCGCCATCAATGCCGACCATATGGGCATGCTCGGCACCACGATCAACTCGATCGCTATGCAGGACGCCATCGAGCGCCTCGATATCCCGACCCGCGTCATGTCCGCGGTGGAAATGACCCGCTTCTGCGAGCCGTATACCTACCGCCGCGCCGTTCGCCATCTGGAGAAGGGCCGTGTGGTGATCTTTGCCTGCGGCACGGGCAATCCGTTCTTCTCCACCGACACCGCCGCTGCGCTGCGCGCGGTTGAGATCGGCGCGGACGCCATCCTGCTGGCCAAGAATGTTGACGGCGTGTACGACAGCGACCCGCGCGTCAATCCGGAAGCCAAGCTGCTCAAGGACCTCACCTACGATGAGGTTCAGGCGCGCGATCTGAAGGTCATGGACGCTGCGGCGATCACCATCTGCCGCGAGAATAAGGTGCCGTCCATCCGCGTGTTCGGTCTGGACGACCCGGAGAACATCCTGCGCGTCATCGAGGGCGACCCGATGGGCACGGACGTCCATCCGTAACAGGTCTATGACCGTCGGCGCTTTCGGCGTCGTTTGATGGGTTATGATCTGTGCGAACGAGGCTGAAACATGTTGATATTGACCGGAGAGTGAATGCTCTCCGGTTTTTTTCTTTTGAAAAAAGATCCATTCATGGAAAAACAGAAGGCAATTCGTGCGTCTAATCATGCAGAAGGAGGTGTGAAGCGGATGAAGCTTGTCTCGGGCCCGGACAATCTTCGGGAAGAACGCATTGCTCGATTGATTGAGCAATACGGGAAGGTGCTGCTTCGCATATGCTGCGTGTATTTGAAGGATGCTGCGCTGGCAGAGGACGCGCTGCAGGAGACCTTTTTGAAGGCATACAGGAATCTGGATGGCTACAAGGGGCTGAGCAGCGAGCGGACATGGCTGACGTCCATTGCGATCAATGTCTGCCGGGATATGCGCAGACGCGCATGGTTTCGCTATATGGACAGGACAGTGGATCTTGACCGCCTGACGCTGAATGCGCAGGACGGCGGTCAGGAGGCTGTGGAGCTGATGATGGACGTCATGAACCTGCCCAAGCGGTATATGGAGGTCATTCTGCTTCATTATTATGCGGATCTGACGCAGACGGAGATTGCCCGCATGATCGGCGTCACGCCTGCGACCGTCAGCAAGCGGCTGAAAGCGGCGCAGAATATGCTCAGACATGTGCTTGAAGGAGGGAATGCTGATGACGATGCTGCAAGATGAAATCAGAAACAGAATCCATCACGCTGTGGACAGCACCCTTTCGCATATGGAAGTAACGCCTTCTCTTGAAAGAGCGATCATCAATCGGACGAGAGGAGAGGAAACTGTGAGAAGAAAGATTTCGATGGGATTTGTGTTTGCGCTTGTTTTGCTGCTGACGATGGCGGCGATGGGCGTCGCAGCGACGCGCTTTGGCATCCTTGAGGCGAACCGATGGCAGAAGGATAATGCAGCGTTTGTTGAGCACATCCTGACTGTGGACGAAACGTATGAAAACGAATACATGACCCTGACAGTCAATGACGCGGTGTTCGATGGCGTGACCCTGATGCTGACCATGGACGTGCGGCCCAAGCCCGGATGCGGAGAAGGCGTCTATGTCTATCCGAGGATGACGGCTGAAGCGGACGGAAAACCGCTTGAGGTGGAAATCGAGGCTTGCAGAGGCGACTTGATGAGCGGCTTTTGGGTGCCGGAGCGCGATGAGAGTGTCAAGTGGCTCGAGGGAACCTATGGCGCGGATTATGTGGTCACTAATGAGACGGAGGAAGGACGCATCATTTATGATCCGCAGACATCGGACGTCACATGGACGCTGACGCTGGACATCGTCAGGCCGGTGTACGCTGTCCGCCGGAATACCTTTCCGCTGACAGAAGACGCGGATTACAATGCATACTTGAAACAGTTTGCTGAGGCATACGCGAAAGAGGAGATTCTGCTGACGGAGTGCGGCTCTGTTGTGGATTACATCTATGAAGTTCCTTATCCGGAAGGAATGGAACGCCTGGACTGGCAGCGCATGAAGCTGACAGAAAAGATGATCGCCAGCGGCGCGTTTGAGCGCGTGGATACAGCGACCGTCGTTTTTACGACGAAGGGAACGCAGGTCGTGGAGCTCGGCGAAGGGCAGCGATATCAACTCGGTGATTATGAGGCGACGATTGAACACCTGAGTGTAACCTTTGGACGGATGGATTACGAGATTCATGTGATAAAAACAAGCGGTGGGAAGACCGCCGGAGAAGAACATGCGGCAGGTAAGCTCGATCTTGAGTTTGCGGTATTGGTGGATGGGTGTGAAGCGGAGCACAGCTATGACAGCTCGCACCCGCTGAACGACAACGAGAGCGATCCTGACCCGGTTGTGTATTACCGGGGCGGCATGACGCTGTTTGGCGAGGCGGAGAGCGTGACGTTTATTCCGTGCTTTGGCAAAGAGAGTCACCGGCAGGCCTATGCCATGACGCATTGGTCGGAAATGACCCCGGAGCAGGCGGCCATGGCTTTCACCATTGAGCTCCCGTAAGGCAAAGCGCCCGAAGCGATTCGGGCGCTCTTTGGATGCTTTCCATATTGCCTTTTCCACCTGCTTCCGCTATAATGGCCTGCGAAGAGAAACATAAAACGTATGGAGAGTATAGGCCATGAAGCTGTTTAAAAACGAGGCGGATAAGGCTTTCTATGGGCGGGTTTTCGCCTTGGTTGCGCCGATTGTCGTTCAGAATCTTCTGAGTGCGGCGGTGGGCTCTGCGGACGTGGTGATGCTCAACTATGTCGGCCAGTCTGCGATCTCGGCGGTATCGCTGGCGGCAAATTACACGAGCATCCTGTTCATGGTGTTCTACGGCCTTGGCACGGGCGCGACGATGCTCTGCGCGCAGTACTTTGGAAAGGGCGAATATGAGCCGATCCGCGTGGTGGAGGGGCTTGCCCTCAGGATTTCGCTGGTCGTGTCGCTGGCGTTTGCCGCTGCGGCGCTCTTCCTGCCGGAGGGCATGATGGCGATCTTTACGAAAGACCGGGAGCTGATTGAGCTTGGCGCCGTGTACCTGAGATATATGAGCGTCACCTACCTGTGCTGGGGTATTCTGGAGATCTACCTGTCCGTGCTGCGCAGCATCGGGCAGGTGCGGGTCAGTATGTTCCTCAATATTCTGGCCTTCGTGCTCAATATCATTCTCAATGCGGTGTTCATCTTTGGCCTTTTCGGCGCGCCGAAGATGGGCGTGGCGGGCGTTGCACTGGCGACCATGCTCTCGCGCATCGTCGAATTGATCGGCTGCTTTGCGGTATCCTTCACGCAGAAGGAGATCAAGCTCAATTTCCTCTACATATTCCGCAGCAATAAGCTGCTCCTGCAGGATTTCATCCGCCTGTCCCTGCCGGCGATGGGCAATGACGTCATCTGGGGCCTCGCGTTCTCCATGTATTCGGTTATCATGGGCCACATGGGCTCGGATGTGGTGGCGGCCAATTCGCTGGTGACGGTGGTGCGCAACTTTGGCACGACCTTTGCTTTCGGCATCGCCAGCGGCGGCACGATCCTGCTGGGCAGCATCATCGGCGCCAATCAGATGGAGGAGGCAAAGGCGTGCGCGTCGAAGCTGATCAGACTGACGGTGCTCGCCGGTGCATTTGGCGGCCTGCTTGTGCTGGCGGTCAGTCCGTTTGTGCTGGAGTTTGCCAGCCTTACGGAGACGGCGCACGGCTATCTCAAGGGGATGCTGCTCATCAACAGTTACTATATCATGGGCGCTGCGGTCAATACGATGCTCATTGCGGGCATCTTCCGCGCGGGTGGTGACAGCCGGTTCGGTTTCATCTGCGATACGATCGATATGTGGCTGTATGCGGTGCCGCTGGGCTTTATCGCCGCATTTGTGCTGAAGCTGCCGGTGATGGTCGTGTACTTCCTGCTGTGCACGGATGAATTTGTCAAGTGGCCGTGGGTGATCGGGCATTACAGGAGCATGAAATGGCTCAAGAACATCACGAGGGATCATCTGTTCGAGGCCGATGAGGCCTGACGACAGCCTGATAGGACCGGGGAGATCAGCTCTCCGGTTTTTCTTATTCCGCAGAAGTCTGGGCGATATCCTGTGAGAATACAGAAAGGGCTTGCCAAAGGCGCATGTTGTGGGGTAAAATAGAGAAAATGAGAATTAAGGAGGAACTCTCCATGCCGACTAAAAAGATTCAGGAAACTGCCAAGCAGAAGATGGATAAGACCAAGGACGTTCTGCGCAACGATCTGATGGCCATCCGTGCCGGCCGCGCCAACCCGCAGCTGCTCGACCGCATCACCGTCGATTACTATGGCTCCCAGACCCCGCTGAAGGCGGTTGCCAACATCTCCGCGCCGGAACCGCGCGTTCTGCAGATCAACCCGTTCGAGCCGCGTCTGGTCAAGGACATCTGCAAGGCGATCCTCGCCAGCGATCTGGGCCTCAATCCGTCCAACGATGGCAAGATCATCCGCCTCATGCTGCCGGAGCTCACCGCTGAGCGCCGTAAGGAGCTGACCAAGCTCGTGCGCAAGACCGCTGAGGAGAGCAAGGTCGCCGTTCGCTCCATCCGCCGCGACGCTGTCGATCAGGTCAAGAAGATGAAGAAGAACAGCGAGATTACCGAGGACGATCAGAAGAAGGCTGAGGAAGCCATTCAGAAGCTGACCGACGCCAACATCAAGGACATCGATAAGATCACCGCCGATAAGGAAAAGGAGATCATGGAGGTCCGATGAGAGAGGATCTTCTGGGTCTTGAGCTTTCGCAGGCGCAGGCGATGCTCTCCCGTGAGGGGATTGTGCCTGTTGTGACCGTGACCAGCGCCCCGAAAAAGGCGCCGCGTCAGGGAGGGAGCCTCCGTGTGGTCTATGCGTCCGATGACGGCGCTGCATTGACCGCAGCAGCCTTTCTGGATCCGATTGCGGAGAGCAGGAAGGGATAACATCCAATAAGAGCGTAAAGATTAGAAGCGGGTTTATTGGGGCGGCGCTCTGAAAACCCGCTTTTCCTTCATGCATGCAGCATGCAGAAGGGCAAGCGAGGGGATAGGTATGGCTATATTTGGCAAGGATGAGGCGAAAAGGAAACAGTCTGTCTTTTCGCCGGAGGATCTGCAGAAGCTGCCGCGCCATGTTGCCGTGATCATGGACGGCAACGGCCGCTGGGCGACGAAGCGCGGCATGCCCCGAAGCTTCGGGCATAAGGCAGGCGTTGAGGCGCTGCGCGCGATCATCCGCCATTCGAGCGATCTGGGCATTGAGGCGCTGACCATCTATGCTTTTTCTACCGAGAACTGGACGCGCTCTGTCGAAGAGGTCAGTGCGCTGATGGGTCTTTTGCTGGAGTATTTTACCCGTGAACTGGACGAGCTGCACCGCGAGCATGTCTGCATCCGCATTCTGGGCGACATCAGCGGCATGCCCAAGGGGCTTGAAAAGCAGCAGGCTGCGCTCTATGCCGCGATGGATAAGACGCGGGAGAACACGGGCCTCAAGCTCAACATTGCCCTCAATTACGGCGGTCAGCAGGAGATTGTCCGCGCAGCGCAGGCGCTTGCCAAAAAGGCTGCGGCCGGCGAGATTGTGCCCGACGCGATTACGCGCGAGGCGTTTGCCGGTGAATTGTACACAGCTGGATTACCTGAGGTTGACTTTCTCATCCGCACAAGCGGAGAAATGCGCCTGAGCAACTTCCTGCTCTATCAGTGCGCATATGCGGAGTTTTATAAGACCGATATCCTCTGGCCGGATTTTGACGAGGCGGCGTATGACGAAGCGCTGCTCACCTTTACAAGAAGAAACCGTCGCTTCGGCGGCGTGTGAGACGGGAGAGAAACACCATGAAAACTCGCCTGCTGACGGCTTTGTTCGGCATCCCGCTGATCATCTTTCTGCTGGTTGTGCGTGGATGGATTACCGAGCTGTTCATTGTCGCGCTTTCGGTCGTCGCGCTCTATGAGTATTACCATGCGCTGAAATCGGCGGGTTATAAGGTATTCTGCTGGGGCGGCTATCTGGCGGCGGCGGCCATGTGGCCGATGAACCGGCTGATGGGCGTGCTCGATCCGCTGCTGCTGGCGCTGACTGCCATGCTGGTGACGTTCTTTGGCGTGCTCATCAGGCCGAAGCCGGAATTCCCGGATGCAGCGGCTTCCGTCTATCCGATCTTCACGTGCCTGATGCCCATGTCCATGTTTATGATGATGCTCAATGCGACATACGGCCTTGTGCCGGGCATTGCGCTGATCACCATGTCCTTTGGTATTGCATACGGCTGCGACGCCGCGGCGTACTTTGGCGGCCGGTGCTTTGGCAGGCATAAGCTCTGCCCGACGGTCAGCCCGAAGAAGACGGTTGAGGGCGCGGTCTGCGGCCTTGCCGGCAGCGTGCTCGTCTCGCTGTGCGTGCGCCTGTTCTTTATCCGGGTGCTCAGCCAGCCGATGCCGGGGATTCCGGCGACGATCCTGCTGGGACTGCTCGGCTCCGTCGCCGGTCAGGTGGGCGATCTGACAGCCTCTCTCCTGAAGCGTTACAGCGGCATCAAGGACTATGGCAACATATTCCCGGGCCATGGCGGCGTGATGGATCGCTTTGACAGCAACATTTTTGTTCTGATTGTGCTCTACTGCTATACGCTCGTGCTGCACTGAGCGGAGCTGTAAAGAGGAGTATTTATGCGTAAAATTGCTATTCTGGGGTCTACAGGCTCCATCGGCACGCAGGCGCTGGACGTCGCTGCGCGGCATCGCGACCGCTTTGAGGTGACGGCGATTGCCGCCCATTCCTCTGCGGAGAAGGTCTTTGAGCAGGTGCGTGCCTTCCGTCCGAAGATCGCGGCGCTGACGATTGAACCCAAGGAGATTCCGGAGGATATCAGGGACTGCTGCCAGTGGATGTTCGGCGAAAGCGTGCTGCTGGACGTCGTGCGCGCGTGCGAGGCGGACGATGTTCTGGTGTCTGTCGTGGGCATCGCGGGGCTTGCTGCCGTGATGGAGACGATCAAGTGCGGCAAGCGCGTGCTGCTGGCCAATAAGGAGCCCCTTGTCGCCGGCGGCGAGCTGGTGACGGCGGCTGCAAAGGCGGCGGGTCTGCCGCTGCTTCCCGTGGACAGTGAGCACAGCGCGATCTTCCAGTGCCTGCAGGGCGCCGGCGGCAATACGCCGGAGCGGCTGATCCTCACCGCGAGCGGCGGGCCTTTCCGCACATGGGAGAAGAAGGATATTTACACCGCGACCAAGGAGCAGGCGCTTCGCCATCCCAACTGGAGCATGGGGCAGAAGATCACCATCGATTCTGCGTCGATGATGAACAAGGCGCTTGAGGTGATCGAGGCGCGGTGGCTGTTTGACATGCCGGCGGAGAAGATCGATGTGCTGATTCACCCGCAGAGCGTCATACACTCCATGGTCGAGTTTGCCGACGGCGCGGTGATGGCTCAGCTGGGCACGCCGGATATGCGCCTGCCGATTCTCTATGCCATGAGCTGGCCGGAGCGCCTTGAAACGGGCGGAAAGCGCCTTGACTTTGAGACGATGAAGGCGCTGACCTTTGAGACGCCGGACCTTGACCGATTCCCTGGCCTTGGCCTTGCTTATGAGGCGCTGAGGGCGGGCGGCGCGATGAGCGCTGTGCTCAACGGCGCCAACGAGATTGCGGTCGACGCCTTTCTGCATGACAGGATTCGCTTTGGCCAGATTGCGCAGCTGGTGGAGGAGACGATGCATGCCATCCCCGTCACGGCGCATCCGACGCTTGATCAGGTTTTCGAGAGCGATCGTCTTGCCAGAGTCAAGGCGCTCGAGCTGCTCGCGACGAGCCGCTTTGCCGTCTGAGCATGGTCAATTGCAGCCGCTGAGTGCGGCTGCTTTGTTTCCTGATACTCTGGAGGTGTACGCTTCGTGTATGTGTTTCTGGCTATTCTGCTGCTGGGCATCCTGATCATCGCGCATGAGTTTGGCCATTTCATTGCAGCCCGGCTCTGCGGGATTGATGTTGTGGAGTTTTCGATGGGCATGGGCCCGCTCCTGTTGAAGAAAAAAGACAGGAAAGGGACGCAGTTCTCCGTCCGTCTTCTGCCGATCGGCGGCTATTGCCAGTTCCGCGGAGAGGATGAAGAGGGCGACGACCCGAGAGCCTTTGGCAGGCAGAAGGTATGGAAGCGCTTTGTGACCGTGCTGAGCGGTCCGGCGATGAATTTCCTGATTGCCGTTCTGGTGATCGTGGTTTATTTGAGCGCGATGGGGATTCAAACGATCGTGCCGAAGGCTGCACAGCTGGAAGAGAACGCGATGCAGGCCGGCATGATGATTGGAGACGAGATCATCGCGGTCAATGGCGATGCGGTGACGGATACCAATATGATCGCGGAGGCGATTGGCGCGTCTGGCGGGAATCCTGTGGAGATTGCTGTGCGCAGAGGCGGACAGGAATTGACGCTGATGATTGAGCCGTTTTATGACGAGGCGGAGAACCGCTACCGCATCGGTATCACCTTTGATCAGGAGCGCCAGCGGATTTCGCTGCTGGAGAGCGTGCCGTTTTCTATCTCGTATAACATCGAGAGTGTGAAGATGATTGTCGACACGCTGCGCAACCTGATCTTCAAGGGAGAGGGCACGGATCAGGTAACGGGCGTCGTCGGCACGGTGTATGTCATACAGGACGTCACCAGACAGGGCGGCGTCGATATCTATCTGAGTCTTCTGGCGATGATCAGCGTGAATCTCGGCGTCATGAATCTGCTCCCGATTCCGGGTCTCGATGGCAGCCGTCTGCTCTTCCTTGCGGTGGAGGCTGTTCGCCGCAAGCCGGTGAAGCCGGAGATCGAGGGTGCGATTCACGCCGCCGGCTTTGTATTGCTGATGGCGCTGACCGTCCTGCTCACCTATCAGGACGTCCTGCGCTTCTTCTGACAGATTGAATTTCATGACGCTCCCGTGCGGGCGCTATGCGGCGGGAGGATGAACGGAGGATGAATTATGGCGAAACTGACAAGGCAGGTCAATGCGGGAGGCGTGCTCATCGGCGGCGGCGCGCCCGTTTCAGTGCAGTCGATGACCAATACGGACACGGCGGACGTGGAGAAGACGCTCTCTCAGATTCGCGCGCTGGCCATCAGCGGCGCGGATATCGTGCGTGTCTCCGTCTATAACGAGGCGTGCGCGGCAGCTGTGCGCGCGCTGGTGGACGGCAGCCCTGTACCGCTGGTAGCGGATATTCACTTTGATCATAAGCTGGCGATTGCCGCCGTTGAAAACGGCATTCACAAGCTCCGCATCAATCCCGGCAACATCGGCGGGGAGAAGAATGTGCGCATTCTTGCCGACTGCGTGAAGGCGCATCACATTCCCGTGCGCATCGGCGTGAATTCCGGCTCTGTGGAGAAGAGCATTCTGGCCAAGTACGGCGGCCCGACGCCGCGCGGCATGGTCGAGAGCGCGCTGGCGCATGCGAAGATGCTGGAGGACTGCGGATACTCCGATATGGTGCTCTCCATGAAGGCGAGCAATGTGCCGGATACTGTAGAAGCCTACCGCATCGCGAGCAGCATGTGCGATTATCCGCTGCATCTTGGCGTGACCGAGGCTGGTCTGCCGGAGCAGGGCAGGATGAAGAGCGCGATCGGCATCGGCGCGCTGCTGCTGGACGGCATCGGCGATACCATCCGCGTTTCGCTGACGGGCGATCCCTGCCTTGAGCCGCCGGCAGGCATTGAGATTCTGCAGCATGTGGGTCTGCGCAAGGACTGCGTGCAGTATGTCTCCTGCCCGACTTGCGGGCGCACCTGCATCGATGTGGGCGGCATCATGGCCCGCGTGCAGGAGGAGCTCAAGGGTGTGAAAGTTCCCTTCAAGGTGGCGGTCATGGGCTGCGTGGTCAATGGCCCGGGTGAGGCGCGCGAGGCGGACATCGGCATCTGCGGCGGCGGCAACGGCGCCGGCCTGCTGATCAAAAAGGGCGAAGCGCCGCGCAAGGTGACCGGCGATCTGGCGCAGATTCTGGTTGACGAAATCAGGAGCATGCTGTAAGCTGATAAGAACAAAGGAAAATATGGAGGTACTTGAGATGGATCCGACAATGATGACGACTGTGGACCCGGCAGCCGCTGCGATCGGCGTGATTTCCGGTGTTGCTGTGGTGCTGGGCATTCTGCTGATGAGCAATATCATCATGGGCATTTTCTGCTGTAAGCTGGCGCACCGCAAGGGCTATAAGGGCTATTTCTTCACGGGCTTCTTCTTCGGCATGGTTGGCCTTGTGTATGTGGTCGGCCTGCCGGACCTCAATGCCCGCAAGGACATGCATCTTGCGCTCAGGCGCATGACGAATCTGCATGAGCGGATGCAGAATCTTGAAAACGAGTAATTCCGGTATTCATGAACCACAATCCCTTCCCCGAAAGGGGAAGGATTTTTTCTCAGTCAGATACGGAAGCGGGGTGGCAATATGGCGGAGCAATGGGAAGGGCTGCTTGAGGGCGCGGCGGCAGAGCTTAAGGGGCATCTGACGCTGGAGCGCGTGATGGCCAGCAGGACGGGAGAGAAGATCACCGTCTGCTTTACGGCGGACGTCCTCGTGGAGGAGCGGCCGTTCCTCGCGCTGCAGCGCGCGCTGCGGCGTAACTTTGCGCCGACGCGCGTTTCGCTGATCGTGAAATCTCCGGGGCTTGCGCAGGAATTCCTTGACGATCCGCAGAAGTATGCGCCTTTCATCCTGCGCTGCGTCAAGCGCAGGCATCCTTCCGGCGCGCCGCTGATGCAGGATGCAAAGTTTGAATGCAAGGGCAATGTGCTCTCCGTGCTCGTGCCGGAGGATATCGCGCCGAAATTCCTGCAGCAGGCGGGCGTGGGCAAGTACCTTGAGGAGCTGATCCGCAACGTCTTTGTGACGGAGGTCAGCGTGGTCTTTCAGGCGGTCAAGCTGCGGGAGGAGCAGCTCGAGGAGATCCGCCGCCGCCGCAAGGTCGAGGACGATCAGGCGGTCGCAGAGATGATCAAGGAGCAGCAGGTGCAGGTCGCCGCGCAGGAGCAGAAGGCCAAGGAGAAGGAAAAGCCCAAGGCTGTCCTCGGAAGGCCGATCACCGCCGAGCCGATGGAGATCAGCGAGCTGATCGAGGAGGCGAGCAAGGTCGTCATCTGCGGCGAGGTGCTCACGGCGGAGACGCGCGAGCTGCGCGGCGGCGAAATGCAGCTGCTCTCCTTCGCCATTACGGATTACACAAACACCATCAAGTGCAAGGCCTTCCTGCGCTATAAGCCAAGGCGCGGGCGCTTCGGTCCGGTTAACGAGGAGGAAGAGCAGCGCCCGCCGACGGAGGAGGAGAAGAAGGCCGTCGACGACGTCATCGCCGCCGTGAAGCCGGGCAGCTGGTTTGCCGTGCGCGGCGACGTCAAGATGGACAGCTTTGAAAAGGGCCTCGTCATGATGGTCAACGACATCGATGTGAGGAAGAAACCGCAGCGCGAGGACAAGGCCGAGCGCAAGCGCATCGAGCTGCATATGCACACCAATATGAGCGAGAAGGACGGCATTTCCTCCGCATCCGACATCATCAAGCGCGCGGCGCAGTGGGGCCATCCGGCTGTGGCGATCACCGATCACGGCGTGGTGCAGGCCTTCCCGGAGGCGTTCGGCGCGGCGAAGAAGAATAAGATCAAGCTCATTCCGGGCGTCGAGGCGTATCTGACCGACGTGACCACGGTGGTCGTCGATGGCGACGACCGCCATCTGCATGACGAGATTGTCGTCGTGGACTTTGAGACGACGGGCCTCAATCCCCGCAAGAACCGCATCATGGAGATCGGCGCGGTGCGCATCCGCAACGGACAGATTGTCGAGGAGTATTCCAGATTCGTCAATCCGCAGGAGCCGATTCCTGAGGAGGTGGTCAAGCTCACCGGGATCACGGACGCCATGGTCGCCGACGCGGGCACGGCTCAAACCGAGATCCCCAAGCTGCTTGAGTTTATCGGCGACGCGGCGTTTGCGGCGCACAATGCGAAATTCGACTCGTCGTTCCTTCGAGAGGAATGCGCGCGGCTGGGCCTTGAATTCAAGGCGCCCATCATCGATACGCTGGAGTTCTCCCGCAGAATGTATCCCAGCCTGAAGAGCCATAGGCTCGGCGCGGTCTGCAAGTCTCTGGGTATCAGCCTCAAGAATGCGCACCGCGCGGTGCACGATGCGCGTGCGACGGCGCAGATGCTCAACCGCATGCTCGACGCCGCGCTGGAGAAGGGCGTCACGCGCATCGGCGATATTAACAGCGCGCTGACCGGCGGCGCGATCGGCGACGCGTATCACATCATTCTGCTGGCCTGCGAGCAGGACGGCATCACCAACATCAACCACATCGTCTCCGAAGGCCATCTCAATTACTTCAGCCGCAGACCGCATACCCCGCGGGAGATCCTGCAGAAGTATCGAAAGGGCCTCATCGTCGGCTCCGCCTGCGAGGCGGGCGAGCTCTTCCGCGCCGTTGTGGACGGAAGGAACGACACGGAGCTCAAGCGCATTGCGCGCTTCTATGATTACCTCGAGATTCAGCCGATCGGCAACAACGCCTTCATGCTGCGCGAGGGCATGGCGGAGGATGAGGAGCAGCTGCGCGACTTCAACCGAAAGATCGTCTGGCTCGGCGAGGAGCTGGGCATTCCCGTTGTGGCGACGGGCGACGTGCACTTCCTTGATCCCAAGGACGCCAAGTTCCGCGCGATCATTCAGGCGGCCTATGGCTTTAAGGACGCGGACAATCAGCCGCCGCTGTATTTCAAGACGACGGACGAGATGCTGGAGGAGTTTGCCTATCTGGGCAAGGCGAAGGCGGAGGAGGTCGTCATCGACAACCCGGCCAAAATCGCTGCGCGTATCGGAGAGGTCGGCCTGTATCCCAAACATCCGGAGGGCAAGGAGACCTTCCAGCCCTTCTGGCCGGATGCGGCGGACAACATCCGCAGGCTCTGCGATGAAAAGATCTTTGAGCAGTTCGGCGAGAATCCGCCGGAGATCGTCGTCGCCCGCAAGGAGAAGGAACTGGGTTCCATCCTCGGCTACGGCTACGGCACGCTCTATAACATCGCGGAGAAGCTGGTCAAGAAGTCCAACGCGGACGGCTATCTCGTCGGCTCGCGCGGCTCGGTCGGCTCCTCCTATGTGGCGCATCTTGTCGGCATCTCTGAGGTCAACGCGCTTGCGCCGCATTACCGCTGTACGAAGTGCAAGTGGTATACCTTCGACGTGGACAAGGCGAAGTACAAGTGCGGCCCCGACCTGCCGCCGATGCAGTGCCCGCAGTGCGGCGAATGGCTCTTCCGCGACGGATTTGAGATTCCGTTTGAGGTCTTCCTCGGCTTCAAGGGCGACAAGGTGCCGGATATCGACCTGAACTTCTCCGGCGTTTATCAGCCGCGAGCGCATGCCTACATCGAAGAGCTCTTCGGCAAGCAGTACTGCTACCGCGCCGGCACCATCGGCACGCTGGCGGACAAGACGGCTTACGGCTATGTCAAGAAATACTGTGAGGAGCGCGGACTCGTGCTCTCCGAGGCGGAGATGAACCGCCTCGCGCTGGGCTGCGTGGGCGTCAAGCGCACGACGGGCCAGCACCCGGCGGGCATGGTCGTCCTGCCCAAGGAGTACGAGATCCAGCAGTTCGTCGCCATCCAGCACCCGGCCAACGACATGACCAACCCCGTCGTGACCACCCACTACGACTTCGGCTCCATGCACGACGTGCTGGTCAAGCTGGACGTTCTGGGCCATGACGACCCGACGATGATCCGCATGCTGATGGATCTGACGGGCGTGGATGCGCAGACGATCCCGCTGACGGATCCCAAGGTCATATCGCTCTTCTCCTCGACGGAGGCGCTGGGCGTCACGCACCAGCAGATCGGCTCCAACACGGGCACCTACGGCGTGCCGGAATTCGGCACCAAGTTTGTCCGCCAGATGCTGGAGGAGACCAAACCCACGACGATGGACGAGCTCATCCGTATTTCCGGTCTGTCCCACGGCACGGACGTCTGGATCGGCAACGCACAGGAGATCGTCAAGAACGGCATCGCGCCCTTCTCGTCGTGTATCTGTACGCGAGACGACATCATGAACGCGCTGATGGACTACGGCGTCGCGCCGAAGATGGCGTTTGACACGATGGAGTTTGTCCGAAAGGGCAAGGGCCTCAAGCCGGAGATGGAGCAGGCGATGATCGAGCACAATGTGCCGGCGTGGTTCATCGATTCCTGCAAGAAGATCAAGTACATGTTCCCCAAGGGGCATGCGGTGGCGTATGTCACGATGTCCCTGCGCGTGGCGTGGTACAAGGTCTACCGTCCCGCGGCGTATTACTGCGCATATTACACCGTGCGCGCGGACTGCTTTGACGCCAGCATCCTGGGCGGCACATATGAAACCATCAAGGCCCGCTATAAAGAGATGGAGGAGAACAAGGATATCACCCAGAAGGACAAGGATCTGATGATCGTCATGGAACTGGTGATGGAAATGCTCTGCCGCGGGATCAAGCTCGCGCCTGTTGACCTTGAAAAATCCGATGCGACCAACTTCCAGCTGCTCTCCGACAATCTGATCCGCATGCCGTTCAATGCGCTGCCTGGCCTTGGCGAGTCTGCGGCGCATGCCATTGTGGAGGCGAGGAATGAGTCGCCGTTCATCTCCGTAGAGGATCTGCGCAATCGCGGCAAGGTCTCTCAGTCGCTGATTGATCTGATGCGCGAGTGCGGCTGCCTGAAGGATCTGCCGGAGACGAACCAGACGACGCTCTTTTCGTTCTGAAACACCTGATATATGCGGTTTATCGGCCCTGAAATATGCAGGAATAGCTGATAAACCGCATATAGAGGGTTGTATTTTTGAAAAAGCGGTGATATAATAGCCGCGTAGGTTTATTTCTGTGCATGACAGCCTGCTTTCGGGCAGCGCTGGTTGGAAAGAGTGGGACGAAACGCCCACTCTTTCTCTTGAGTATGCAATTGAATTTGGGAGTGTGTGAATGGCACAAAGCGATCTGACCCGGGTGGTCGAGCCCGCCTGCCGCAAGCTGGCAGACAGCCTCCATTATGAACTGGTGGACGTTGAGCTGGCGCGCGAGGGCGCAAGCCGCTACCTGCGGATCTATATCAACAAACCCGACGGAATTACCTTGAACGACTGCGAAACGTATCATCGCGCGGTGGCCCCTCTGGTCGAGCGCGTGGATTACGATTTCCTCGAGGTATGCTCGCCGGGTATTGATCGTCCTCTGAAAAAGCAGAAGGACTATGACGACCACGTGGGCAGCCGCGTGGAGGTTCATCTCTACCGTCCGATCGATAAATGCAGGCGCTTTGAGGGCGAGCTGCTTGGGCTTGAGGACGGCGTCGTCCGCGTGATGACTGCCGCCGGCGAAAAGAGCTTTACGCTCAAGGAGATTTCGCTGTGCAAGCCGCTGATCGAGATTACGGAAGAGGATCTTGAATTGGAAGACGAAGCGGCGGATCTGACCGCCGATGCGGACGAGGAAGGGGTTGAGCCAGATGATGGACAAGAATGAAAACAAAGAGATGATCGAGGCCGTTGGTATCCTGGCTAAGGAGAAGAGCATCAGCAAGGAAGTCCTTTTCTCTGCGATCGAGGAAGCGCTCAAGAGCGCCTATAAGAATAACTTCAGCAAGCAGTACGGCATCGCGCCCTCCAATGCGAACGTCCGCGTGGAGCTGGACCGCACCACCGGCGCCGTCCGCCTGTATGCGCGCAAGACCGTCGTGGAATGGGTCATTGACGAGGCCGGCGAGATCTCCATCGAGGACGCCCGCAAGATTCAGCCCAGCTACGAGGAGGACGATATCGTCGAGGTTGAGGTGACGCCGAACAATTTCCGCCGCGTCGCCGCCCAGACGGCCAAGCAGGTCATCGTCCAGAAGATCCGCGAGGCTGAGCGCGGCAAGATCTACGAGGACTTCATCGAGAAGGAGAACGAGATCCTCACCGCGATCGTCCACAGCGTTGATCCGGAGAGCAAGACGGTTTATGTCGAACTGGGCAAGACCGAGGGCGCGCTGGATACTGCGCAGCAGATGGCGACCGACGTTTACGCCCCGGGCGAGCGCTTCAAGGTCTATCTGCTGGAGGTCGTCGCCGACCGCCGTCTGGCCCGTCCGGGTGCGAAGTATGGCCCGCAGGTCAGCGTCTCCCGCATCCATCCGGGCCTTGTCAAGCGCCTGTTCGAGCTTGAGGTGCCGGAGATTCAGAGCGGTATCGTGCAGATCAAGTCGATTGCCCGCGAGGCCGGCTCCCGCACGAAGATGGCTGTCTATTCCAGCGATCCGATGATCGATCCGGTCGGCTCCTGCGTCGGCCCGCGCGGCCAGCGCGTGGATCGCGTGGTCACCGAGCTGCGCGGCGAGAAGATCGACATCATCAAGTGGTCCGCCGATCCCGCTGAGTTCGTCGCCAACGCGCTCAACCCGGCGAATGTCATCAATGTGTTCGTCTCCGAGAAGGATAAGGCCTGCCGCGTGGTCGTGCCGGACAATCAGCTTTCCCTCGCCATCGGCAAGGAAGGCCAGAATGCCCGCCTCGCCGCCCGCCTGACCGGCTGGAAGATCGACATCAAGAGCCAGAGCCAGGCGGAGGAGCAGATGCTCGCCGGCGAGGCCGAGGGCTTTGAGGAGCAGGAGTAATCCGCGCGGCGACTGAGGTGATCGGATGAAGACACGCAAGATCCCCATGCGCATGTGCGTGGGCTGCCGCGAGATGAAGGAAAAGCGCGCCCTGCTGCGGATTGTCAAATCCGCCGAAGGCGAGATCAGCTTTGATCCCGCCGGCAAGAAACCGGGCCGCGGCGCATATATTTGCAGATCGAAGGAATGCCTTGAGAAGGCGGTTCGCCAGCGCCAGCTGGAGCGCGCGCTCGAGCATAAGATCGAAGAGGCCGTCTATGCAAGGCTGATGGAGGAAATCGATGCCCAGTGAGAGGATCATTGAGAGCGACGCGTTCTTCTCCATGCTTGGTCTTGCCATGCGCGCAGGCCAGCTGACGCTCGGCGAGGACGGCGTGCGGAAGGCGATTGCATCCGGCAAGGCGGAGTTTGTGCTGCTGGACGCGGGCGCATCGGCCAATACAACAAAGATGTTTACGGATTCCTGCGCGTATTACGGCGTCATGCTGCTGACCGCGCAGAAGGATCGGCTCGGTCTTGCGATCGGCAAAAGCGGGCGCATGAGCGCCGCCGTGGCCAAGGGGCCGCTGGCTAAGAAGCTGCTTTCGCTTGCGCAGGCATGAGCGAGAATCAAAGAATACAACGAGATGAAAGGGCGCATAACGCCCGGTCATGGAAGGTAACAACACGACTGAGCGTAAATGACGCTGAAATTCCGGGGGTGCAAGGGCAGAATGTCCAAGATGAAGGTTCAAGACGCAACGAAAGAACTGAGCCGCAGAGCGGCGCAGCTGCTGGGCGACGTATCGAGCGTGCGCACGGCGGCGGAGAAGACGCTCGCCGAGCTGCGTAAGATCGAGAGCGGTTTCATGCAGCAGGAAGAGGCTCAGAGGGAAGAAAAGCGCCGCGAGGAGCAGCAGAAGGCTCTCAGCGCCCAGAGCAAGGCCTGGACGATGCCGGATGATGTTCCTGTGGTGGAAGAAAAGAAAGAAGCGCCTCGTCCTGCGCAGCCGGAAACGCCGAAGCAGGAGGAGAAGCAGCCCGTTCAGGCTGCCGCTCAGCCGCAGCAGCGCGCCGCGGCGCCGCGTCCGGCGGGCCAGCAGGGCGGCAATTTCGTCCCGCGCGGCCAGCAGCAGGGCGGTCCGCGTCCGGCGGGCCAGCAGGGCGGCAATTTCGCTCCGCGCGGCCAGCAGCAGGGCGGCAATTTTGCCCCGCGCGGCCAGCAGCAGGGCGGCGGTTTTGCTCCGCGCGGCCAGCAGCAGGGCGGTTTCGCCCCGCGTGGTCAGCAGCAGGGTGGTCCGCGTCCGGCTGGCGCACAGGGTGCTGCCCGTCCGATGGGCGCCCGTCCGGCAGGCCCGCGCGCCCCGAAGGGCCCGGAGCTGATCCCGACGGTCGAGAAGGAGCGCGTCTCCAACTACGATCCCAACAAGAAGCTCCGTCAGCGTCAGCATGATCCGGAGCATCAGGTCACCAAGAACCGCAAGCAGCTTGCCCGCGAGAGCGGCTACGGCATGGACGATGACGTCGTGCGCGGCGGCCGTAAGAAGAAGGGCAAGCAGCTCTCCGCCCAGCAGATGATGGCGCCGATTAAGATTGAGACGGCGTACATGACGGCGGAGACGATCACCGTCCGCGACCTGACCGAGCGCATCGGCAAGCCGGCCGGCGAGATCATCAAGAAGCTGCTGCTGCTTGGCATCATGGCGACCATCAATCAGGAGCTCGACTACGACACCGCGTCTCTGGTCGCTTCCGAATTCGGCGTTACGCTGGAGATGAAGCTGGATAAGACCGCTGAGGACGCACTCTCTGCCGAGAATGTCGAGGATGCTGAGGAAGACCTCATCACCCGTCCGCCGGTCGTGACCATCATGGGCCACGTCGACCACGGCAAGACCTCCCTGCTCGACTACATCCGCAAGACGAAGGTTACCGCCGGCGAGGCGGGCGGCATTACACAGCACATCGGCGCGTATACCGCCAATGTCGACGGCCGTGCGATCACCTTCCTTGATACTCCGGGCCACGAGGCGTTCACCGCCATGCGCGCCCGCGGCACACAGGCGACCGATATCGCGATCCTCGTCGTTGCCGCTGACGACGGCGTCATGCCGCAGACCATCGAGTCCATCAACCATGCGAAAGCCGCGAAGTGCCCGATCATCGTTGCGATCAACAAGATGGATAAGCCGACCGCTGATCCGGATACCGTCAAGCAGGAGCTGACCCGCTACGAGGTCGTGCCGGAGGAGTGGGGCGGAGATACGATCGTCGTGCCCGTCTCTGCGAAGACCGGCGACGGCGTTGACGATCTGTTGGAGAATGTCCTGCTGCTCGCCGATATGCTCGAGCTTAAGGCGAACCCGGACCGCAAGGCCCGCGGCGTCATCATCGAGGCGAAGCTGGATCACTCCCGCGGCCCGGTTGCCACTGCGCTGGTGCAGACCGGTACCCTCCGCGTGGGCGATACCATCGTTGCGGGCAATGCCTACGGCCGCGTCCGCGCGATGATTTCCAGCCGCGGCGATCGCGTGAAGACGGCGCTGCCGTCTACGCCGGTTGAGATCATCGGCTTCGGCGGCGTGCCGGAGGCCGGCGATGAGTTCATGGCCGTCGCCGACGAGAAGCTTGCCCGTCAGGTCGTCGAGGAGCGCGCCGCGAAGGCCCGCGCCTCCATGGTCAAGATGAATTCCGCCTCCACGCTCGAGGAGCTCTACAGCAAGCTCGAGGAAGGCGAGGTCAAGGATCTCAACATCATCATCAAGGCCGACGTTCAGGGCTCTGTCGAGGCTGTCAAGCAGTCCCTCGAGAAGCTCTCCAATAAGGAGGTCCGCGTCCGCACGATCCACAGCGGCGTCGGCGCGGTCACCGAGAACGACGTCATGCTTGCGGGCATCGACGGCGCGATCATCATCGGCTTCAATGTCCGCCCGGATGCGAAGGCGCGTGACGCCGCCAACCGCGATGGCATCGATATCCGCTACTACCGCGTCATCTATCAGGCGATCGAGGACGTCGAGAAGGCCATGAAGGGTCTGCTCACGCCGGAATTCCGCGAGAACATCCTGGGTCATGCCGAGGTGCGCAACGTCTTCAAGATCACGAACGTCGGCATCGTCGCCGGTTCCTATGTCACGGACGGCATGATTCAGCGCAATGCGCAGGTCCGCCTGATGCGCGACAACATCGTCGTCTACGAGGGCAAGCTGACCTCCCTGCAGCGCTTCAAGGATGCTGTCAAGGAAGTCAAGGATGGCTACGAGTGCGGCGTGACGCTGGAGAATTACTCCGACATCAAGGAAGGCGACGTCATCGAGTGCTTCGTCATGGAGGAGATCCCGCGCTAAGGGGATGCTCCGGCATGATCGGGCAACGATCACGAAGAATCTGAAATACAAGGAGCCGCCGGAGCTCTTTGGCAGGGAATGGGGGGTGCCTCATTCCCTGTATTTCCGGCAGACAGAATCAAGCGAGGTATACGCGTGGCTGCACAGCAATTTGAGCGTACCGACCGCATTGCCGCTGAGATCATGCGCGAGACGGAGAGGATCATCCGCGAGGATGTGTCCGACCCGCGCACGGACTGCATGTTCTCCATCACGCATGTGGATGTGACGCGCGATCTTCGCTATGCGAAGGTCTATATCAGCATCTATGAAGAGGAGAAGCGTGAGCCGATGATGAAGGCGCTCAGGAGCGCGGCGGGTTTTGTCCGCCATAATCTGGGGCGCAGGGTTCAGCTTCGCTATACGCCGGAGCTCCTCTTTGAACTGGATACGACGATCGAGTACGGCGTGCACATCGCCAGCCTGCTCAATCAGGTGAGAAAGAATGAAGGGAGTCAATCCGATGAATGAACTTCGGGATTGGCTTGACCTGGTTCGCAAGGCGGAAAAGCTGGCGCTGATTTCCCATGTGTCCCCGGATGGGGATACTGTGGGCGCTGCGCTTGCGCTTCGCCTTGCTTTTTTGTCCATGGGCAAGTCTGTTGATGTGTACTGCGACGGCGAGGTGCCAAAGAGCATTGCCTTCTTCGATGGAACGCAGGTCTATATGAAGCCGGAACAGGCGGCATGCGCGTATGATGCGGCGATTGCCGTGGATGTGAGCGACAGGCGGCAGATGGGCAGCGCGGCGACTGTATTTGACGGGGCAAAGGTCCGGCTCGTGATCGATCATCATGAGACCAATCCGGGTTTTGGCGACATCAATTTCATTCGACGCGGCGAATGCGCCTGCTGCCTGCTGGCGTATGAGGCAATCTGCGCGATGGGCATTGCGATCAGCAGGGAGATGGCCGGCTGGCTGATGCTGGGCCTCTCGACGGATACGGGGCATTTCATGTATCCGTATACGTCCCCGGCGACCTTTGCCGCGGCGGGGAAACTGATCGAGGCGGGGGCAGACGTCTCCTATATCACGCGCATGCTGTACCGCACGGCTTCAAGGGAAAAGGTTGCGCTCACGCGTACGGCCTATCAGAATATGCGCTTTGAGCTGAACGGGCAGGTTGGCATGATCACGCTGAGCGCTGCGGAATTCGCCGAAGCGGGCTGCCTGCCGACACAGACCGAAGGTCTGGTCAATAAGGCGCTTGAGGTCGAAGGCGTGAGGCTGGCTTTTCTGGCTGCGGAGAGGGATGGCGCGATCAAGGTATCGCTGCGGTCCGTCGAGCCGGAGACGGTTAATGACATTGCAAAGCGATTCGGAGGCGGCGGCCATGCACAGGCTGCGGGCTGCACGCTGCATATGACGATGGATGAGGCGGTCGCCGCTGTGCTGGCCGCGATTGAAGAAAAGCTGGAGCAGAACGTATGAATGGATATCTTTGCGTGCTTAAGCCGCCGGGAATGACGTCCAGCGACGTCGTCGTGCGCATGCGCAGGCTGCTGGCCAGAAACGGGAGCAAGGAGAAGGTGGGCCATGCCGGCACGCTGGACCCGGAGGCTTCCGGCGTGCTGCCGCTGATGATCGGCAAGGCGTCCCGCCTGTTTGATTATCTGGTTGAGAAGGAAAAGGTCTATGTCGCCCAGCTCAAGCCGGGCTATTCGACTGACACGCAGGACGCGCATGGCCAGATTACCGGCGGCACGGGGGAGCGTGTGAGCCGGGAGGAACTTGAGGCGGTGCTTCCGCAGTTTATCGGTGATATCATGCAGATCCCGCCGATGTTCTCCGCGCTCAAGCGCGACGGGCAGAAGCTGTGCGATCTGGCCCGGCAGGGCGTTGAGATCGAGGTGCAGCCGAGACCGACGCAGGTGTTTGATATCCGTGTGCTGCATGCGCTTGATGACGGCAGTTTTATGATCGCCATCCGCTGCGGCAGGGGAACCTATATCCGTACGCTCTGCCATGACATCGGCGCAGCGCTGGGCTGCGGTGCGCATATGGGCTTGCTTCTGCGCACGCAGACGGGCATGTTCTCTCTGGATGACGCGCATACCATCGAGGAGATTGACGCGGCGGAGGATCTCTCGCAGCTGCTCGTTGCGATGGACGGGCCGCTTGGCCACATGCCGCGGGTGGATATTGCGCCGCATGCGGAGCGTTTTGTGCGCAACGGCAATACGCTTGAGCGAAGGGAACTCAGGGGCGATCTGGAGGAAGGGCGCCGCGTGCGGCTGTATCTTTCCGATCGTTTTGCCGGCATTGGCCATATGGAGGGCCGTGTGATGAAGTTTGACGCCATGCTGCTGGAGTGAGGCGGCAGGAGCGCGGAATCAGAATATGTTGAAATCAGGACAGATAAGATGAAGCTTTTGACACATGAGACGCAGTGGCGCGGCGGGGAGACGGTCGTAGCCTTCGGCATGTTTGACGGCGTGCATCTCGGGCATGCGCAGCTGATGCGCAAGGCCAATGAGCTGGCCGCGCTGCACGATTTGTCGAGCGTGGTGTATACATTTTCCAGCCATCCGATGGCGACCTATGCGCCGGAGCGTGTTCCGCCGCAGCTGGATACCCGCTCGGAGAGGATCCGTTCCATTGCGCGCATGGGCATTGACGCCGCCGTGCTCCGGCCGTTCAACCGAGCCTATGCGCAGCAGACGCCGGAGGAATTCGTGCGTTCTTTCTGCGAGGCGCTGCATCCCCGCTATGTGGTCGTCGGGTTTAATTACTCCTTCGGTGCACGAGGCGCGGGCAAGGCGGAGGATATGATCCGCCTTGGAAAGCAGTATGG
The DNA here is from genome assembly GCA_017936375.1 of Clostridia bacterium. GTDB lineage: Bacteria > Bacillota > Clostridia > Christensenellales > Aristaeellaceae > Ventricola. The sequence continues at coordinate 84,338 of JAGBFR010000020.1, forward strand.
GTTCGAGACGCATGTTGTGGGCGAGGTGCAGGTCGACGGCCAGCCGGTGTCCTCCACGCGCATCCGTGCTGCGGTGCTGCAGGGCGACGTCAGAGAGGCGGCGCGCCTGCTCGGCTCTCCGTATGCGATCTGCGGCGTTGTCGAGCGCGGCAAGCAGCTGGGAAGGAAGCTCGATTTCCCGACGGCCAATCTGGCTGTGAATCCCGGAAAGGCGATTCCGGCCAAGGGCGTCTATGCGGCGATGGCCTGCCTGCGGGAAGAATGGTATATGGCTGCTGTGAACATTGGCGATCACCCGACCGCTCCGGGCGGAAAGATGACCGTCGAGGCCAATCTGCTCGATTATGACGGCGGGGATTGCTATGGATGCCATATGCGCATCGAGCTGCACGAGCGTCTGAGGGAGGAGCGGAAATTCGAGTCCCTTGAGGCGCTTCGCGAGGAGGTTATGCGCAACCGGGAGCAGGTGCGCGGATACTTTGGACAGGCCCGCGAAGAACGCTGAAAAAGCTGAAAATTTCTCAAAAAATTTGCAAAAAGACGCGGAAGTTCTGTTTACAAAGCGGGACTTCCGTGTTACAATATCCTCTGGTCTGAACCGCGCGCGCAGATGATCGATTCTCCAACGTTCGTCTATGCCCGCGGCGATTGGCACAATATAATTTGGAGGTCTTTATCCATGGATAAGGCAAAGAAGGAAGCTATCATCAAGGAATATGCCCGTCACGAGGGCGACACCGGTTCCCCCGAGGTTCAGGTCGCTCTGCTGACCTACCGCATCAACCACCTGAACGCCCATCTGAAGGATCACGCGAAGGATCATCACTCCCATCGTGGTCTGCTGCTGATGGTTGGTCAGCGCCGCAGCATGCTCGAGTACCTGAAGAAGGTTGACATCGAGCGTTATCGTGCGCTGGTGGCGAAGCTGGGTCTGCGCAAGTAATTCCGGGCAGCCGATAAGAGCTTTGTTCACAAGGGCTTAGTCCCAGATGGCCGTCGTTTGGGCAATATCCCCAAACGACGGTTTTTTCAGGTCCGGAAGGGTTCCGGGTCTGTGTTAGAGTGTTGGCAGGCAGGTAATTTGAAAGGAGAACCCCTATGGTACATGTGTACAAGACAGAGCTGGCTGGCCGCGAGCTTGTGATGGAATTTGGTAAGTACTGCGGTCAGGCGGACGGCTCTGTGATCGTCCGTCTTGGCGAGACTGTCGTCATGGTCAATGCGACTGCGGCTGAGAATCCGCGCGAGGGCCAGGACTTCTTCCCGCTGAGCGTTGATTTTGAAGAGAAGATGTATTCCGTGGGCAAGATCCCCGGCGGTTTCATCAAGCGTGAGGGCCGTCCGTCCGAGAAGGCGACGCTGACCTCCCGTCTGATTGACCGTCCGCTTCGCCCGCTGTTCAATAAGGGCATCCGCAACGACGTGCAGGTGGTTGCGACCGTCCTGTCCGTTGAGCAGGACGTCACCCCGGACATCCCGGCGATGATCGGCGCCTCTGCTGCGCTGGCCGTCAGCGATATCCCGTGGGGCGGCCCGATCGCCGGCGTGAACGTCGGCCTGATCGGCGATGAGATCATCATCAACCCGTCCGTCGAGCAGCGCGCTGTCTCCAAGCTGCACCTGACCGTCGCCGGCACCGATGAGGCCGTGCTGATGGTTGAGGCCGGCGCGAAGGAGATCAGCGAGGCCGATATGCTCCGCGCGATCCTCACCGGTCACGAGGAGATCAAGAAGATCGTCGCCTTCCAGAAGCAGATCGTTGCCGAGATCGGCAAGGAGAAGCGCGAGTTCCCGGTCTTTGAGACCGGCGCCGACGTCAAGGCCGCCGTGCGCGAGGACTTCCTCAGCCGCTGCGAGTGGGCCTTCGAGGCGTTTGACCGCCATGAGCGCTCTGCCCGTGAGAAGCAGGTCAAGATCGAGGCGCACGAGAAGTATGCCGAGCAGTTCGCCGGCCGCATGTCCGAGGTTGACGACGCGCTCTACTACCTGAATAAGGAGGTCATGCGCAGGAAGATCCTCGAGCAGGGCGTTCGTCCGGACGGCCGCAGCCTGACCCAGATCCGCCCGATCTGGTGTGAGACCGGCGTGCTCCCGCGCACCCATGGCACCGGTGTCTTCACCCGCGGCGAGACCCAGGTCATGTCCATCGCCACGCTGGCTCCGATGAGCGAGGTTCAGATCATCGAGGGTCTGGGCACCGAGACCAGCGAGCGTTACATGCACAACTACAACATGCCGCCGTACTCCACCGGTGAGGCGGGCCGCCTGAAGAGCCCGGGCCGCCGTGAGATCGGCCATGGCGCGCTGGCCAAGCGCGCGCTCGAGCCGGTGATCCCGTCTGTGGACGAGTTCCCGTACGCCATCCGCGTGGTGTCCGAGGTGCTCTCCTCCAATGGTTCCACCTCTCAGGCTTCCGTCTGCGGCTCCACCCTGGCGCTGATGGACGCGGGCGTGCCGATCAAGGCGCCGGTCGCCGGCGTTGCGATGGGCCTGATCAAGGATACCGAGAGCGACAAGGTTGCCGTCCTGACCGATATCCAGGGCCTCGAGGACTTCCTCGGCGATATGGACTTCAAGGTCGCCGGCACCATGAACGGCATCACCGCCATCCAGATGGATATCAAGATCAAGGGCATCGATGAGGCGATCCTGACTCAGGCGCTCTCTCAGGCGCTTGACGGCCGTCTGTTCATCCTGGGCAAGATGCTTGAGACCCTGCCGCAGCCGCGCGAGCAGCTCTCTCCGTATGCGCCCAAGATCATCAGCTTCATGATCAACCCGGAGAAGATCAGCGAGGTCATCGGACCGCGCGGAAAGATGATCAACAAGATCATCGACGAAACCGGCGTCAAGATCGACATCGAGGACGACGGCAGCGTGTTCATCGCGACCAACGACGCCGAGGCTGCCGCCAAGGCTCGCCGCCTGATCGAAGGCATCGCCAAGGACATTGAGGTCGGCGAGGTTTACACCGGCAAGGTCGTCCGCATGATGAACTTCGGTGTGTTTGTTGAGCTCCTGCCGGGCAAGGATGGTCTTGTGCATATCTCCAAGCTGGCGAAGGGACGCGTGGAGAAGTGCGAGGACGTCTGCTCCATTGGCGACGAGATGGAGGTCAAGGTTGCGGAGATCGACTCTCAGGGCCGCATCAACCTCGTGCGCAACGACATCGAGTATGACAACAACGAGATGCCGCGCCGCAGCGCTCCGGGTCAGCGCCCGCCGCGCCGTGACGCCAACCGCCGTTGATTTTAGAGCGACGCGTTTGAGCGGAACAAAGCCATAAGCATCCGGGCTGCCGAGGGGCCGAGAGGCTCGCGGCAGCCCGTTTTGCATTTGCTGCATAGAATCAGTATGAACGAAGAGAATAGGAAAGAGGAAAAGATGAACGGAGGTCTTCAGAGAATGTGCGAGGAGTTTGTGCTTGATAACGGCCTGCGCGTCGTGGCAGAGCATATCCCGCATTTCCCGTCCGTCAGCGTGGGTCTTTGGATTGGCGCTGGCTCCATGTATGAGACGGCGGAGGAGAACGGCCTGTCCCACTTTGTGGAGCATATGCTCTTCAAGAGCACGCAGACGCGCACGACGAAGGAGATCGCCGTGGAGATGGACGCCCTCGGCGGTCAGGTCAATGCGTTTACTTCCAAGGAATGCACCTGCTACTATGCGAAGGTGATCGGCGAGCATCTCGAGCGCGCGATGGATCTGCTCAGCGACCTTCTGCTCCATGCAAAGATGGAGGAGGAGGAGTTTGAGAAGGAGCGCGGCGTCATCCTTGAGGAGATCGCCATGTGTGAGGATACGCCGGAGGATCTGGTCTATGATCTGCTGGCGGAGGCGCACTTTGGCAGCCATCCGCTCTCCCGTCCGATTCTGGGTACGCATGATCAGATCGCCTCTGTAACCAGGCAGGCGCTGATCGATTTCAGAAAGAAGCATTACCGCCCGGACAATACCGTGCTTGCGGTCGCGGGTCAGTTTGATCTCGATGCACTCAAGGAGATGGCCCATCGCTATCTGGGGCAGTGGACGCCCGTGCAGGGCGATTGCGGCGGCGTGCCCGAGGTGGAGTACGCGCCGTGTGTGAAGACGAAGCAGAAGGATATCGAGCAGGTGCATATCTGCCTGTCCTATCCGGGCGTCGGTCAGGATGATGCGGAGCTGTATCCGCTGACGGTGATGAATAATCTCCTCGGCGGCGGTATGTCTTCGCGCCTCTTCCAGCGCATTCGTGAAGAGATGGGCGCGGCGTACTCGGTCTACAGCTATCCCTCTGCGTACACCACCTGCGGCACGATGACCATCTATGCAGGCACCTCGCCGGAAACGGCGCAGGCTGTTGTCGACGAGATTCATAAGGAGATCGCCGCGCTGCTGCGGGACGGCGTCACGGACGAAGAGTTTCAGATGGCGAAGGATCAGCTCAAGGTGTCCTATGTGCTGGGGCTGGAGAGCAGCTCCTCGCGCATGTCCTCCATCGGCAGGAATATGCTGCTGCGCGGCCGTGCGGTTGATCCGCAGGAGATTGTCCGGCAGATTGAGGCGGTTACAAAAGAGGACGTCGAGCGCATCGCGGCAAAGACCTTTGCCGCGCCGTGCGCGGCCTCTGCTGTGGGGCGCGGTATCAGCGGTCTGAAGCTGGTCTGACAGAACAGAGCCCAATAATAGGAAGAAACCCGGTGAAGATGAAAATGCTCCCCATAGAGCAGACATGCGAAACAATAAAGTGTTTCGGTGATGCGCTATGGGGAGCATTTTTGATAAAGGGGGAGATCATACAAAGCGAATCAAAACCGTCTGAGCATACGAAAGCGGAGAAACAAGTGATGGAGAGTCATTGCGGCGTGTGAGATTCACGCATATCAAACAGGGGCTGCTCTGCAAGCGGGCGGGGAAAAGAGGAATCTGGTTTCAGTAAAAAAGAAAAGACCATCTGATGATGGTCTTTCTGGTGCGGGAAACAGGACTTGAACCTGCATGAAGTTGCCCTCACTAGAACCTGAATCTAGCGCGTCTGCCAATTCCGCCATTCCCGCGAACAAGTGAGATTATACGCCGAAAGCGATGCGTTGTCAAGCGAAAAAATGGAATAAAGCGCTGGAATATGCGAATATCTGCGCAAAACTTGCATCTGTATGCAGTTTTTGATACAATATAAGACGATTCGGCTGCTGCTGCATGCAGAGCAGACCGGAGGTTGGCGTTTCTCAATCCGCCGCGAGGTGCGGCATGTCTAGTCGGGTATCCTCTGTGAACCCGAACGGAGGACGAAAAATGAACAGAAATTCTAAGCCCGGGCATCTCTCTATCCAGTGGATGACCGGCACGGCGCTGATGATTGCATTGACGCTCGTGCTGGGCAATACGCCGCTGGGGATGATCCGCATGCCGTTCCTTACGGCGACGACGCTGCATATCCCTGTGATCATTGCAACGCTTGTCCTTGGCTGGCAGGCCGGCGTGATCACGGGCCTTGTCTTTGGCATTCAGAGCCTGATTGGCAACCTGACCGGCGCGTCGTTTTTTGCGCCGTTCTTTATCAATCCGCTGGTCTCCGTGATGCCGAGGGTGATTTTCCCGCTTGCTGTGCATGGCGTGCGGCTGATTGTGCAGCGGCTGACGGAGAGAATTGACAAGCGGCATGTGCTGGCCTATGTGCTGGCGGCTGCGCTCGGCACGGCGCTGCATACCGCGATGGTCATGGGCATGATCTATCTGCTCCATGCAGACAGAATTGCGCAGATGCTTGCATCGGGCGCGAATGTGCCGGATGCGATTGCCAGCCGCGGCGTGGGCATGGGTGTTGCTGTCCTTGGCCTGACCAACGGCGTGCCTGAGGCGGTTGTGGCGGCGGTCATCGCGCCGGTGATCGCGCTGGCGCTGGATCGTGCGCTCGGGCGCATCAGAATCAGATAAATAAGAATTGGCAGCCTGCATAAGCATGCGGCGCTGCTTCGGGGGTTAGGACAATGATCTTTGTGATGGATATCGGCAATACCAATATCAAGGCGGCTGTCTTTGACGGCGAGCGCCTGCTCAAGCGCTGGCGCTGTGCGACGGATACGACGCTCACCAGCGATCAGTACGGCATCTTCATGGCGGATCTTTTTAAGTACAATGGGCTGGATATGCGCAGCATTGAGGGCATCATGATTTCCTCCGTCGTGCCGACGATCAATTTTACGATTGAGCATATGTGCCGCGACTACTTTGGGATGGATCCGAAGTTCCTGATTCCCGGCCTGAAGACGGGGCTGAACATCCGCTACGAGAACCCTCGCGAGCTGGGCAGCGACCGCATCGCCAATGCAGTCGCCGTATCGACCATCTATGGCGGACCTTCTATCTTTATTGACTTTGGCACGGCGACGACCTACGGCATCGTATCGGAGAAGGCGGAGTTCTTGGGCGGCGCAATCGGCCCCGGCCTTCGCATGATGAACGCTGCGCTCGCTACCGGCACGGCCAAGCTGCCGTCTATTGAGCTCGTCCTACCGCAGAAGGTGATCGGCAGGACGACGATCACCAATATTCAGTCCGGCATCATCTACGGCTATATTGGATCGGTGGAGAAGATTGTCGGCAGGATGAAGTCGGAAATGGGCTGCCTGGATGCAAAGGTCATTGCCACAGGCGGCATGGCGCACATGGTCAAGCAGAATTCTGAGGTGATCGACGTCATCAATCCGGATCTGACGCTGACCGGCCTGCGGCTGATATATGAAAAGAATCATCAGTGATCGCTGATAGAGATACGGAGGAAACATGAAAGAGATCGTCATTGGCTTTTTGGGCTGCGGCAATATCGGCTGCGGCGTATACAGACTGCTGGAAACGCATGGACAGGAGATGGCGGCCAATGAAGGCGTCAGCTTTGCCGTCCGCCGCATTCTTGTCCGTGATCCGAAGAAGAAGCGCGGATGGGAGATTCCGTCTGTGCTGCTGACGGATAGGGCAGAAGAGGTGCTGGAGGATCCGCAGATTTCCATCGTGATGGAATTCATGGGCGGGGAAGAGCCGGCGGCTTCCTATATCATCCGTGCGCTTCGTGCGGGCAAGAGCGTTGTGACGGCCAATAAGATGGCGCTGGCGACGCATTGGGACGAGATTATCGCTGCGGCGCGGGAGAGCGGCGCGGGCCTGTATTACGAGGCGAGCGTCTGCGGCGCGATTCCGATCATCAGAGCGATGACGGATTCCCTGCAGGCCAACAGGATCACCTCCCTGATGGGCATCATCAATGGAACCACCAATTACATTCTGAGCAGGATGAGCCGCGAGGGCGCGGATTACAGCGAGGTGCTGGGGGATGCGCAGCGCCTTGGTCTCGCCGAGCCGGATCCGACTGCGGACGTCGAGGGCTATGACGCGGCATACAAGCTGTCCATTCTCTCTTCTCTGGCGTTTCATCGCCACGTGCCCGTCGAAAAGATCTATCGCGAGGGCATTACGGGTGTCACTGCGCTTGACGTCGCCTGCGGGCGTGAGTTTGGCCTGACGCTTAAGCTGCTCGCCGTTGCAAAGGAAGAGAACGGAAGCATTCAGGCGCGCGTGCATCCGACGTTTGTGCCGGATTCGCATCCGCTGGCCAGCGTCAGCGATGCGTTTAATGCCGTGTTTGTGAACGGCCATGCGTGCGGAGAGATGATGTTCTATGGGCGCGGCGCGGGGGACCTTCCGACGGCCAGCGCGCTGGTCTCCGACCTTGTAAAGGCGGCAAAGGCAGATCATCACAGCCTCCCGGCGGTCAGCAGCCAGAGCGTCTTCATGGCAGAGGACTGGGAATGCGTCCACTTTGTCAGAATGCTGGCCAAGGATGAGCCCGGCGTGCTTCGCGATGTTGCAGGAAGATTTGCGGATGAAGGCGTCAGTATCGCATCGATGGTGCAGAAGGGAAAGCGCGACGAAGGCGGCTATGTACAGCTGATCTTCCTGACTCACAGGGCATCTGAGAAGCATGTGAGGCGTGCGCTGGAGCGCATGGATGGCAGTTTGGCGAGGGAAATCTGCGTCATTAGGGTTGAAAATGAGTGATAATTAGGATAAATACAATAACAGCATGCGAAAGTATGCTGTTTTTTCTATAATGAGAAAATGGATTATGCACATAGGTGTCAAATTATCTCTATATGCAAATTGCACAAGAAAACGATATTGGCTTCAATTGAAAGATAATTTGATAAAACCCTGTGTGGAATTAGATTCACTATTTTTGCAGGATTGATGGCGTTATTCTTCAACATAACGGTATGTAATGTCCATAAATGAGCGAAAAATGTAAAAAATGATGGACGAGCGAATGCGTGATGAAGCGATGGCCGTACGCGGTGTAAAGAGGCATTATCAGAATGAACAAAAAACAAGGAATTGCGAGATATATAGAGCAATGGAGAGATAATGGGGGAAAAATGAAAAATATCGCATGATTAGAGGAAATTTGATTAACTGAATGCTATTCAAAAACGCCTTCAAAAGTAACTCTATTTGATTTTTTTGTGAACTTGTTCAATTGCAAAATGGATTGAATACACGTATAATATCTATCAGAACAAGGCACCGATGGTTCGATTTGGTCGGCGTCATAAGTTTTGAATTTGAAAGGGGATTCATCACATGGCAAGCTTGAAGCTCAACCACATCTACAAGATCTATTCTGGCAACGTTACTGCCGTTTCCGACTTCTGCCTCGAGATCGAGGATAAGGAGTTTATCGTTCTGGTTGGCCCGTCCGGCTGCGGTAAGTCTACCACCCTGCGCATGGTCGCCGGTCTGGAAGAGATTTCCGAGGGCGAGCTCTACATCGGTGACCGCCTGGTCAACGACGTTGCGCCGAAGGATCGCGACATCGCGATGGTTTTCCAGAACTACGCTCTGTATCCGCACATGACCGTGTATGACAACATGGCGTTCGGTCTGAAGCTGCGCAAGAAGCCGAAGGACGAGATCGACAAGCTGGTTCGCGAGGCTGCCAAGATCCTGTCCATCGAGCAGCTCCTCAACCGTAAGCCGAAGGCTCTGTCCGGTGGTCAGCGTCAGCGCGTCGCGCTCGGCCGCGCCATCGTCCGTGACCCGAAGGTCTTCCTCTTCGACGAGCCGCTGTCCAACCTGGACGCCAAGCTCCGCGTGCAGATGCGTACCGAGATCACCAAGCTCCATCAGCGCCTGCAGACGACCTTCATCTACGTTACTCATGACCAGACCGAGGCCATGACCATGGCTTCCCGCATCGTCGTCATGAAGGACGGCTTCATCCAGCAGGTCGACACCCCGCAGAACCTGTACGACTATCCGACCAACCTGTTCGTCGGTTCCTTCATCGGCAGCCCGCAGATGAACTTCTTCAATGCGAAGCTCGTCAAGCGCGCTGACGGCGTCTGGGCTGAGTTCGGCACCAACGCTGTTAAGGTTCCGGATGCGAAGGTTCGCAAGCTGGTTGACGAGTCCTACATCGGCAAGGAAGTTGTCATGGGCATCCGTCCGGAGAACGTCCACGATGAGGAGCGCTTCCTGGCTGAGGCCGACGGCAACCTCGTTGAGGCGCACGTCGAGGTCGTCGAGCTCATGGGCTCCGAGACCTACCTCTACCTCAAGGTCACCGGCAAGGACGGCAACGTCATCGCCCGCGTCGATCCGCGCAGCACTTCCCGCACCGGCAACACTGTCAAGGTTGCCTTCGAGACCAGCCGTCTCCACTTCTTCGACAAGGACAGCGAGAAGAGCATCCTGAATCGCTAATCTTCAATAGCATTCACGCCGCCTGTACCGAAAGGTACAGGCGGTTTTTTGATGCGGAGCACATTCTGGAGATTGAGAATCCTGTGTGTGTGGATGGCAGCATATCCGTTGGGATTTTGTATGTTCCTTTCTTATGTCCTGATGCGATAGGCAGGAAAAGGAATCCTAGATATGACTGAAATGGAAACGTTTCCGTAAAATGACCGGTGGAGAAGAATTCCGGGGATTCCTATTCTGCCGTTTATTGTGCTATATGCACAAAACGGCGGCATATTATACGAAATTTGCGGAGATATTTTTTTGAACGTATGGATTTTTGAAAGGTAATCAGGTATAATGAATCCGTATCTGTGGTTTATAGCAACGTTCTCGAAAGGAGAATGAAAAATGATACCTGAAAAGCGTTTTCTGAATCAGATCCAGCAGGTTCTAGCCAGGCTGATGCAGCCCCTCTGGCTTCTTGATACCGAGGGTGCGGTGCTTCTTCCTGAGGAGAATCGCGGCAAGATCAATCTTCCTGAGTTCATGGAGCCGGGCATGCCTGTCGCCTTTGAGGGAAAGACCTTCCTGATGATCGGCATCACGCCCGAACTGATCCTCTGTGCGGATGCACAGGGCGCTGCTACGCATGACTGTATCCTTCTTGCCGGCGCCATGGTGCAGTCCATGGGCAGGGGAGAGGCCCCGATCCAGAGCCGCTATGACGTATATCGCCGCGTGCTTCGCGAGGAGCTTGCAGGCTCCGAGCTTGAGGCCCTTGCGCACGAGCACCAGATTGAGATCAATCGCGAGCGCTGCGTAATGACCTTCCAGATCCTGCAGACTGAGGCGGAGACTGCCTTTAATATGCTTGAGGAAATCGTTCCGCGTGCAGGCGGCGATCTTCTGGTGGAGATGGACAGGCATACTGTCGTCTTCCTCAAGAGCATGGAGAATGTCGAGTCCTTCGACGAGCTGTATCAGCTTGCCGAGGCGATCGAGCAGACCCTGCTTGACGAGGCGGGCAAGAGCTGTGTCGTCGGCATTGGCGAGCCGAAGAAGACCTTCCCGGAGATCGGGGAGAGCTATCGTGAATCCCGCCGCGCTGTCGAGGTTGGCAGGATCTTCCTGACTGAGCAGCATATCTATGTCTATCGCAGCCTCGTGCTTGAGCGCTTCCTGATGGACATTCCGCGCGAGATGGGCACCCGCTATCACGGCATCCTCTTCAACAGGAAGACGGCGCGCCTCTTCAACGACGAGATGCTGCACACCATCGAGATGTTCTTTGCGAAGGATCTCAATCTTTCTGATACTGCAAGGCAGCTGTATATCCATCGCAACACGCTCGTCTATCGCCTTGATAAGGTACAGCGTCAGACCGGGCTGGATCTTCGCAAGTTTGACGATGCGGTGACGTTTAAGATGATGATGCTCCTTGGCAAGAGCGGCAAGGATAAGCCGCGTCCCGTATACTGATTCCTACAAAAGCCGGCCTGTATGACAGGTCGGCTTATTTTGGCTTGAGGTGAATGAAATGAAGTGGAACCGCGTTCTCTGCGTGCTGATGGCAGCGATCCTGATGCTCGCCATGGGCGTATCTGCCGCCAGTGCGGCGAAGCTGCCCTTTATGCGCTCGCAGGAGGATACCGTAACCATCCCGCGTGAAGAGTATGAGATGCTGATGCAGTATCAGAAGCTTGAAATCCTGCGTGAGCTGATTGATATGTACTATTATGAGGACGTCGACCATGAGAAGCTGATGGACGGCGCTGCCTCCGGTCTGATGCAGGGCGTGGGCGATCTGTATACCTTCTACTATACGAAGGAGGATATGGAGAAGTTCAACGAGGAATCCGAGGGCGAGTATGCCGGTATCGGCTGTCAGCTGATTGCGGATCCGACGGACGAGGCGATCACGGTGACGCGCGTTTTCAAGGGAAGCCCTGCGGAAGAGGCCGGCGTGCGCGCGGGCGATAAGATCGTCTATGTCAACGACGTATACTACTCGGCGTATGAGATGGATGACGCGGTGGACATCATGCGCGGCGAGCCGGGCACGACGGTGAAGATCACCATGCTGCGCGGTCTGGAGACGATCGACTTTGAGGTTGAGCGCAGGAATATCACGATCAATTATGTCGAGCATCGCATTCTGGACGGGAATATCGGATATGTGATGATCTACGACTTCCTTGGCAATGCTTATGAAGGATTTGCCAAGGCTGTGGAGGAGTTCCGCGCAGCCAATGTCAGCGGCATGATCATCGACCTGCGCAATAATGGCGGCGGTCTGCTGACGGCCTGTGTGGATATGGCTGATCTGATCCTCCCTGAGGGCGTCGTCGTGAGCACGAAGGACAAGGCGGGCAATGAGGAAAAGCTGAGCATCGACAGCGAGTATTATGATGTGCCGATGGTCGTGCTGGTCAATGGGTACAGCGCGAGTGCGTCTGAGATTCTCTCCGGCGCGATCCGCGATTATGACGCCGGTCTGCTTGTGGGCGCGAAGACCTTCGGAAAGGGTATTGTACAGACGGTTATCGAATTCCCGGACGGCACGGGCGCCCAGATCACCATCGCGCGCTACTACACGCCCAGCGGAGAATGCATCCACGGCGTCGGCATTGAGCCGGACGTCGCCGTTGAGCTGGACGAGGAGGCCGTGACCCTTTATGGGATCAACAACCTTCCGCTTGAGCATGATGCGCAGCTCCAAAAGGCCATCGAACTCCTGGCGACCGGTCAGGTTCAATAAGCTTTCTGCCCCTGCAGCGATGCGGGGGTTTTCTTATGCCCTAGCGGCGTGCTTTATACACATACATGATAAAAGACAGTTTTAAGTCGGTGCGATTTATGGTATAATCAATCTGTATGCAAGTATCCCTGTGAAAATGACGGATGGAAGGATGACAGCCATGTGTAAGGTCAGTGTGATCGTGCCTGTATATCAGGTGGAGGCGTATCTGCCCAAGTGCATTGACAGCATTCTGGCCCAGACGTTTACAGATTTTGAGCTGATTCTGGTTAATGACGGCACAAAGGACGGCTGTCCTGCGATCATGGAGGCCTACGCGCGGAAGGATACGCGCATCCGTCAGGTTCATAAGGAGAACGGGGGCCTCTCTTCAGCGAGGAATGCGGGTCTTGACGTCGCAAAGGGCGAGTACATCGTCTTTATCGATTCGGATGATTATGCGGAACCGCAGCTGCTGGAGGATGCTGTTGCCGCTGTGGAGCGCACAGGTGCGGAGCAGGTGCTCTGGAATTACCGGTATGTCGATGCGAACGGCGAGCATGAGGCTTATCTGAGCTTTCCGGACGAGGTGATCGATCTGGATCAGCTTGGGCTTGACAATTACTTCTATCAGTACTGGATGCCCTACAAACATGGGCAGGAGGCGTGGAGTAAGCTCTACCGCCGCAGCATCATTGAGGAGCATGGGCTGCGCTTTGCGCCGAATAAAGAGATTTTCGCGGAGGATACGCTGTTTTCCGCTATGTATCTGATGCATACGCGCCGTATCGCTGCGCTCAGCAGGCCGTATATCAATTACCTGCAGCGGGGCGATTCCCTGATGGGCATGAAGAAGCCGCAGCTCGCGCGCCGACTGATGAACCTGAGCGTGCAGCTGTATGAGTATGCGCATGCCTGCGAGAAGGGGAAGACGCTCTTCTGCGTGCTGCCGGTGCTCTGCTATGACAAGCTGATCTGCAAGGGAATCCGCTTCGATCCCGCGGAGAAGGACGTCCTCGCTGCGATGGATGAGATGCGTGAGCAGCCTGTGATGCGCAGGATTCTGCGCGAGCTGCTTGGTCTGCGCCCACTGGCGATGTATACGCTCAAAACCGGCAAGGGAATCAGGACGCAGCTGCGCGGCCGTCTCTTTGCCTTCCGCTGGCTGCGCGGCGATCTGCGCGGGGCGATGGCGCTCGTGCAGGGCAGGGAGGAAGCGGCATGACCATCAGCGTGATCATCCCGTGCTATAACGCCGCAGCCTATCTGGATGAATGTCTGCAGTCCGTCCTCGCGCAGACGATGGCGGACTTTGAGATCATCATTGTGGATGATGGTTCAAAGGACGATACGCTGGCCATCGCTCAGCGCGCTGCACGGCTCGATGCACGCATCCGCGTATTGCATCAGGAGAATGCCGGCGTGAGCGCTGCCCGCAATGCGGGGCTGGACGCCGCGCAGGGGGAATATGTGACGTTTGTCGATGGCGACGATCTGCTCGTCCCCGATGCGTTTGAGGTCATGCTCCAAGCCGCAAAGGGCGGCGCGGACATGGTGGTCTGCGCGCATGAGACCTTTGACGATGCGGGCGGCAGAGAGGTGTTTTACCCGGAGACGTGCTGGTGGGCGCTTGAGGGCGAGGCGCAGCGGCATGCTGCTGCGCTGAGGCTGATCGAGGGCGACAGCGTGCTCAATATTATGTGCAATAAACTGCACCGCCGCGCGCTGCTGGAGGGCGAGGGCATTCGCCTCTGCCCGGGGCTGAGGATTGCGGAGGATGCGCTCTTTAATCTGGAGGCGGTGCTCGCCGGGCACGGCATCGCATATGTCGGCAGGATCGCCTATCGCTACAGGATGCATGCGCAGTCCGCCATGCACCGCAGTGCCGGCAGCGTATTTGAGACGCATATCCCGTGGTTTGGGGCGATGCGCGCCATGCTGCAGCGTCGCGGCGTGATGGAGCGGTATTACCGGGCATTCCTTGATACGGTGGCGCTGCGGCTGTATAAAGACGGCGGCGCTGCAGGCGTGATGCGTGATTTCAATCGCATGGCGCGCCCTGTCCTGCCTGATCAGGAGCTTGACAGGATGCGCATGAGCGCTGCGGATCGCCTGCTTCTCGCGATTGTCAGGCGGAGGCTGTATCCCTGCGTGTATCCGCTGATCTATCCTGTTCAGGTTGCCGCGCGCAAGCTTTCTGCGCTGGCTTTTCGCCTGCGCGCCAAAAAGGAGATGCCGGTATGATGGAATCCTCATGCGCAAAGCACCCGCGCGTCAGCGTGATTATGCCCTGCTACCAGAGCGGAGCCACGGCTGAAAAGTCTGTCCGCAGCGTGATGGCGCAGACGACGCCTGACTGGGAATTGATTGCCGTCAATGACGGCTCGACGGACGATACGCAGGCTGTGCTGGAGCGTCTTGCTGCGCAGGAGCCGCGCATGCGGGTGATCCGCCAGGAGAATGGGGGCGTCTCCCGTGCGCGCAATGCGGGCATCCGTAAGGCGCGGGGCGAGTGGCTGTTCTTTCTGGATGCGGACGACGTGCTTCTGCCCGACGCGCTGGAGCATCTGCTCTCGCTTGAGCGCGGCGGAGAAGATATCGTCTGCGCCGCCTATGCGATGCGGTATATCGACGAGGGCGGACGGGAGGAGAAGCATGCCTGCGCAGACGGGGATCTGACCTGCATGCTCGAGAGCCTGATCCGCGGAGACAGTGCGCTCAACAGCATGTGCGCCCGCCTGTACAGGACGGCTCTGATCCGTGAACATGGAATCCTCACGCCGCCGGGCGTCAAGGTCGGCGAGGATGTGCTGTTCAATCTGGAGGCGTTCCGCGCGGCTGCGGCATGGCGCGTGAGCGATCGCGTGATCTATGTGTATGAATTTGGCGGGGACTCCGCCATGACGCGGGCGATGAAGGATCGATATGCGCGCAGCCGGGATATGCTCAATGGTATCGGCGAATTCCTTGACAGGCATGGCCTGCAGACAGCGCTGTTCCGCGCGCATATCGACATCTATCTGCGCACGCTGCGCGCGGACAGGGGACGCTTCCGGGCGGCGCTGGCCTTTGACAGGGCGATCGTCCGCAGGATTGTGAAGGGCGTTGACTTCAGGGCGCTCTGCCTGAAACAGAAGGCGTATTACGCCGCACTCAGACTGCTGCCATTCTCGAGCATCCTGCTCCCGTAAGCAGCAGCCGGAGGAATCAGCATAGGCCGCGTCGGCGGCCGGGAGGGGGCTTGCCCATGACACGGAATGTGGACATCAGCGTGATTGTGCCGTGCTATAATGCGATGCGGTATCTGAATGTATGTCTTGAGAGCCTGAAGGCGCAGAAGCAGCCGGAGATTGAGATCATTCTGATCGACGATGGATCGACGGACGGAACCGGCGCCCAGCTGGATGCTTTCGCGGCAAAGGAGCCGCGGGCAAAAGTCATCCATACGGAGAATGGAGGCGTATCCGCCGCGCGAAACAGGGGTATTTCGCTTGCTTCGGGGCGATATATCGCCTTTATGGACGCCGATGATGCGCTGGAGGAGGATGGACTCCTTCGCCTGTACAGCGCGGCGGTCAAGAGCGGCGCGCAGATCACCTCAGCCAATCACGTGCTCTTTGATATGGAGAGCAGCTGCCGTGTTCCGGTGATCACGGAGCCCGTTGTCCAGCAGCCGCTGGAGATCGTGCGCGAGATCATCCACATGCACAGGATTTACAACAACCTGTGGAACAAGCTCTATGTGCGCGAGCTCTTTGAGGATGGGCTTACCCTTGACGAGGGCGTGCGCATTGGCGAGGATGCGCTGGCGAATATGCAGCTCTACCTGCGTGCGCGCAGGGTGGTGCATCTGGAGGAAACGACCTATGTCTATCGCGTCCATCGTCAGTCTGCGATGGGCAGCATCAGCGGCTATCGGGAGGCACATATGCCGATGATCCGCGCGATGGATGGGATCCTTCGGAAGAATGGGATCAAGGAGCGCTTTTTCAGAGACTATCTGCAGAGCTGCATCTGGATGTTTGAAAAGGAAGCGGGCATCATGGCCTGCATGCGCGTGTTCAATCAGGAGATTCGGCCGCTTGCGGCGGAAGGGATCCGGAAAGAGCATTTGTCCAAAAGAGATCGTCGGCTGTATGGCCTTGTCAGCGCCGGAGCATTCCCGGCCTATTACACGGCCATGCGCATGATAGAGAAGATGACCGGCAGGAAATGGGGGATCAGGCGATGATTCTGCTTTATAATCACGGCGGCTGTGAAAACAGGGGCTGCGAGGCGATCGTCCGCGCGACGAGCGAGATTTTCCGTCAGGAGGCGGGATGCGACGCCTGCCTCGCGTCTGCGACGCCAGAATATGACCGCAGCGTGGGGCTTGATGCGATTGACAGGATTGTTCCGGACAGGATCGGCCCGTACAGCATCCATAGGATCATCAATTCCATCGGATTCCGCCTCGGCATGCCGCGGGAGCAGGAGGTAGCCAGGAAGCATCTCCCCGTGATCCGCGAGGGCAGGCGGAGCGAACTCTGCCTCTCCGTCGGAGGGGATACCTACTGCTATGGCCGTCAGGAGCATCTGCTGGTCATCAATGGCCGCCTGCGCCGTGTCGGCAGGCCGAGCGTCCTCTGGGGCTGCTCGATCGAACCGAAGCTCATCGAGGGCGAACGGCTGGAGGATCTTCGCCAGTACAGCCTGATCGTGGCGCGCGAGTCCATCACGGCTGAAGCGCTGCGAAAGGCTGGGCTGCCCGTGCGCCAGTGGTGCGATCCGGCGTTCTTCCTGAGACAGGAGAAGCTGCCGCTGCCTGAGGGCTGGAAGGAGAACGGAACCATCGGCGTCAATGTGAGCCCGCTCGTGCTGGACTGTGCACAGGATAAGTCCGCGGCATTTGATGCGTTTGTGGCGCTGATCCGACACACTCTGGAGTCGACGGACAATGCTGTCGCGCTGATTCCGCATGTGACATGGGCGCATGACAATGATATGGACGCCCTGACGAAACTGAAGGAAGCCTTCGCCGATGAGCCGCGCGTTTTCATGCTGCCTGGCACGCTTGGCGCCATGCAGTATAAGGGCTATATCTCGCGCCTTCGCGCGTTGGTCACGGCGAGGACGCATGCGTCGATCGCCGCATATTCCACGGCGGTTCCGACGCTGGTGATCGGTTATTCGGTCAAGGCGAAGGGCATTGCGCGCGATCTGTTCGGCGACGAGACGGGGCATCTGATCCCCGTGCAGGAGCTCGGCGGCGCTGGCGAGTTGATCGCGGCGTTTGACGCGCTGCTTGCCCGCGAGGAGGAGGAACGCGCGTACCTGACGCAGCGCCTGCCTTCGTACACGGCGGGACGCAGGGAGATTGTGCGCGAGCTGCTTGCCCTTGGCGGCGGGCAGGCGGAGGGAAAGGCATGAGAACGACAGTAAGACAGAATAAAGCGGAATGCACCGGCTGCGGCGCCTGCGCGTCCGTCTGCCCGAACGGCGCGATCACCATGAAGCCGGATGAGGAGGGATTTCTCTATCCGTCGGTGGATCCTGCGCTGTGCATCTCCTGCGATCTGTGTGAAAAGCGCTGCCCTGTGGGCAGGGAGCATGAGCCGCATAAGCAATGGGTGCTCGGCGCGCAGAATAAGGACAAGGCTGTGAGAGCGGCCAGTTCCTCCGGCGGCGTGTTTTCCGCGCTGGCGGCAAACATGATTGCGCAGGGCGGCATCGTCTTTGGCGCCGCTTTTGATGAGGCGATGAAGGTGGAGCACATCGGCGCGTTCAGCGAGGATGAGTTTTCCGCGATGCGCGGCTCCAAATATGTGCAGAGCGACTCTGCGGAGGCGATCGCCCATGCAAAGGATCTGCTTGAGCGCGGCATTCCTGTGCTCTTTTCCGGCACGCCCTGCCAGATCGACGGTCTGCTCGCCTGCGTGAAGCCGCAGCATCAGCAGAAGCTTTTAACGGTTGATTTTGTCTGCCATGGTGTGCCATCGCCGGGCGTTTTTGCCTCGTATATCCGCGAACTGGAAGAGAAGCGTGGGCAGAAGGTTGTGGCCTATACCTTCCGCGATAAACGCTGCGGATGGAAGGACTTTTCCGCTGTGGCGACCTTTGCGGACGGCAGCGAGCATGCCGGCAATCAGCAGACGGAGCCTTTCCTTCGCGGTTTCCTGCAGAATCTGTACCTGCGCCCCTCCTGCACGCAATGTGATGCGCTGCGCGGCGATAGGCGGCGCGCGGATATCACGATGGCCGATCTCTGGGGCGCGCAGGACGTCTGTCCCGGCTGGGATGACGATACGGGTCTGTCCCTGCTGATGGTCGGCACGCAGAAGGGAAGGAAGGCGATCGAGGCCTGCGGCGCGCAGCTGGTCACCTTCCCGATGAGCACGGAAAAGCTGCTGCGCGTCAATCCGAGCATCGAAAAGACGGCGCAGGCGCATCCCAAGCGCGAGGCGTTCTTTAAGGGATATAAGAAGAACGGATTCAAAGCGAAGGCCGTGGAGAAGCTCCTTGCCGGGCCGGGCCGGGCAGAGAGAATCCTTCGCCGCATTGTGCATCTGCCCAAGGGTGCGCTGCGCAGGATTCGGGTCCTGATTGGTAAAATGAAGAAATAAACGAGGCGGTCTGCGGCAGGCAGACCGGAGGATAACCATGAGAAAAGTCCAGAATAATGTGAATGGGATTACGGAGGGCGTGATCTGGAAGCAGCTGCTCCTGTTCTTTTTCCCGATTGTGATGGGCACGTTCTTCCAGCAGCTCTACAATACGGCGGATGCGATCATCGTCGGCAAGGCTGTGGGCAAGGAGGCGCTGGCCGCCGTCGGCGGCTCGACCGGCACGCTGATCGGTCTGCTTGTCGGCTTCTTCGTGGGCGTGTCTTCGGGCGCATCGGTCATTATCTCCCAGTATTTCGGCGCGCACAAGATGAAGGATATGAGCCGCGCCGTGCATACGGCAATTCTGCTGTCCGTGGTCAGCGGCGCGCTGCTGATGGCGGTGGGCATGGTCTTTGCGCCGACGGTCCTGCGCTGGATGGGCACGCCGGAGGAGGTTATGGTTTATGCCATTCCGTATATCCGGGTGTATTTCGCAGGCATGATCCCGTCGCTCCTGTATAATGTCGGCTCCGGCATCCTGCGCGCGACAGGCGATTCGCGCCGGCCGATGATCTACCTGATCTGCGCGACGATGACGAATATCGTCCTCGACGTCGTCTTTGTCATGGGCTTTGAGTGGGGTACTGTGGGCGCAGGTCTGGCGACGGTGCTCTCTCAGGTGATCAGCGCGCTGCTGGTCATGATGACGCTCATGACGTCGCACATGCCGTACAGGGTCTCTGCACGCGCGCTGCGGATGGACGGCGGTATGCTCCTGCGCATCGTGCAGATTGGCCTGCCGGCAGGTCTGCAGTCCGTCATGTATTCGCTCTCCAACATCATCATTCAGGCCGGCGTCAACAGCTTCGGCACGGATGTGATTGCCGCGTGGACGGCGTATGGCAAGGTGGACGGCTTGTTCTGGATGACGGTCAGCGCATTCGGCGTGGCGATCACGACCTTCGCCGGGCAGAACTTTGGCGCGGGAAGAATTGACCGTATGAAAAAGAGCATCCGCGTGTGCTTTGGCATGTGTGCCGGCACGACGATTGTGATGAGCACGGTTCTGCTGCTCTTTGGCAGAAATCTGCTGGGCATGTTCACCGATGATGCGCACGTGCTTGACACGGGCTATTCGATCATAAGGCTGATCGTGCCGACATACATCACGTATATTTCCATTGAGATCCTCTCGGGCGCGGTGCGCGGCACGGGCGATTCCCTGATTCCGACCATCCTGACGCTCACGGGCGTATGTCTGATCCGCGTGTTCTGGGTGGGCGTGCTGCTCCCGATGAACAGAAGCCTGCCGATGCTCCTGATGAGCTATCCGGTCACATGGACGATTACCTCGGCGATGTTCATCATTTATTATCTGCGCGGCAACTGGCTGCGCCGCAGAATGGCCCTCTCCGGCGTGAATGCCGAGGGCTGATCCGATAAACGATTTACGAAAGATGAGTGTGGCAGCATGAACGATGTAGAAAACAGGCTGTTTCTGCTGCCTGTTCGCCGCAGGCTGGCCATTCTGGTCGGCTCTTGGCTCAGCGGAATCTATGCCGCGCAGGTTTTCTCTGCTCCGGCTGCTGCCGCGGCGCTGTTTTGCGCGCTCTTTCTGTCCGCCGCGTGGTATCTGCGCAGGCGCAGGAGGAGCGCGCTTCTCTTTTTCTCTCTGTCCGTGCTGCTGGCCGGCAATGCGTATGCCGGCTGCCTGCTTGCCATCCGAGATGAGCCGACGCCGCCGCAGACGCAGATGAGCGGCGTGGTCTGCGCGATTGAGTCTGATTTCCGCGTGACGCTGCGGAATGTACGGACAGTGGGCTGCAGCGCGCCTGCGCGGCGGGTCATGGTGACGCTGATGCTTGAAAAAGAGGAGGCGCGGGAACCGGTGCGCGTGGGTCAGGTTGTCAGCGGAACAGGCAGGCTGTTTGCTCCGGATGAACCGCGCAATCCGGGCGGAATCGACTGGCGGATCCGCGCGCTTGGAAAGGGATACGAGCTTTCGGGCTATATCCTTCCGGGATGGACGGCGGAGGGCGATGCGGTCTTTTCGGTCACGGAGGCTTTCAGGCAGCTCAGGCTGCATCTGATGGCGGTAATCGAACGGACATTCGGGGATCAGGCTTCGCTCTTTCAGGGCGTGATGCTCGGCGGCCGTGACGTCATGGAGCAGGAACTCGTCACTGCGATGCAGATGACCGGTACTGTCCATATCCTCACGGTATCCGGCCTGCATATGAGCATGATTGCTGCGGTGGTTGCGTTCCTGCTGCGTCCGTTTCCGCTGGGGCGATACCTGAATCTGCTGATCCAGACGGCGCTGCTCATCTTCTTTGTTCTGCTTACGGGCGGGGCGGCGGGCACACAGCGTGCGATGGTCATGGCGACGCTGCGTGCGCTGGCAGCCTGCAGGGGCAGGCGATATGAGCCGGTGACCGCGCTGTGCACAGCGGCGCTGATCATGACGGTTATCAATCCGCTGATCGCCCTGAACGTATCATTCCAGTTTTCGTTCTTTGTCGTCTTTGGCATCCAGATGATCGGCAAGAATGCTGACGCCTGGCTGCGCCGTCATGCGTATGATCATGCGGCGATCTATGGCGCGCTGCGCTCTGGAATGATGGCGTTGGCGGCGCAGCTTGCGGCAATTCCGATGAATCTGCTGCTCTACGGATATGTGCCGCTCCTGTCCCTGCCGATGAATCTTGTCTGCAGCGCGCTGCTTCCCATCGTGATGATCGGCGGCTGGGCGTGCACGCTGGCGGAGTGTCTGCTGCCCGGCTGGGGCATATGGGCAGCGGCGCTGCCGAGGGCTGCGGCAGGTTTGTTTGAGACCGTCAGCCTGTATGCGGGTTCGCTGGAAGGCGCAATCCTCCGGCTGCCTGCGCCGTATGCTTTCACGATGATTCCTGTGATCGCGCTGATGCTCTTTGCCAGCGCGCGCATCCGCTACGGAGGTCGCAGGAGAATGGCGGCGCTGGCCGCTGCGGTTGTCATTGCGATGCTGTATCTTCCGCGCTTTTCTCCGGCGGCGCGCTATGTTCAGGTGGATGTTGGGCAGGGCGACGGCGCAATTCTGCGCAGCGGGCGCCGCGCGGTGCTCATTGATATCGGACCGGAGGACAGCTATGACGTACTGCGCTATCTGCGGCATGAAGGGCTGCTGGTTGACGCAGTGATCCTCTCTCATCTTGACAGGGATCATGCCGGCGCGCTTGAATCGCTGCTGAATGCCGAAGTGGATGTCCCGTGCATTGTGCTGGGTGAGCGCGCAGCGATGCAGGG
Source organism: Clostridia bacterium (assembly GCA_017936375.1). Classification (GTDB taxonomy): domain Bacteria; phylum Bacillota; class Clostridia; order Christensenellales; family Aristaeellaceae; genus Ventricola. The sequence goes on from JAGBFR010000020.1 coordinate 106,658, forward strand.
GGAGGATTCGCCCGTGCTGGAGGTGATCGATCAAGCCGAAGGGAATGGTGTGCCGATTTACTGTGTTTCCTCCGGCGAGGCCATCTGTCTTCCATGGATGACGGCGGACGTCTATATCGCCGGGGAGGAGCATCCGGGCAGCAACGAGCAGTCGATGCTTTTGCGTATTCTGATCGCCGGGCGGAGCATCCTGACGGCAGGCGATCTGCCGATAGAATGTGAGCCGATCGTCGTGCCGGACTGTGATGTGCTCAAGGTCGCCCATCATGGCAGCCGCTATGCGACCAGCCCGGCTTTCCTCTCCATGGCAAAGCCGGAGATTGCGCTGATCAGCGTCGGCGCGGGCAATGGATACGGTCATCCGACGGATCGCGTGCTTCATGATCTTGACAAAGCGGGCGCAGCGGTCTATCGGACGGATCAATCCGGCTGCATCACCATCTGGCTGGAAGATGGGCTCCGTGTGGAGACGTTTGAGTGATATTCCATGTATGCAGACGCATATGCTGTCACAGAGAATCGAGTGACGGGAGGCGTGTCCATGCATGAGCGCACAGGCGGAGAGGGGATAAAGCGTACTGCTTTCTGCCGGATTCCCATTGCGCAGATCTGCGGCGGATATCTGCAGACAGAGCAGGGGGATTCGCTGGCTGTGCTGGCGGATTCGATTGCCCGGCGTGGTCTCCTTCAACCGGTCGTCGTGAGGAGGACGGCGCATGGCTATGCGCTTATTTGCGGGGCGCGCAGGATGGCAGCATGCCGCATGCTGGGCATGGAGGAGATCGACGCCGCTTTGATTGATGCAGATGACGAGAGCGCGCTGCTCTGCCGATTGGAGGAGCATCATGCGTCGCGGCGGCCGCATTTTCTATCCGAGGCGCATGAAATTGCGGCGCGAGGCGGAATGGCGCTGGCGGAGAGGAGCGCGCTGGGGAGAGGATTCTTTGAGGATCGAATCCGCGCGCTGGCACTTGGGCCGCAGGCGAGGCGCATTGCTGCGTCGGAGAGGCTGAGTATTGAGCAGTGTGCGCCGCTGCATGCGATCCAGAATCACGCGCTGCAGGAAGAGGCGGCGCTGCTGATCGCGCAGAGGGAACTGACGCCGGGCCAGGCGTGGCGGCTTGTCTGCGGTCGGCCGGTCGGACTGCAGAGGATGGCAGCCGGCGAGGATGCAGGCAGGAGAAGACGGGCTGACGTCGAAATGCATAACGGAAACGACAAGAATGCTGCGGGCAGTGCTGCGCCGCAGAGCGGAAGAAAGCGACGGAGAAGGGCGCAGGGAGGACAGCGTGAACAGGGAAGCATACATGAGGATGGCGATTGCTGAGGCGGAGCGGGCGCAGCAGGCGGGGGACGTCCCGGTTGGCGCCATTGTTGTCTGCGGGGGCGAGGTGATCGCGCAGGCCGGCAATGAGCGGGAACAGACGGGCGACCCGACGGCCCATGCGGAGATGCTGGCGCTGCGCCGCGCGGCAAAGCGGCTGGGCCGCCGCAGGCTCGATGGCTGCACGCTCTATGTGACGCTGGAGCCCTGCCCGATGTGCGCCGGGGCGATTGTGATGTCCGGCGTGGATGCGGTGTACTACGGCGCGTACGACAGCCGATGCGGCTGTGCGGGCAGCCGCTATGCGCTCACGGAAGACGCGGCGTTTGGCGGCGCTGTGCCTGCGCATGGCGGACTGCTGGAGGCGGAGTGCGCCTCTCGGCTTGATGCATTTTTCGGCGCACGGCGGGAGAGGGGCGAACGCTCTGCTGAAAGGTAAAACATGCGATACTTGGGAGCGCGGCGCGCTCCTTTTTTGCTGTTGCGAGAGGGAGAAGGCAGAGACTTCCTGATGGTTTTCGGGGATTGTGTCTTGACAAGGGATGGATGACAACTGTATAGTTGTATGCATAACGCAGCGGGGGGACCATAGAAGGTCTGCGCGGCGACCAACAGACAAAGGAATCCGCCCGGCCGGCGGAATGAGGTGGCACTCATGAGTGAAAAGAAACCGTTTATCACCCTCGAACAGGCGAAGGCGATCAAGGCGGAGTACCCGACTCCGTTCCATATTTACGACGAGGCGGGCATCCGCCGCACGGCGCGCGCGCTGAATAAGGCGTTCGCGTGGAATAAGGGCTTCCGCGAGTATTTTGCGGTGAAGGCGACGCCGAATCCGGCTATCCTGCAGATCCTTCGAGAGGAAGGCTGCGGCGTGGACTGCTCCTCCGAGACGGAGCTGATGCTCAGCAAGGCCTGCGGCTTTGCGGGCGAGGAGATTATGTATTCCTCCAACAACACGCCCGGCCATGAGTATGCGCGTGCGCATGCGCAGGGCGCGATCATCAATCTCGACGATTACACGCTCATCGAGACGATGGAGCAGGCCATCGGCGTGCCGGAGGTCATCAGCTGCCGCTACAATCCGGGCGGAGAATTCTCCATTGGCAACAGGATCATGGATCAGCCCAAGGACGCCAAATACGGCATGACCCGCGCGCAGCTGACTGAGGCTTACAGAGAGCTGATGAGCAAGGGTGCAAAGCACTTCGGCCTGCATGCGTTCCTCGCCTCCAATACGCTGACCAACGCGTATTATCCCACGCTGGCCAAGATCCTCTTTGAGACGGCGGTGGAGCTGCACAGGGAGACCGGCGCGCATATTGCGTTCATCAATCTCTCCGGCGGCGTCGGCGTGCCGTATCGCCCGGAGGATGCGGAAAATGACATTGCCGCCATCGGCGAGGGCGTGCGCAGGGCTTACGAAGAGGTTCTCGTCCCGGCGGGCATGGGCGATGTGCGCATCTGCACGGAGCTTGGCCGTTTTGTGCTCGCGCCCAACGGCGCTGTCGTGACCGAGGCGATCCATGAAAAGCACACCTACAAGGAGTATATCGGCGTGGACGCCTGCGCCTGCAATCTGATGCGCCCGGCGATGTACGGCGCGTATCACCACATCACCGTCCTCGGCAAGGAGAACGCCCCGGCGGATCATGTGTATGATATCGTGGGCAGCCTGTGTGAGAACAATGATAAGTTCGCCATCGACCGCAGGCTCCCGCAGATCGACCGCGGCGATATTCTCTATATCCACGATACGGGCGCGCACGGCTTCTCCATGGGCTATAACTACAACGGCAAGCTGCGCAGCGCTGAGATTCTTTTGCAGGAGGATGGCGGCGTGCGCCTGATCCGCCGAGCAGAAACGCCTGCGGATTACTTTGCGACCTTTGATTTTATGAATCTTCAGATGGACTGATGAGGGTTTGAGACGGCTGCTGAAGACGGAAGGATATAAAGACAGCGGCAGGCCGTGAGGCTTGCCGCTGTTTGCTTAGATCCAGCCGAGCTCACGCATTCTGTCCCGGATGGGCGCATGAAGCCGCTCGTCCTTGAAATAGACATAGCGTGCGGATGAGGGAACAAGCCGGCCATCCGGCCATGCGACGTTTCCCGTCCCGTTTGGCGCGAGGCCGTAGTCGGTAAGAGAGCCGCCCTGAGGCGGCGCGATGTTTGAGACGCGCCCATGGCAGCGATTGCCGAGGAAGAGGACGAACGCATTGCGCACGGGGTCGATCGACAGGTGATTGCCGGTGAAGCCGCTCAGACCAAGGGCCAAGTGGCTCATCCACTCGGGCACCTCGCTCAGGTGCTGGTTGGGATGCTTGGAAAAGCACTGGAAGCCGAGATACTGGCGATGCGTGCCGTCCCCGTGGTCAAGGCCCGTTCTGTCCCGGCCGATCTCCATCAGGAGATCGAGCGGAAGGAGCTCGCCGCCAAGCAGCGCCTGCGCGAGGCGGATCATATCGCCGCGTGTGGAGAAGACGCCCGCATGCCCGCAGAGATCGCGCCCGCCCTGAGAGAGCAGCAGCGCCTTCGGGTCGTGCGGGAGGCCGGGCAGTACGTCTGTGCGCAGGATGTACCGTTCGCCGGCGATGCGGTGCTCGAAATTATAGCAGACGCAGCGGCGGGCAGCATCCTGCGGGACGGAGGCATAGGTATCGCCAAGACCAGCGGGGCGCAGAATCATGGTTTCAAGCGCCTGCGCGAGGGGCATGCCGCTCTTCGCCTCGATGACATACTTGAGCACCATGGCGTTGATGTCCGAATAGATGCGGATCGGCGGCAGCGGCGCGGGGTGCACGAGGAAAAGCCGGTTGAGCCCTTCATCCCGATCAGGCGCATCGTCGATACGCCCGGGCGTCTGCAGGCAGGCGCGGAAGCAGAGCACATCGAAAACCGTCGTATTCCGCAGGTGGATAAAGCGGGGAACGATTTCGCCGACGTATTCATTCAGATCAAGCGCGCCGCGATGGACGAGCTGCAGGATCAGGATGGAGGTAAAGAGCTTGCTCAACGAGGCAAGGTCGAAGATGCTGTCCTCTGTGAGCGGCTTTTCGTTCGGGACGAATTCATTGCCTGCCAGCGCGATTTCCTGCGCGCGGCCCGTGAGCACAGCCTCTGACTGGCTGGCGGTGCCATAGGCGATGCTGACGCCGGTGAGCATCTTTGATTCCTCGCAGAGGAAATGCATGCCGTTCCAAAGTGTCTGCTGAGGGGAACGGCCGGAAGTTACGGAATGAGACATATGGGACCTCCGTATGACCAGAGAGATACAGGTGAAGAAAGAGGGAGATTTGATGATCTTTGCAAACAGACCGGTCAGACTGAATGAAAGGGAAGAAAGGGCGGTCGCCTCCATGCAGCCGGAGACGATTGAACTGCTGAAAGCGCTCTGCGCCATTCCTGCGCCGAGCCATCACGAGGAACGCCGTGCGGCGTTCATCCGCGAATGGTTTGTCCAAAATGGCATGGACGCCGTCATCGACGATGCGAAGAATGTGCTCTGTCCGATCGGACTGGACGAGCATGAAGAGATGGTCGTCATCATGGCGCATACGGACACGGTCTTTCCGGATCTGGAGCCGATGCCCATGCGCGAGGAGGGCGGCAGGCTGTATTGCCCGGGCGTGGGCGACGATACGGCGAACGTGGCGGCGCTGATGATGCTCGCGCGCTACCTGAAGGCGGAAAAGCCCGGCTGCGGCGTACTGTTTGTGGCCAATTCCTGCGAAGAGGGACTTGGCAACCTCAAGGGCTGTAAGGCCATTATGCATGCGTTTTCCGGGCGCGTCAAGGCCTTTATCTCTCTGGATTGTGGGTTGGATGGCGTCTGCGCCCGCGCGGTGGGCTCCTCCCGCTACAGAATCACCGCCTCAACACAGGGCGGGCATAGCTTCTCCGACTTTGGACGGCGCAATGCGATTGAGGTGCTTGCCAAGCTGATTACTGAGCTGTATCAGCAGACCGTGCCGCAGAATGGCGCCAGCCGGACGACCTTCAACGTCGGCATGATCGAGGGCGGCACGTCGGTCAATACCATTGCGCAGAAGGCTGCGATGCTCTATGAATACCGCTCTGATGACGCTGACTGTCTTCAGGTGATGGAGCAGCAGATGCGCGGCGTCCTTGATTCGTTCAGGAGCGATGATGCGCAGATCAGCGTCGAACTGCTGGGCACGCGTCCGTGCGCCCGCGACGTGGATGCGGATGATCAGGCCGCGCTGGAGGCGATCGCGCAGGATGCGCTGCATACCTATACGGGCAGCCGCCCCGGCATCTTCAGCGGCTCGACGGACTGCAATATCCCGCTGTCCCTCGGCATTCCCTCCGTGTGCTTCGGCGTATACCGCGGCGAGGGCGAGCATACCAGAGAAGAATGGATTGAGCTGGCCTCGATGGAGACGGGCATGAAGGCGGTGCTGAGCATGCTGCGCTGCTGGTTCCGCGAGGAATGAGCATGGCGATTTCTTCAAGGAGACTGGATACGCCGCTGGGCGCGTTGTATCTGGCGGCATGCGAGGAGGGTGTCTGCGCCCTGCGGCGATGGCGAGCGGATGACAGGGAGGAAGTCCGCGGCCATGCTGCGCTGCTGGATGAAGCGACGGCGCAGATCGACGCTTATCTGCACGGCAGACGGGAAGCCTTTGATCTGCCGCTTTCGCTGTGCGGAACGGCATTTGAGCGCGAGGTATGGACGGCGCTGAGACAGGTACCCTATGGAAAGACGGAGAGCTATGCCGGGATCGCCGCGCGCATTGGCCGTGAGCGGGCATGCCGCGCGGTTGGCCGCGCCTGCGGCCGCAATCCGGTGCTGATCCTCGTTCCCTGCCATCGGATCGTCGCCTCCTCCGGCGCGCTGACGGGCTTTGCAGCAGGGCTGGAGATGAAGCGAGCGCTGCTTAAACTGGAGCAGAACGGGTTGAAGTGAAAATAAAAGGGATGCAGCGTCAATCTGCATCCCTTTTGCGTATTCGTTTAGTCGGTGAGGTAGGTGTAGCGCGCGGTGAGGCGCGGCATGCTGTTGTACAGGCCATAGGCCTCGCCGTAGATCCTGTACCGGGTACCGACCTCCCATGTTGTCTTCGAACTGTTTTCAAGCATGACGAGCTTTTCAAACGAGTCGTCGCCGATGTTCATGATCGCCATCTGCGGCGCGCTGCTGATGATGCGCTGGATGGTGCCGGTCGCGACATAGATCGTGCCTTTTCGGATGGAGATGTAGTTGATCAGGTCGGTGTACTGGGAATCGAGATCCCATGCCTTGCGGGTATAGACGTCGGCATTGGGCATGTAGTAGACGGTGTGGGTGATCACGGAATCCTTCTTCCCATCGATCGAGGAGCGGATGACCACATCATTGTTGCCCAGCTGGGAGAAGAGCGGGATGAAGCTGAATGCGCCGGTCTCAAAATCCTGCTCAAGATTTCTGTGCGGGAAGTCGACGGTGATCGTCGCGCCGGGGAGGGTGGTGCCGCTGATCGTGGGGATCTGCATCTTCTGCTTTTCCTCCGTGGTGGCGTTCGCGTACTGCTCCTCGGTGACGGGTTCATAGTTCCATTCGACGAGGACCGTCGCAGCGAGCTCAAGAGGGATCTCCTGAGCGGCGCGGTGGAGCGTGACCTCCATCTTGTTTTCACGGCAATATTTGCTCTTGACGGAGATGGAGATCGTGTTGTCGCCCACGGGGAGGACCTGCACGTTCTTGGAGACGTTGCCGGTCTCGCGGATGAGTGTGGAGACGTTCGTGCCGTCGATGATGACGGTGGAACCGAGCTCCACATTGATGCGCACCTCATAAATCGACACGCCGACCTCGGCGTAGACCGTGCCGGGGTTGAGCAGATAGATCGGGGAGAGCGGCACGTCAATCGTGTACTGAATCGGCTCGAGCGCGTACTGCTCGCCCTCCTGCGTCGGGCGGATGAACGGGGTGATCGTCACGTCCATGGTGTCCGTCTCCACGGGCGTGGCATAGGTGGAGGATTCGGTGTCATACCACATGTAGTCGGGTATGGTGACGGAGACCTTGCCGTCCGCGATGACATAGGAGGACTGCATCTCCTCAAAGTAGATGGTGGAGTTTTCTTTGCCGTAGATGGTGATGGTATGCGCAGGGTGTCCATCGACGGTGGTGGCGGTGAGCTCAACCGTCGTCTCGTCGTCCGCCCGCATCTGAAGCCCCTGACGGATGACGAACTCGCGGGCGATGAATACGCCGCCCACGCCGACCGCGGCGCAGAGGATCAGCACCACGGCGACAGAGGTCAGCACACGCCAGAAGGTGTTCTTTTTCTTCTTCGTATTGCTGAAGCTCTCGCTGATGTCCTCCCGCACGGCGCGCGTCTGCATGCGGCGGGGGAAGTACTCGCTGTCCGTCAGCGCGCCCTGATCGCCGCTTTCCGGGGTGTATCCGTCGTAGTAGTAGGGCGCGTCCTTGTCGTCGTCTGTGAAGGCAAGGGGCGTCTCATACTCGGGATTGCCCATGTAGCCGCGCTCGTTTTCCTGTTCATAGCGCGTTTCGCCGGCTTCGTTCCCGCGGACATACTGCTCCTGACGCTGCTGCTGGCGCTTGCGGATGACCGCCTGATCGCCCTCTACGTCGGCGCCATAGGCGTCCTGCACGGGGCGGATGATCTCCGCCTCGCGGATGGAGCGGCGGACGCGGCGGGCCTGTTCTTTCATCTGCTCCTTGCGTGCCTCGCCGCGCAGGCGGCGCTCCTCAAGCTCCTCCAGCTCGTCGCGCAGCTGCGCGCGGTTGACGGCCTCGGGGTCGTAGAGCCCGTCTTCCTCCTCGATGCGGATATTCTTCTCGCCGGGCTCAAACTGGATGACCTGAAGCGCCGGCTTCTTTTTGTGCATGGCCTCTTCCCATGAAGCTGTCTTTTGTTCGTTGTTTTCTTCGAGCGGCTCGCCGCAGCGGACGCAGCGGGGGATAAAAGCCTGATTCCAGGCGCCGCAATGGGGACATTTCATGTAGGAAACCTCCGAATGATGAAATGAAAAGAGTGTAAACAATATTATATTCTCCCTGCGCGGTCAAAACCCCTTTTTTCACCTGCAAAAACAAAAGAAGGCCGAATCAGGAGGAAGGAAGACGGAATCGGGCGGAAATTTGGATGAAATCCATGAAGTCAGTCAAGAAAGAACTTGTTCTTTACAGGCGGGAGGTGGTATAATAAAACAACACTATGCTTACTTGGAGGATTCTGTTATGCTGGATAATTATAAGGAGGACATCGTCAGCAGGCGCAGCTCTGTTCTGGCGAATATCCTTTATGCGCTTTGCTGGGTGCTGATCGTGGTCAACGGCCTGTACGCGTTCCTGATGCTGCAGGTGATCATGTATCAGTTTGATCTGATCTCTCTGGTGATGCTCGTTGCCTCTGCCGCCATTGCGGTGCTGCTGTTCTTCTACAAGGACAACTTTAAGCTCGAGTACGAGTATACCTTCACCAACGGTACGCTGGACTTTGCCAAGGTGCTGCGCAGCGCCAAGCGCAAGGAGCTGGGCAGCATGAATGTGGCGAACGTCTCTGCCTGCGGCCATGTCGCGCATGAGAGCTTCCATCGCTTCCTTTCCAAGGGCGATGTGGAGAAGAAGAACTGGTTCCTCAACCGTGACGGCAACCTCTTCTACTTCTATTATGTGAAGAACGATAAGAAGCACATGATCATCATTGAGCCCAGCGAGGAGATGGTGTCCATGATCCGCAATTACGTTCAGGTGGGCGTCTATCAGGGATAACACGCGCTGTCATCCTGTCTCCAGCATGGCGATGCCGTACTGGAGATTTTCTATGTCCGCCGCCTGTCAGGGCTTCGGGCAATAAGGAGAATTGAGCAATGATCTATCTTGACAACAGCGCGACCACGCGTCCGTTTGACAGCGTGATCGACAGCATGAGCCTCTGCATGAGGGAAAACTACTACAATGCATCGGCGGCCTATAAGCCTGCGCTTGATGTGGAGCGGGCGATGAATGCCTGCCGTCAGGCGATCATCACGCAGGCGGGCGCGAAGCGGGAGGACGAGGTCATCTTCACCGCCGGCGGCACGGAGAGCGATAATCTCGCGATCCTCGGCGCGGCAGCGACGATGCGAACGAGCGCAAACTTCCTCGTCAGCTCGATCGAGCATCCCGCCGTCGCGGAGACGATGGCGCGCGTGGAGAGGATGGGCTTTGAGGTCCGTCTGATGCCGATCAATGCGCGCGGCATGATCGATCTTGACGCGTGTGAAAAGCTCATGGACGAATACACGGCCTTCGTCAGCTGCATGCAGGTGAGCAACGAGACCGGTGCGATTCAGCCCGTGGCGCAGCTTTCAGCGATGGCGCGGGCAAAGAATAAGAACGTGCTGGTGCATGTGGACGGCGTGCAGGGCTTCATGCGCGTGCCGATGAATATGAGCCGGATGGGCGTGGATCTCTATGCCGTCAGCGGCCATAAGATCCACGGTCCCAAGGGCGTCGGCGCGCTGGTCGTGCGCAAGGGCGTCAGGCTTGTGCCGCAGATGATCGGCGGCGGGCAGGAGCGGAATCTGCGCTCCGGCACGTATAACACGCCGGCGATCCTCGGTCTTCATAAGGCTGTAGAGGAGATGGCGGCGCGGCAGGACCGTGCGCAGCAGCTCCTCGCGCTCAAGCAGCGCCTTTGGGCAAAGCTCAGCGTGCTGGACGGCGTGCGCGTCAACGGGCCTGCGCCGGATGAGGCGGACAGCGCGCCGCACATCCTGAGCGTATCCTTTGACGGCGTGCGCGGCGAGGTGATGCGCAATGCGCTGGAGGGCGAGTGGATTCTCGTATCCACCGGCTCCGCCTGCTCCTCGCATAAGCAGAAGGTCAGCGCGTCCCTGCGCGCGATGGGCCTGACCGACACGCAGGCAGACGGCACCATCCGCATCAGCCTCGGCCTGATGAATACCGAAGAAGAGATGGATGCGGCAGCGGAGAAGATGGAAAAGCTCTTTATGCTGCTCAGACAATACAGGAGGAGATAAACCATGAGACAGATTCTGCTTGTCCGCTTTGGCGAGGTGTTCCTCAAGGGACAGAACCGCCCGTTTTTCATGCGCAAGCTGATTGACCATATCCGCTTTGCCATCCGCGAGGTCGGCGGCAATGTCTGGCTGAGCGAAGGGCGCATCTATGTGTCCGATTTCAGCGATCTGGACGAGTGCATCCGCCGCGTGACGAAGGTGTTCGGCGTGCATTCCGTCAGCCCAGCGATTGAGATGCCCAAGGATGACTTTGAGGCCATCTGCGCACAGGCGGCGGAGATGATGCGTCCGCTCTCCGGCACGTTCAAGGTGCTCGCTCGCCGCTCCGATAAGCGTTATCCGATGGATTCTCCGGCGATCATGCGCGAGGCGGGCGGATACATCCTTGAGCATGTGCCGCATCTGAGCGTCGACGTCAATCATCCGGATCATGAGATGATGATTGAGATCCGCGATCATGCGTATCTCTCCGTCGAGCGCATTCCTGCTGTCTGCGGCATGCCGATGGGCACCAACGGCAAGGCCTGCCTGCTGCTCTCCGGCGGCATCGACAGCCCGGTTGCCGGCTTCATGATCGCCAAGCGCGGCGTGGAGCTCTGCTGCGTGCATTACCATTCCTTCCCGTACACCAGTGAGCGCGCGAAGGAGAAGGTGCTCGAGCTCGCGCGCCTTGTCAGCGAATACTGCGGAAGGATGCGCGTGCATGTCGTGCCGTTCACCGAGATTCAGCTGCAGATCCACGAGAAGTGCCCGGAGAATTTCACCACGCTGATCATGCGCCGCTATATGATGCGTATTGCACAGATCATCGCTGAGCGAGAGGGCGCGCAGGCGCTGATCACCGGCGAATCCGTCGGCCAGGTGGCGAGCCAGACGATGGAGGCGCTGGGCTGCACGGACGAGGTGGTCTCCATGCCCGTCTTCCGTCCCTGCATCGGCATGGATAAGAGCGAGATTATCGAGCGCGCCGAGCAGATCGGCACGTTTGAGACGTCGTCCCTCCCGTATGAGGATTGCTGCACGGTCTTCACCCCGAAGCACCCGGCCACGCATCCGCGCAAGGAGCTGATCCGCAAGGCGGAGAAGGCGCTGGACAGCGAGGCGCTGATCGCCGCGGCGCTGGAGGGCGTCGAAGTGATCGAGGTCGGATGACGGGAGCGGCCTGAACCTGAATACAGCCTGAACATGGGCTAAAATAATGTGAACCATCATAAGATGAACGCAGAGCGCGATGCTCTGCGTTTTTCTTTTGCTTGAGGGGACAGGAGCGGGATTCTGACATGCCATGGAGAGCAGATCTTGACGACAGGCTGCCGTCGGAGATACGGGCTGCGCTGGCCGCCCTGAATCAGAAAACGGCGGACGATGTGCGGGAGATCCGTTTCAGAACAGGCTGCCGTCCGGAGGTCTGCACGGGCGCAGGAGGGGGGACACTGCCCGTTCTTATCGGGCGGGCAGAGATGGACGAACTGATGGCCGCGCTGTGCGGCTGCTCGATGTATGCCTGCGAGCAGAGCATGGCGAGGGGATATCTCCCGCTGCCGGGGGGACATCGGGCGGGCATGTGCGGCCGGCTTGAGAGAGGGCCGGATGGGACGGCGCGTATGAGCGGCGTGACGTCCGTCTGCATCAGAATTGCCCGCTATGTGCAAGGCGCGAGCCAGCCTGTCCGGCAGCATCTGATTGATGGGGCGGGCAGGCCGCGCAGCGTGCTGGTTCTCGGGCCGCCGGGCTGCGGGAAGACGACCCTCCTGCGGGACGCCGCTGTCTACCTGTCCGACGAGGCGGGACTGCAGGTTTCTGTCGCGGATGAGCGGGAGGAGCTCTTTTTGAGCGGAGCACAGCGCGCATATGGGAAACGGTTGGATGTCATAATCGGCGGGGATAAGGCGGAAATGATCGGCCTGCTTCTGCGCAGCATGGCGCCTCAGGTGATCGTCTGTGACGAGATTGGCGGATGGGGTGACGCCAAAGCCATCCTTGACGCAGCGCGCTGCGGCGCAGCAGTGCTGGCAAGCGCGCATGCAGATGGGATTGAAGCGATGGCGGGAAGACCGGTATTGGCGGAGCTTGGTGCGGCAGGGAGTTTTGAGCGGTATATCGTATTGGGGGCTGCGCATGAGATCACAGCTGTTTACGATCGTGAGCGTAGGCGGCTGTGACGGATGAATACAGGAATATGGATGGAGGAATTTCAGATGGGGTCTGACGCGGCATTCAGCGTGACGATGTGTATCTGCGCGGCGGCGGTGCTGCTGGCGGATGGCGAACGGCAGCGTGCATCCTATGTGCGCGCGATGAGAAGGTGTTTGATGAGGATGAACGACGTCATCCGCTATGAGCGGCCGCCGCTTGCGCAGCTGCTCAGACGGATTGATCTGAAAGGAACAAGGCAGGATCGGGAACTGACGCGGATGCTTCATGCCTGCGCGGACAGGCTGGAACACTGCGCAAATCCTCAGCTGCTGAATCTCTTCGCGGGGGAGAGCGCGCGAAGGAGCACATATGGCGTGCTGAGCGGAGAAGACCGGGAGGCGTTCGAGGGAATTCTGGCAGAGCTTGGCCGATGCGGGCTTGCAGAGCAGCTGCGGCTGATTGGCGAGGCGGATGAAAGGCTCCGTGCCCGGGAGGAGATCCTGAATCATGAATCCCGGCAGCGGGCGCGTTTGATCCGTACGCTGGGCTTTGCGAGCGGGGCGGCGGTGTTCCTGATACTGATCTGAGGGGGATGAAGGCATGAATATCGATCTGCTGTTTCAGATTGCGGGCGTTGGGATTCTCGTCTTTGCCGTCAATCAGGTCCTTCAGAAGGCGGGGCGGGAGGATATCGCCATTCTGGCCTCGGTTGCGGGACTGGCTGTGGTGCTGTTTATGGTGGTGGATCTGATTGCGCAGCTGCTCAACAGTGTGAAGAGCATATTCGGGCTGTATTGATGGATTGTGCAGCTGAAGGGAGGGCGGAGAATGGAATGGACAAGGCTGCTTGGGCTATGTGTGCTGGCCGCGGCGCTGACGATGATCCTGCGGCAGATGAATGCGCCGGTCGCAGCACTGCTTGCGGCGGCGTTCGGTGTGATGGCGCTGTTCTCGGTTCTGCCGCAGATCGGGCGCTATGCGCAGGAGATCCGCAGCCTGCTGCAGAGGATCGGGCTGGAGGAGACGTACTACAGGATCATCCTCAAGGTGATGGGGATCGCGCTGATCACCCAGATCACAGCAGGCATATGCACGGATATGGGCGCTTCCTCGGCCGCGAAGCACGCGGAGATGTGCGGGCGGCTTGCGCTGATGGGCGTCGCCGTGCCTGTATTTGTGCAGCTGACAGAGATGGCCGTCGGCGTGCTTTCGCCATAATTGCCGCGGCGCTGCTCCTGATGGCGCCAGAGCCTGCGTATGCGCATGGCGATCAGGCATACGAAGAACGGGCGTATGCACAAGAGGAGATCCTGCGGGGTACGGGAAAGGTGATTGCCGGGCTCGACCTGCCAGGCGACGATATCTCCATTGATATGCGCTGGCTTGGCGGAGAAGGCGAGGCGGGGATTGCCGAGGCGCTGGAGACGATCAGCGCCGGTGGTGCTGTTTCTCCGCAGGCTATCCTTGAAGCTGCGCTGAATGGCTTTGCGCAGGGATTGCTGGCGTGCGGGAAGCTGATGGTCTCAATCATGACGCCGGTGCTTCTCGTGTGCATGTGCATGCATCTGACGGGCGGCGGGGAGGCGGGGCTTTCGCGGCCTGTCTGCACGATGCTGACGCTGATCCCGCTGCTCCTGCTTTCTATCCGGGAGCTGGATCATACGAGGGCGACGATACTGGATATGACCGGAAAGATGGAGAACATGCTGCCCGTGCTGCTGACGCTGCTCACGGCGCTTGGCGGCAACGCCTCGTCGGCGTTCCTTCATCCGGTGGTGGTTACGGCGTCCGGCAGTATGGTGTTTCTGACAAGGGAAGTGATTCTGCGGCTGGTGATGTGCACCTGCGCGGTCACGGCGGTCAATCATCTCTCGGACAGGGCGCATCTGACGCGGATGGCCCAGCTGCTGCGCAGCGTGGTCTGCTGGTTGCTGGGCGTCAGCTTTACTGTGTTTATCGGGGCTATGTCTCTTCAGGGGGTGTGCAGCGCTTCTGCGGATGGAATTGTGATCCGGGCGGCGAAGTATGCCGTGGACAATTTCGTGCCGGTGGTCGGCGGAATGTTTTCCGATACGATGGACACGCTGGTGGGCTGTACGCTGATTGTCAAAAATGCGCTTGGCGTGACCTGCGTGCTCGTGCTCTGCGGCGCGCTGATGGGGCCGCTGATGGGCACGTTGTCCTCCGTGTTTGCGCTTAAGCTGTGTGCGGCGCTGCTTGAGCCCGTGGCAGGTGGGGAGGTTATCGGCGCGATTTCGGATTTTACGAGGATACTCGTTCTGTTTCTGATCACCATGTTGTGCGTGGGGACGATGTATTTTCTGCTCATTGTGCAGATGCTGCTGGTCGGAAATCTGACGGTGATGCTCAGATAGGGGTGCGCGGATGGTGACGATGATAAGCAGGCTCTGCGGTCTTTGCGCGATGAGCGCGATGCTGGAAATGCTGCTTTTCCGAGAGGAAAGAGGCTCGATGGTGAGGATGGTTTGCGGGCTGCTGATGCTGCATATGACGCTCTCGGATGGGCGGGAAATGGTGATGCAGATGATTCGGGCTGAGGGACTTGATGAGATATTCCGCATACTGATCGGATAGGGGGATGGGTTATGATCAAGCGGCTTATGGCGATGATCACGCCGCAGGCGCTGATCCTTCTTGCGCTGCTGCTCCTGATTCCGACAGCATTACGGTCTCAAACGACAAAACAGACTGAGAGTCTAGAACAAAGACTGGAGAAAACGCTCTCCAGGATCGAGGGGGCGGGGCGTGTCAGTGTCGTGATTGCTCTGCGAAGCGCTGAGAAGGAGACGCCTTCGCTGCTGATGAAGGAGAATGGCGCATCCGCCGGGAGCATTCCGTGCGGCGCAGCGGTGGTGGCGCAGGGGGCTGACGACCCGATTGTCCATATGCAGCTGACACAGGCTGTCTGCGCGGTGCTTGGTCTGCCGGCGTCTGCGGTCAGCGTGTCGGATGGAATGTGAGATTTGCTTTGTCAGAAGGAGGATATGTGATGGGCGATAAAACCCGGCGTAAGCATGCGGGGCGAGTGGCGATAAGCATTTTGCTTCTGACCATGATGGCGGCCTGCAGCTATCTTGGGGCGGGCGCGCAGGGAGGAGAAGAGCGGGTCAGCCTGCCTGTAACCCTGATTTCTGATTCGGGGGAAACTGATGGCGCGCTTTTGCCGGGACAAGGCGGAATGAGCGGCGTGCAGCACAGACTCAGCGCACAGCGCCAGGAAGAAATCAAGCTGCTTGAACAGGCGGTCGCCGGGGCGGATGCGCAGACGGCAGCCTATGCGGCCGGGCAGCAGGCGCAGATCGCCATGAGGATGGAAAGCGAGGCGCTTGCCGGCGCGGTTCTTGAAGCGATGGGAGAGACGGAATATGCCGTATGCTGCGGCGCGGGAATCCTGACGCTCTTTCTGCCCGAGGGGACAAATGCGGACAATGTCAGCCTGATCAGCACGGTGTCCGATCAAACGGGAATTGAAGCGGAGAGCATAAAAATCATTCTCGTAAAAAATGAAACATAAGATTGTGCGGATGACAAAAATCTGATATACTAATGAGTATCCATAGGGAGGTGTAGTTGAAATGAATGAAAATGTGAGCATCGATATGGAAAAGGCCCAGGAAAACGGTCAGATCACATATGCTAATGAGGTTATTTCCACCATCGTGAGCGTTGCTACGACGGAGGTTGAGGGGATCTCCGGCATCGCCGGGACGAGCTCTCTGACCGGCCTGCTTGCCAAGGGCAAGACCCCGCGCGGCGTGCGCGTGGATATGAACGGCAATAATGTCAGCGTCGACGTGAGCGTGACGGTGGATTATGGCATGCCGATTCAGAAGGTTGGCCGCAATGCGCAGGAGAATATCCGCAAATCGATCGAGTCCATGACGGGCATGCATGTCGAGCGTGTGGATCTTCATGTCGTCGGCGTGAGCTTCGAAAAGGAGAATCAGGAGATGCAGCAGAGCCAGAAGCTTGCTGAGATTTCCTTCGAAGAGGAGCATCCGGCCATCGAGGAAACCGCGAAGGCCGAGCCGCAGGAAGCCCCTGCGCAGGAGGCTGCCGAGGAAGAGATCGAGAATGCGCCTGTTGTGCTCGTCGAAGAGACGGAAGATGCGGACGAAGAAAAGACGGACGAGCAGGAAGAAACCCCTGCCGAATAATAGCGACCGGAGAGGAGATACATTATGAAGCATCCCGTGAAGGATAGGATCCTGATTCTGCTGCTTGCGCTGGTTGCGCTGTTTGGCACCGTGGGCGCCGTCGCCCTGGCGATGGGCAAGGTGACGCTGGATCCCGTGATTCAGCTGATGGTCAAGGTTTCGCTGATGAGCCCGAAGGTCAAGATTGCCCTGGTTGTGGCTGCCGTGCTGCTGGCGCTGCTTGCGCTTGCGCTGATCGGCATGATTCTGCCCGCGAAGAAGAAGCGCTCCAGCAATTTTGCGATCCAGCAGAACGAAAATGGCATGGTCCGCATCTCCCTGAAGGCGCTTGATACGCTCGTGCAGAAGTGCCTGGACAAGCATGCGGAGCTGAAGGTTGTTACCTCCACGCTCTTCAGCGACGAGGAGAGTGTGCGCGTGGATGTTCATATTGCCCTCCAGTCCGATATCAGCATGCCGCTGGCCATTTCTGCCCTGCAGAAGCAGATCAAGAAGTACCTTGAGGCCTGCTCCGGCGTGGTGGTCAAGGAGGTCCGCATTTTCGTTGACAGCACGCTGCCGGCGAATGAAGACACTGCGAAGTCTCCGTATGCGATCCCGGCCTCTCTGCTTGGCATGGAGCAGGAATCCCTGCCTGCCGCGGAGGAGAAGGAAGAGATGATTCTCGAGGTCGAGGAGAAGACCGTCGAGGAGCCCGTGCAGGAAAAGGCTGCTGAAGAAGCGCCTGCTGAGGAAGCGCCTGTGCAGGAGGCTGCGGAGGAAGCGCCCGTCGAGCAGGAGCAGGCTGCCGCGGCCGAGGATGAGCCGATCTTCTCGGACGCCATGGACGCGTAATCCCGCGAGGTGAACAGATATGATGGACCTGAGATCCTTCTTTGACCAGATGTTTACGCCGGGTACGGTTCCGTGCGCCATCTTCGGCGCGGTTGCGGGCCTTCTCATTGCGATTCTCTGTCTGCTTGTCGGCGTCGGAAAGACGCTGATCATCGCAGCATTCTGCATTGCCGGCGCGTTTATCGGCGGCTGCAGGGATAAGAAAGCGGTTCTTGACAAGATCCGCCATTTCTTCAGCGACGACGGCGGCACGGAGGAGTAAAATCTTCCCCGCTTGATTCAGAAGATACGAATTCATTGAACGGAGCATAAAACCAATGGCACGTCCTATTGCGCGCGAGGCTGCGATGCAGCTCGTGTTTGAACAGTTGTTTGGCGGCGACGGCGAGGCGAAAACGCTCGTCGATCTGATCGACTATGTGCCCAGCGAGGCGGATAAGGCGTATATCGAATCCGTTGTCGCCGGCGTCCATGAGCATGCCGCTGAAATCGATCAGGAGATTGCTTCCTGCCTTCGTGGATGGACGCTGGCGCGTCTTTCCCGTGTCGATTTGTCCATCCTTCGTCTCTCCGTGTATGAGATGAAGTACGGCGGAATGCCGGTCGCGGTCTCGATTAACGAGGCTGTCGAACTGACCCGCAAGTATTCCGCTGAAGAGTCCTGCCCGTTTGTCAACGGCGTGCTGGGCACAATCAGCAGAAGGATGGCGGCGAAGGAATGAGAGCTGTGCTTGGCATTGATACCAGCTGCTACACGACTTCTGCAGCGCTGGTATCGCTTGAGGGAGAATTGATTGCGTCCTGCCGCCGCCTTCTCGTCGTTGAGGAGGGGGCGCGCGGACTCCAGCAGTCGCAGGGGCTCTTTCAGCATGTCAAGAATCTGCCGGAAATGATCGCAGGTGTGATGGACGAGGCGCAGGGCGCGCAGATCTGTGCGGTATGCGCGAGCGTTCGTCCCCGTCCTGCGGAAGAATCCTATATGCCCGTCTTCCGTGCGGGTGAAAGTCAGGCGCGCGCAGCGGCAGCATTGTTGCGCGTGCCTTTTTATCCATCCAGCCATCAGGAGGGGCATGTGCGCGCGGCGATGGTCGACTCGGGAATCAATCCTGAAAGCCCATTTCTTGCGCTGCATCTTTCCGGCGGGACAACGGAGATTCTTCTTTGCGATCACGGCAGACTGACGCTGCTGGGGGGCAGCCTTGACCTGCATGCGGGGCAGCTGGTGGACAGGACCGGCGTGCGCATGGGCTTGGGCTTTCCGGCCGGGCCGGCTCTAGAGCGTCTTGCCATGCAGGGCGCTGAGAAAGGGCTTGTGCAGGGGTTGATCGGCGTGTCGGTCAAGGGCGTCAGCTGCAACATGGCCGGCGCTGAGAATAAGACTGCAAACTGGCTCGAAATGGGCGAGATGCCCCGTGAGCAGATTGCAGCAGAGGTGTTTGATTTTCTCAGCCGTTCGATTATCCGGATGATTGAGAATGCATGCGAAACAACGGGCTGCCGTCAGGCGCTGCTGGCTGGGGGCGTCGCCTCCTCTGTGCTGCTCAGGCAGATGCTGCTGGAGCGGGCAAGGAAGCGCAGGCTGCGCTGCCGGCTGCACTTTGCCCGGCCGGAGCTATCCGGTGATAATGCGGTTGGCGTTGCGCTGCTTGGCGCACGGAGGGCCGCTCAGGAGCAGGCGAAGGGATGAATCCTTTGCCTTGGATAAGGAGGATATTATGGCTGCGGTAATGATTGACGGCCGCGCGGTTGCGGCGAAATGGAAAGAAGAGATCGCCGGGCAGACGCGCGAGATGATCGAAAGAGGCGTGACGCCGCATCTGGCAGTCGTACTCGTGGGCGAGAATGCGGCCAGTCAGGTTTACGTCCGCAATAAGGAAAATGCCTGCAGGAAGGCGGGCATGGGATCGACGGTGATCCGGCTTGAGGAGGACTGCAGCCAGCAGGCGCTTGAAGAGGTCGTAAAAGGGCTCAATCAGGATCCTGCTGTGCATGGTATTCTGGTACAGCTGCCGCTGCCCGCCCATCTTGACGAAGCTGCCGTGCTGCGCCTGATAGATCCGGATAAGGATGTGGATGGTTTCCATGCGATGAACTCCGGCCGGCTGATGAATGGACAGAAGGGTTTTGTGCCCTGCACGCCGCTGGGCGTGATGAAGCTGCTGGAGGCGTATGATATTCCTGTCAGAGGGAAGCATGCCGTAGTGATCGGCCGCAGCAATATTGTCGGCAAGCCGATGGCCATGCTGCTGCTGGCGGCGGATGCGACGGTGACGGTCTGCCATTCCCGTACGCAGAATCTGAGCGAGATTGTCCGTCAGGCGGATATTGTGGTGGCTGCCGTCGGCAGGGCTGGCTTTGTCACCAAGGATATGATCAAGCCGGGCGCTGTGGTGATCGATGTGGGTATCAACCGCGTCGATGGGGCGATTGTTGGAGATGTTGATCCTGAAGTGGCGCAGAAGGCTGGATATCTGACGCCCGTTCCCGGCGGAGTGGGGCAGATGACGATCGCCATGCTGCTGCACAATACACTGGAAGCGGTCAGGCTTCATGGCTGGTAAGCTGACGCTGAGCGTTTCGCAGCTCAACGAATATGTCCGGCGGATGTTTCAGCTCGATCCGATGCTTACGCGGGTCGACCTGAAGGGAGAAATCAGCAATCTGAAGTTTCACCAGTCCGGCATGCTCTTCTTTACGCTCAAGGATGATGGCGCCGCCATCGACTGCGCCATGTCGGAGAGCGACGTCTTCCGGCTGCAGGTTGAGCCGTTTGAGGGCATGCGTGCGGTGGTTACGGGCAGCGTCAGCCTCTATACGCGTACGGGCAGATATCAGTTCTACGCGTCGTCAGTCCGGGCGGATGGTGTTGGCGCGCTCTACGAGCAGCTTCTTGCGCTGAAATCGAAACTTTCGGGCGAGGGTCTGTTTGCGCAGGAGAGAAAGAGACCGATTCCCTGTTTTCAGGATACAATCGGCGTCGTCTCTTCACCGACGGGCGCTGTGATCCATGATATATGCAATGTGGCGTACCGGCGCGATCCGCAGGCGCGTATTCTGCTGTGCCCGGCAAGGGTGCAGGGCGTAGGCGCGGCGGAGGAAATCGTTCGCGCCATTGAGATGCTTGAAAAAATGGACAGCGTCAGCGTGATCATCGTTGCAAGAGGCGGCGGCTCGATGGAGGATTTATGGGTTTTCAACAGCGAGCCGGTTGTGCGCGCGATTTCCCGGTGTTCAAAGCCTGTCATTTCGGCGATTGGACACGAGACGGATGTCACGCTTTCTGATCTTGCGGCGGATTTAAGGGCGCCGACGCCATCGGCTGCGGCAGAGTGCGCTGTTCCTGTCAGAAAGGAAATGGAGAAGGAGCTCCGTGCGCTGCGCGAACAGCTTGACCGCAGCGCTGCGGATATGCTTCTCTCTGCAGAGGTTAATCTGAAGGTGCTTACCGCGCGTCTTGATGCGTTGAATCCGCAGATGGGGCTGATTCGCGGGCGAGAAAGGCTCGATGAGGCCAAACGCCGCCTGCGTGAGACAATGCTGCGCAGACTTGACGAGATCGGAAATGACCTCCGTCAGAAGGAGAATGCACTTAGCCTGCTCAGCCCGTATGCTGTGCTCTTGCGGGGATATGCGATTGTCATGAAAAATGGCTGTGCGCAGACAGGCGCGAAAGGGCTCTGCGAGGGCGATGAGCTGGAAATCCGGTTTGCGGACGGCAATGTAAAGAGCAGGGTCATCGGCGGGACCGAGGAACCTGACAGACGGGAGGAAAAGCCATGACCCAGAGCACGGCCAGAAGAAAGAAGAAGCTCTCATTCGAAGAGGGCATGGAGCAGCTCGAGGCGCTTACGCAGCGTCTTGGAAATGGCGGGCTCTCTGTGGATGAGTCGATGAAGCTGTATGAAGAAGGCGTTGCGCTGAGCAGACAGCTCGAGCAGATTCTTGCGGAACATCGGAAAAAGCTGGAAATGATCGATCCCGAAACCGGTGAGATTACATCTTTTGAGGAGAACGAAAATGAATTATCCTGAGCAATACAGCCTGTATGTAGATTTGGTTGAAAAGACGCTTGAGCGCCTGCTGCCGGAGCAGGAGGATCTCTGCCCGAAGGAGACTGGCGTGATTCCTGCTCATCTTTGTGAGAGCATGCGCTACAGTCTGCTCGCGGGCGGCAAGCGTGTGCGTCCTGTGCTGCTGCTGGCGGCGTGCGATATGCTTGCCGGCAGCACGGAGCAGGGCGAGGTCAGCGCAGCGGCGCTGGAGATGATTCATACCTATTCGCTGATTCATGACGACCTACCGGGCATGGACGATGACGATTATCGCCGGGGCAGACTGACCAATCACAAGGTCTACGGTGTGGGTCATGCCATTCTGGCGGGCGACGGTCTGCTCAATTATGCGTATGAATGCATGTTGGCCGACGCGCTGCGCTGGAAGGATAATCTTGAGAATCATGTAAAGGCTGCTCAGGCGATTGCCAACAGGAGCGGCGTGGCCGGCATGATTGCGGGCCAGAGCCTGGATCTGCTCAGCGAACATATGGAACCGGATGCGCAGCGCCTTGGCTACATCCATATGCACAAGACGGCGGATCTGCTCACGGCGCCTCTGATCGCCGCCGCGTATCTCTGCGGTGCGGATGAGGAGAAGATGCAGGCGCTTTCGCGCTTTGGCGCATGCGTGGGTCTCGCCTTCCAGATTGACGACGATCTGCTGGATATTGAGGGCGATGCGGCGCAGCTTGGAAAACAGACCGGTATGGACGCACAGCGGGGCAAGATGACATGGCCGTCGCTGGTTGGCGTCGATGCGGCAAAGGCGCGCTCCCGCGAGCTTTGGGATGAGGCGCTTGCAGCGCTTGATGTGTTCGGTGATGCCGCGTGGTTCATGCGCGGCTTTGCGCAGCAGCTGCGTGAGCGCAAGAAATAATGCATGTATGGAGGAATGTGCATGAGCATATTGCTTGACATTTTCAGCAATCGGGCGATTCTCGCTGCAGCGGCGGCGTGGGCGACTGCACAGATTCTGAAGGTGATCCTGACGCTGATCGTCAGCAGAAAGATCGATTACAGCCGTATGGTGGGCTCCGGCGGCATGCCGAGCTCCCATTCGGCGATGGTCTGCGCGCTGGTGACAGCGATCGGCTTCAGGGAGGGATTCACGTCCTCCATCTTTGCGCTGGCGCTCGGCTTTGCCTGCGTGGTGATGTATGATGCGGCGGGCGTGCGCCGCTCGACGGGCAAGAATGCAGCCGTGATCAATCATCTGCTGGACGGTCTTGTCGGCAATGGCTTCGTCTTTGACGAAGAGCGCCTGCAGGAGCTTGTCGGCCATACCCCTGTCCAGGTCTGCGCCGGCGCGCTGCTGGGCATTCTGATCGGTACGCTGATCGGGTGATCGGCTGACCAGTTTGGGCTTCTTCACAAGGGAACACTTGCGGGAGCTTGACAGCTGTGGTATAATCGTCATCAGGTGGTGCAGTATTCTAGTCAGCAGAGTTTCTTCTGAAGACGGGGCTAAAAATCCGTTAAAGGGCATATCGATGAAGTTCCTGGCAGCGGCTGCTGACGCCCAGTCGGGGGTCGTTGCTGGGAGTAAGAATTATGGGCGGCCGTCAATGGCATGATGGAGTTCGACCCATTTTTCGTGGAGGCATGACGGTCTTCCGTCATGAAAACCTGCATGGTGGTACAAAGTCTGCCTGCAGTGTAGCCTGCCTTGAGTGGTTGTGGCGGATCATGGAACAACGCGCGGTGACCAAAAGCGAAGGAAACCGCGGCGATCGCTGTGTGAAACCAGGGCTGCAAAAGAGGCTAGGAAGTTACCGACGCTGCCGAGGAAAGCTCCTAGACTGTCGATGAGGATATAGCAGAGATTACAGTGTGGACTCAGTGGTAATTCGGTCACGCGTGCGGAAACGGCGCGAAGCATGCTTTCAAGGGAAACCGCTCCTATGGCGACAGGGAGTAGCATGCGGGGAAATCCTACCGAACCTATGCCGCAAGGTTTATTTGTTATATCACCACCTATCTTTTGACAATCTGCCCACGCTGTTTACGTGGGCTTTTTTCAAATTGGAGTGTAATCTGTGAGTAAAAAGGAAAAATCAAAGCACAGTCAACAGCGATGGGTGCTGACGGTAGTGATGCTGTCCTTTGTGCTGTCCATCGTGATGTCGTTTGTGACAAGCATGTTCGTGGAATCGGCCGGCCTCTTTGTCGCGCTGATGGCGTTGATTGTGCTGGTTCTTCTTGGTATCATCACCGACGTGATCGGTACGGCCGTCACCTCTGCCGATGAGCAGCCGTTTATTGCGATGGCCTCCAAGAGAATCCCGGGCGCAAAGCAGGCGCTCAGGCTCATCCGCATGGCGGAGAAGGTTTCCAGCCTGCTCA
The DNA here is from genome assembly GCA_017936375.1 of Clostridia bacterium. Classification (GTDB taxonomy): domain Bacteria; phylum Bacillota; class Clostridia; order Christensenellales; family Aristaeellaceae; genus Ventricola. The sequence goes on from JAGBFR010000020.1 coordinate 130,528, forward strand.
ATGACGTCGTGGGCGATATTGTCGGCATCATTTCGGGCTCCGCGGGCGCGGTTATCGCCGCTTCGCTGGCTGCGCTTGGTCTTCGCGCGGCGCTGGCGTCCATGCTGACGACGGCGTTCACCTCTGCCTTTATGATCGGCGGCAAGGCGTATGGCAAGGGCATTGCCATCAAGTACAGCTCCCGCATTGTGCTGACTGTGGGCAGGATCATGGCGGTCTTTGATCGCAAGAAGCGCGGCAGGAAAAAGCCTGCAAAGGCGGAAAAGGCTGCGTCAAAGAGCGCAGAAAGAAAGAATGGAAGAGAGAAAGCGTAAAGTGCTGAACCATAAGGAGGTAATTCTCGTGTCCCGACTTTCCGGGATCAGAGGACCTGCCGACGTCAAGAAGCTGACGACGGAGGAATGCGGCGAACTGGCCAAAGAGATCCGTCAGACGATCATTGACACCGTATCCCGGCAGGGCGGCCATCTTGCATCGAATCTGGGCGACGTGGAGCTGACGATTGCGCTTCATCGCGTATTCGACAGTCCGAAGGACAAGCTCATCTTCGATGTGGGACACCAGATCTATACCCATAAGCTCCTCACCGGACGGCAGGAGTTGTTTTCCACGCTCAGATCCTATCAGGGCATGAGCGGCTTTCCGTGCAGGGCGGAGAGCGAACATGATCACTTTGATACAGGTCATTCGTCCACGGCGATCTCGATGGCGCTGGGCCTTGCCCGCGCGCGGGATCTTCAGGGAGAGGACTATTATGTCGTGGCCGTCGTGGGCGACGGCGCGCTGACCGGCGGCATGTGCTATGAGGCGATGAACGACGCCGGAAGCGGTCAGGGACGGCTGATCGTGATCCTCAACGACAATGAGATGTCGATCTCCAAAAACGTCGGCGCGCTGTCCAATTACTTCAAGCATCTTCGCGCCAGCGCGTCCTGGTACGGGAATAAAAAGCGCATCCGCAGGGATCTGGAGAGGATTCCGCTGATCGGCAAGCCCGCTGCAAGACTGATCGAGAAGATGAAGGACATGGTCAAGTCCGTCGTGACGGATGGTGCGATGTTCGAGGCGCTTGGCTTCAGGTATCTTGGGCCGTTCGACGGTCACAACATCGAGGAGCTGACCCATGTGCTGGAGGAGGCCAAGAAGGTCACAGATATGCCGCTTCTGATCCATGTGATCACGAAGAAGGGGCATGGCTATGACCTCGCCGAGCGCCAGCCGGAGAAATTCCACGGCGTCGCGCCCTTCCGCGTGGAGAATGGCCTCAAACGCAACCAGTCCGGCAAGGAGAGTGCAGCGCAGGCTGCGGGCAAGGAGCTCGTTGCCATGGCGGCGGAGGATCCGCGAATTGTCGCCGTGACCGCTGCGATGACGGGAGGCACAGGCCTCACGGATTTTGCGTCCTTCTACCCGGACCGCTTCTTTGACGTCGGCATTGCCGAGCAGCATGCCGTGAGCATGGCGGCGGGAATGGCCCGGGCGGGTATGAAGCCGTATTTTGCGGTCTATGCGACCTTCCTGCAGCGCGCATATGACCAGATCGTGCACGACGTCTGTCTGCAGAATCTGCCGGTGTGCATCCTTTCGGATCATGCGGGCCTTGTGGGCGACGATGGAAAGACGCATCATGGCGTGCTGGGCGTGCCGATGCTGCTGAGCATTCCGAATCTGACGCTGCTCGTCCCCAGGGATGTACAGCAGATCCGCTCCGCGGTGCGCGCCTCTGCGTCCGTCGATGGGCCGTGCGTGCTGCAGTATCCCAAGGATGGGATTGAGCCGTATGTGCCGCAGGAGCAGCAGACTGAATTTGTCGTCGGCCGCTGGCAGCAGCTGGCCGAAGGCGGAGACTGCTCGCTTCTTGCCTATGGAAGGATGACGAAGCATGCCCTGGAGGCGGCTGCCATCTTACGAGAAAAGGGGATCGGCGCCGAGGTGATCGACTGTTCGTCCCTGCGGCCGATGGATGAGGCCTGCCTTGAACGCTTGTTTGCAGAGGGAAGGAAGCTCATCGTCATCGAAGAAGGCGAGATGATCGGCGGTTTCGGCGCGGAGATCGCGCGTCTATGCGCCCAGAGAAGGGCTGCGCAGCCGCTTTGCATCATGGGAACGCCGAACAGATTCATCACACACGGCTCAGTCAGCCAGCTCCTTGAGGAGTGCGGACTGATGCCGGAGCAGATTGCCGCGCGCGTCGAGACGGCGCTGGCTGGCAATGTCTGATCACAGGAGAGCATCATGGCAGAAAAGAAGAGAGCCGATGTGGCGCTTGTGGAGCGCGGCCTTGCCGCCAGCAGGGAGAAGGCGCAGGCGCTTGTCATGGCGGGCGTCGTCTACATCGGGGAGAATAAGGTAACCAAGGCGTCTGCGCCCGTGATGGATACGGACGAACTGATCGTCCGCCAGAGCGGCACAGGTTACGTCAGCCGCGGCGCGCTGAAGCTGGAAAAGGGGCTCAAGGTCTTTGACGTCGATCCCAAGGGGATTGTGGCGATGGATCTGGGCGCGTCGACCGGCGGCTTTACGGATGTGCTGCTGCAGAATGGCGCAGCGCATGTCTATTCGATTGATGTGGGCTATGGTCAGCTTGACTGGAAGCTGCGCAACGATCCGCGCGTAACCGTGATGGAGCGGACGAATGCCCGCTATCTGGAGGCGAAGGATCTTCCGCTGCGCCCGACGCTGGGCGTGATGGACGTTTCGTTCATATCGATCACGAAGATCCTGCCGGCAGCTGCCGCGATCATGGGCGAGGAAGGCGCTTTTATCTCTCTGATCAAGCCGCAGTTTGAGGCTGGCCGCGACCGCGTGGGCAAGAAGGGCGTCGTGCGCGACGCTGCGGTCCACGAGGACGTGGTCAATGAGATCCTAGCCTTTATCGAGACGGAAATGGGCTGGCGCGCGCAGGCGCTGTCCTTTTCGCCCATCAAGGGGCCGGAGGGGAATATTGAATTCCTCGTTCATATTCTGCCTGCCTCCCGTGCGACGCATCATGTGACGCGCGAGGAAGTGGCGCAGGTCGTCCGTCAGGCGCATGAGAGCCTGCACGAGGCATAACGAGATAAGAAAACGGAGGTGGGTGCATGATCCGAAGCGCCATGTTCTATCTGAATAAGAACAAAGCGGCGATTTTTGAGACGGCGCTGCGCTGTGTGCGGCTGTGCCGGGAAAAGGGGATTGAGCCCATCTTCTTTGAGGAGGACAGGGAGGATATCGGGCGTCATCTGCCGGAGCTTGCCGGCAGCCGGTTCCTGCAGCAGCCCGATCATGCGCAGGTGGATGTGATGTTCGTCTTTGGCGGCGACGGCACGATGCTGCGGGCGCTGGATCTGTATCTGAATGCGGGCATCCCCATGCTTGGCATCAATCTGGGGCGACTCGGCTTTTTGCTTGAGACGGAAGCGGACGAGCTTTCTGAAGCGCTGGACAGACTTCTTTCTGGCGACTATGAGGTTGAGCGCAGGATGATGCTTCAGGTGGAGGCGCAGTGCGGCGGGCAGATTATCCGCGCCTATGCGACCAATGAAGTCTGCATTTCGCGCGGCATGTCCCAGCGGATGATTGCGGTGGACGCCTATGCAGGAAAGGTTCTGGTGGATCACTATATCGCAGACGGTCTTGTCCTTGCCAGTCCGACGGGCTCCACAGCGTATTCGCTTTCTGCGGGCGGCCCGATCGTCTGCCCGGGCGTATCCTGCTTTATCCTCACGCCGGTCTGCCCGCATACCATACAGAACAGGCCGATTGTGCTGCCGCCCGACGAGCGTGTGACGCTGCGGGTGGACATGAAGGAGATGCGTGAGGGCATTCAGCTGTCGATTGATGGTCAGGCTGTCTGCGGCATGAGGAATCACGATCAGGTCGTGGTGTGCCGGGCGCCCCATGATGCGCTGCTGATCAGATTCCCCAAGGAGAGAAATTTCTTTGCCCTGCTGAAGGATAAGCTTTCGCAGTGGAGCTTGTGAGAGAAGGAGGCGGACGATGAAATCCAGACGACAGGCGCTGATCCGAGAGATCGTGGAGGCGCAGAATATTCAGACTCAGGAGGAGCTTGCGCAGGCGCTGAGCGCGCGCGGCATGCTCGTCACGCAGGCGACGGTGTCCAGGGACATCAAGGAGATGCATCTGCTCAAGGTGCTCGCCGAGGATGGCAGCTATCGCTATGCGACGATGGACAAAGAGGAGCAGGGGACGAATGACCGCCTGATCCGCATGCTGTCCGATTCCGTGCTGGACGTTGCCAGTGCGAATAATCTGATCGTCATCAGGACGCTGCCCGGCAGCGCGCACGTCGCCGGCGAGGCGGTGGACAGCCTGCGCTGGCCGGAGGTGCTGGGTACGATCGCAGGTGACAATACCATCCTTGTCATTGTGCGCTCCAATGATGAGGTGGACACGGTGATCCGCCGATTCAACAGCATCACAAGGTAACGATGTGTAAACGCGACACGCAGGAGGAAGGACATGCTGCTTCAGCTGAGTATTCATCATCTGGCGCTGATTGACAAGATGACGCTTGATTTTGCGCCGGGCATGAATGTCATGACGGGCGAGACAGGCGCGGGCAAATCCATCGTCGTGGATGCGGTAAATCTGGTGCTGGGCGAGCGGGCGGACAGGGATCTGATCGCCAGCGGCAGCCAGAAGGCGCGCGTGGAGGCGGTGTTTGACATCGCAGACAATGAGAAGGTGCGCGCAATGCTGGAGGAGATGGAGCTCTCCGGCGATGAGGATACGGTGAGCATTTCCCGTGAGCTGACGAGTGCAGGCAAAAACATCTGCCGCCTCAACGGCGTGATTATTCCTCTGCAGACGCTGCGTCAGGTTTCCGCGCAGCTATTGGATATCCATGGCCAGCATGAGCATCAGCTGCTGCTGGACAGCAAAAACCACATCGCCTATCTGGATGAATATGCGGCTGATGAGATCGCGCCGCTGCTGGCGGAGAATGAACGGCTGTATCAGATCTGGCGTCAGGCGGGGCAGAAGCTTGCCCGGCTGCGCAGGAGCGTCTCGGAGCGCGCTCAGCGGATTGATATGCTGACCTTCCAGCTCGATGAGCTGCGCGCGGCGCATCTCGTCGAGGATGAAGAGGATGAGCTGGAGCGGCAGAAGGTCTTCTACCGGAATGCGGGGAAGATCATGAGCGCCTTTGACGAGGCCTGCGGTCTGCTCAGCGACGGCGTGGACGGCGCGTCCTCCGCTGCGGAATTGCTGCGCGAGGGAGTCGATGCGCTGGCGCCGATTGCCTCGCTGAATGAGGAATACGAGGCGATCTATGCCCGTCTGGACGGGCTCTGCTATGAGGTGGAGGATGCGGCAAGGGAGCTGTCCATCCTGCGGAGCGAGATGGACTATGACGAGCAGGAGGCCGAACAGGTTGAAAGCAGGCTGGATCTGCTCAAGCGGCTTAACCGCAAATACGGCGCGACGACGCGCGAGATGATCCGCTATCGCGACAGGATTGAACGTGAACTTGGCGAGCTGGAGGATTCTGACGAGGCTATGGAGCGCCTTGAAAAGGAGTACCGCCAGAGCATGAAGGCGCTCGATGCGGCGGCAAAGAAGCTGACCGCCGCGCGTCTTGAGGCCGCAAAGCGATTTGAGGCGAGCGTCGAGGAGCAGCTGCACGATCTTGGCATGAAGAATGCGCGCCTGTCGATGGCCTTTGCGCCCCTCGGCGAAGGGGAGAAGATCGTCGAGCGCTTCAGCGCGCAGGGCGTGGACAGGATTGAAATGATGTTCTGCGCCAATCTAGGGCAGCCGCTCAAGCCGCTGGCGCGCGTCGCCTCCGGCGGCGAGCTCTCGCGCATCATGCTGGCGCTCAAGAATCTCTCGGCGCAGAAGCCGGGTATTCCGCGAAGCATGGTCTTTGATGAGATCGATACCGGCATCAGCGGGCGGATGGCGCAGGTTGTGGCGGAGAAGATGTCGCAGATCGGCGATCATCATCAGGTCATCTGCGTAACGCATCTGCCTCAGATTGCAGCGATGGCTGACGAGCAGTTCCTCGTGCGCAAGCAGGATATGGGCGGCGTGACCAAGACGGAGGTCATCCATCTCACGATGGAGAGCCGCGCGCAGGAGATCGCCCGTATGGTTGGCGGCGCGGAGCAGAGCGAGAGCAGCGTGCGGCATGCGTGCATTATGCTCAGCGAGGCGCAGGAGCGCAAGCGCGCGCTGCGTGCGGCTTACCATCAGTAAAGAAACATAGATGAAGGCAGCAGGATTCTGCTGCCTTCATTTTTTGATTTGTCAGATGCGTGTATGCCTGCTATGCGCGGCTGCGTCCACAAGGCGCAGGAGCACGCTTCGGTGCGGTTCCTCCATCGGCGTGAGGGGAAGGCGCAGGACGTCCTCGATCAGCCCGATGTGCGCAAGCGCAGCCTTGATGGGAATGGGATTGACCTGAAGAAAGAGCGCGCGGATAAGCGGAAGCAGCTGCGCCTGCAGCGCGCGCGCAGTGGGGAGGTCGCCTCCGATGCAGGCGGCCGCCAGCTTTACGACCTCATGCGGGAGCAGATTGGACAGTACGCTGATCACGCCGCATGCGCCCATCGCCATCATTGAAAGCATCTGATCGTCATTGCCGCAGTAGACGGCTGTACGTCCCTGTGCGGACAGGATCAGATCGGCCATTGCTGCAGCGTCACTTCCCGCTTCCTTGACGCCGACAAAGAGCGGATGACCGCACAGCGCATCGATCGCGGCGGGAGAGACGGCCATTCCGGTGCGGGAGGGCACGCTGTAGGCGATCAGGGGAAGCGCGCTGCTGTCCATGATGGCGGTGTAATGGCGGATCAGCCCATTTTGCGTACATTTGTTGTAGTAGGGCGTGACGCTCAGCTGCGCTGCGGCGCCCAGTGCGGCGGCCTGTTTTGCATACTCGACAGCTTTTTGTGTGTTGTTTGCGCCTGTGCCGACGATAATGGGTATATGGCCTGCGGCGGAAATACCCTCCGAGATGACGCTTTCGCGCTCCTCCATGCTGAGCGTACAGGGCTCGCCTGTTGTCCCAAGCAGCACGATGGCGCTGACGCCTGCCTTGCGCTGGCGGTCAATCAGACGACGCAGAGCAGGCAGATCGATGCTGCCATCCGGAAGGAATGGGGTAACCAGCGCGGTGATGCAGCCGGTGAATAGCGGGGTAAAGATCGTTGACACACAGACTCCTCCAGTCGGATATGTCCATGGACGCCTCAGATGTCCGGAATAAAAGAAATAGAAAACGCCTGATGAAACAAGCGATCACAGTGTTTCATCAGGCGGGTCTGCCTATGCGGTTTGATATTCAGACGATTACTTCTTGGGGATATAGCCCTGTGCGCAGAGCAGCTCGGCGATCAGCACAGCGCCGCCGGCAGCGCCGCGCAGCGTATTGTGAGAGAGGCCGACAAAGCGCCAGTCAAACAGGGAATCGCCGCGCAGGCGGCCCATGGAGACGCCCATGCCGCGCTCGAAATCGCGGTCCAGGCGGGTCTGCGGGCGGTTATCCTCTTCGCAGTACTGGATGAAGGGATGCGGCGCGCTGGGCAGATTGAGCTTCTGCGGGAGGCCTTCGAAGGTGCGCCAGCGCTCGATGATCTCTTCTTTCGTGGCGGGCTTGTCAAAGCTCGCCCAGCAGGCGGCCATATGGCCGTCGGCGACGGCAACGCGGATGCAGTGCGCGCTGATGATCGGCGCAGCAGCCGGGACGATCACGCCGCCCTCGACCTTGCCCCAGATCTTGAGGGGCTCCTTCTCGCTCTTCTCTTCCTCGCCGCCGATGTAGGGGATGACGTTGTCGATCATCTCCGGCCAACGGTCGAAGGTCTTGCCCGCGCCGGAGATCGCCTGATAGGTAGAGACGACGATGCGGGAGGGGCAGAGGTCACGCAGCGCGGTCAGCGCCGGGACATAGGACTGAATGGAGCAGTTGGGCTTGACGGTGACGAAGCCGGTCTTTGTGCCAAGGCGCTTGCGCTGATACTCGATGACGTCGGCGTGCTCCGGGTTGATCTCCGGCACGATCATCGGCACATCGGGCGTGCCGCGGTGCGCAGAGTTGTTGGAGACGACCGGGGTCTCGGTCTTTGCATAGGCGTCCTCGAGCGCGCGGATCTCGTCCTTCTTCATGTCGACCGCGCAGAAGACAAAGTCGACAAGGCTGGTCACGGCCTCGACGTCAGAGGCGTCGAGCACGGTCATGCCCTTGACATTGGCGGGAATCGGCCAGGAAAAAGCCCAGCGGCCGGCGACGGCCTCTTCATAGGTCTTGCCGGCGCTGCGCGCAGAAGCGGCAAGCGCCGCAATTTCAAACCACGGATGCTCGCAGAGCAGGGAAACGAAGCGCTGGCCAACCATGCCGGTAGCGCCAACGATCGCAACGCGCCATTTACGGTCCATTGTAGTCATCCTTTCAGCGTCTGATTCAGCGAGGTAAAGTGTAAAAGAATGCGTTCATCATATCACCATGAAAGACATCTGTCAACACGACAGAAGAGAGTTTGTGAAACCTGACCACCGGAGAGACTGACCTCTCTGATAAAAAATACGCTCCGGCGGGAAGAATTGTGCACCCTGACTTTTCATTTCGGCCTGCTTGTGATAAAATAAATACTGATTGGCTGTACCTATATGGCGGCGTCTGCTGGGCAGCGCGTGCAGCCGGCGCCGTTGATTCGGCGCCATGAAACTGCCGTCGGGCAGAAAGAGAGGAAGCTTTACCGTGGACTTCATGGAGATTGAAAAGCGGACTGCAGCGTATATCGACGATCTGCGCAGGCACAGGCGCGCGCTGCACAGGATTCCGGAGCTGGGCGATCAGGAATTCAAGACGCACGATTATATCATGGCGCAGCTGGAGGCGCTTGAGCCTGACGACCTTCGCACATTTGTCGGCACGGGTGTTCGTGCTGTGTTCAAGGGCAATGGTACGGGCCGCGTTGTGGCCTTCCGTTCGGATATTGACGCGCTTCCCGTACAGGAGGAGACGGGGCGGCCGTTCGCCTCGGAGCATCCGGGGAAGATGCATGCCTGCGGTCATGACGGGCATATGGCGAACCTCCTGACATTTGCGCATTATGTGAGTGACCACAGGGCGGAACTCAAGGACGATATCGTGCTCATCTTCCAGCCGTCCGAGGAGACGACCGGCGGCGCGAAGCGAATGATCGACGAGGGCGCACTGGAAAACCCGCATGTCGACGTCATCTACGGCATGCACGTCATGCCCGACATCCCGAAGGGAAAGATTGCCGTCTGCCCGGGTCCGCTTATGGCGCAGACCTGTGAGATGGACTTCGTCATCCACGGCAGGAGCGCGCACGGCGCGACGCCGCATCTTGGCACGGACGCCGTCTCCGCGATGGCGCATCTGCTTACGCTCATGCAGACGACCGTGGCCCGCTGTGTGGATCCCTGCCAGCAGGCGCTGATCACCATCGGCAAGGTCCGCGCGGGCGAACAGCGCAATATCCTCGCCTCGACAGCGCAGATGGAGGGCATTGTCCGCACGTTCTCCAATAGCGTGTATGAAGCGCTGGAGGAGCGGATCCGCGCGGATATCGCTGCGGTGGATACGGCCTTTGGCACGCAGACGGATTTCATCAAGCGCGTGTATTATCCCTGTGTGGAGAATGACCCGGCGGAGACCGCGCGCGTGATGAGCCTGCTTGGCGATCGCTGTATGCAGGCGAAGCCGAAGATGACGGCTGAGGACTTTTCCTATTATCAGCTGAGCGTTCCGGGCGTATTCGTATTCTGCGGATGCATGGATGAAAAGCACACGAGTCCGCTGCATGCGTGCACGTTTGATTTTGAAGAAGAAGCGCTGCTGCCGGGTCTGGCTCTCTTTGCCGGGCTGGTTGCATACGAGGATTAACAGGAGGATATCGACATGGGATTCTTTGACAGACTGTATTATGGCAAGGCGGGCAAGCGCGATTACAGCGAGATGGATATGCCCAAGAACCGCGTTTCGCTTTTTTTCCTGGTGCTCAAGGATCATCTGTTTGACCTGATTAAAGTCAATCTGCTCCAGCTGGTGTTCTGGATTCCCTTCATCATCTGGACGTATCTCAATCTCATGGCCATCCAGTCTCTGGATATCGCTGCTGTGATGGGAACGGAGAACGGCGCGGCTGTGCTGCTGAGCGAGATTGCTTCCTTTGTGGTCATGTGGCTGATCGGCCTTGTGCCCTGCATCGCGATCACCGGCCCGTCTTCTGCCGGCGCGGCGTATATCATGCGCAACTGGGCGCGCGACCAGCACGCCTTCCTGTTCTCTGATTTTAAGGACGCTTTCAAGGGCAACTGGAAGCAGGCGCTCGGCGTCTCCGTGCTGACGTCCTTTGCGCCGCTGCTCACATACACAGCTGTCGCTTACTATGGTCAGCTCGCCAATTCCAACCTGGCGATGATGCTCCCGCTGGTCCTTGTTGTGGCTGTGATGATGGTCTGGACGCTGATGCTTCCGCTGCTTTATCCGATGATGATCGGCTATGAGCTGACGTTCCGCAATCTGATCAAGAATGCGCTGCTGATGGCGGTGGCCTGCCTGCCGAAGATGGTCCTTTCCAGGATCATTACCTTCATCCCGCTGGCGATTCTGTTTGTCTTTGGCGTGTATTACGGCTATGGCATTGTGATCGTCATCATGGTGCTGTATTATCTGCTCTTCGGCTTTGCCTTCTCAAAGCTGGTCTATGCTTCCTTTGCCAACGGCGTGTTTGACAAGTATCTCAATCCGCACATCGAGGGCGCGCAGGTCGGCATGGGTCTGCGCCCGGACGACGCGGAGCTCTACGATGATCTGGACGACGATGAGGACGAAGAGGACGAGGAGCAGGAAGATGAGAACGACGAGGAGTAATCCTCCGTCCCATCTGCAGGCTTCTTTGTGACATGAAAGCCTCCCGGGCAGGGAAATATGATGCCCGGGAGGTGATGCAATGAAGGATATCATAAGGGGCGGCTTTGCCAGACCGACAGCGCAGGAGCGCCGTAAGTACCGCGCCGCGCAGGCGGCCGGGCTGCTTGAGCGCGTGCTGGAGGTTGGCTGGGCCGGTCTTTCTGCGAAAGAGAGCGGAAAGATCGGCGGCATTCTCGCCCATCTGGATCTCGATGAGGGCTGACATGTACGATGATTTTGCCGGCGTGTATGACGCGCTGATGGATGATTACGATTATGACGCATGGAGCGCGCACTATCTTTCTCTGATGCGGGATGCGCAGGGGAAGCTGCCCGTGCGCGCTGTGGAGTGCGCCTGCGGCACGGGCAGCCTGACCGTCCGCCTTGCGCAGGCGGGCGTGAAGATGACCGGCGCGGATCTCTCCGCCTCAATGCTCCGCAGGGCGGAGGAAAAGGCGAGAAAATGGGGCGTTGAGGCTGCGTTCATCCGTCAGGACATGAGAAAGCTCGCGCTGACCAGGCGCGTCGGCGCCGTGCTGGCGACGTGCGACGGCGTCAATTATCTGACCGGAGAGAGCGATGTCCGCGCATTCTTCCGTGCGGCCTATGAGGCGCTGCTCCCCGGCGGCAGGCTGTGCTTTGACTGCTCGAGTCGGCATAAGCTGGAGGATGTGATGGGCGATTCTTTCTTCGGCGAGGAGAGGGACGGCATGGCCGTTCTCTGGAAGAATCAGCTGAACAGGGAAAGCCATGTGCTGACGATGGACGTCACGTTCTTCGTGCGCGAGGAGGACGGACGCTACCGCCGCTTCCGCGAGGAGCACAGGCAGCGCGCCCACAGCGAGCAGGAGATCCGCCTCTGGCTTGAGCAGGCGGGATTTGAGTCGATCTGCGCGTACGGCGGCATGCGCATGGATGCGCCGACGGAAGAGGATATCAGAATTCACTATACGGCTTTGAAGCCCGCGGGAAGATAAGCGGGCATTCATTCGTCTAAAGGAGAGAACAATATGGAACAGAAGAAATCGAGGCTGCTGCGTCTGACGCTCATGGGCGGTCAGGCGCGCGTATTCCTCTGTGATACGACGCTGATGGCGCAGCAGGCGCGCGATATTCACAACGCGAGCAACACCTGCAGCGCGGCGCTGGGCCGCATGATCGCAGCGGCGTCCATCATGGGCGCGAATCTCAAGAGCGATGGAGACCGCATTACGGCGACCATCAACGGCGGCGGTCCGGCAGGCCCGCTCTGTGCCGTTGCCGGCCCGGACGGCAGGGTCAAGGTGACGATCGAGCACCCGGAGGTGGAGCTCGCCCTCAAGCCGAACGGTAAACTGGACGTCGGCGGCGCCATCGGCAAGGATGGACAGCTGACCATCATGCGCTCTTTCGGCTTTGGCGAGCCGTATGTCGGCCGCGTCGGTCTGGTCTCCGGCGAGATTGCCGAGGATTTTGCGATGTACTATCTGGAGTCCGAGCAGACGCCGTCTCTCTGCGCGCTCGGCACGATGGTCGCCGAGGAGATCGTCTCCGCCGGCGGCATTCTGATTCAGGCGATGCCGGGCTGCTCGGAGGAGCTGCTTGACGCGCTGGAGCTGCGCTCGGAGCTCTTCTCCGCCATGTCCCAGCTGCTGCGGGATATGACGCTGGAGGAGATTGTTTCCGGCTGCTTCCGCGGCCTTGAGCCGGAGATCCTTGAGGAAATCCCGCTGCAGCTTGTGTGCGACTGCTCGCGCGAATACATTGAGCGCGTCCTTCTCTCCATGGGCGAGGAGGAGATCCGCGATATGATCCGCACGCAGAACGGATGCGAGGTCAGCTGTCATTTCTGCCGCCGCCATTACGCCTTTACGGGCGATGAGCTCAGCGCGCTGATTGACGAGGCCTCCGCTGAGGATGACGAGGAATAAATCCAATTATGCCGGAGGTGGCCGATGAGCAAGATTGTCCCGCTCAGCAGCACATGCGAATACCTGGTCAGCCGGGCGGCAAGCCACAGGCGCGCCGGAAGATATGACGAGGCAATGGCGCTGCTCACGCGCGCAAAAGAGACTTACGGCTCCACGGATGACATTGAATTTGAAGCTGCCCAGACCTATGAAGCCATGGACTGCGAAGAGGAAGCGGCGAGATGCTATCTGCGCATCGTCCGCATGGGCGGAAAATATCTTTCACAGGCGCTCTTCCAACTGGCGCTCTCCAGCGCACAGCAGGGAGAGATCCCGCGCGCCGTGTCGTATTTTGAGCGCTTCATGGCGACGGACAAGAGCGGCATACAGGAAGAGTACGTGAATCTCCTGGGCGAGCAGCTGCGTGCGCAGGAGGAGAGGCCGTCTCCCGCCACGCGCAGGCAGCGCGCCCGCAGATTGGAGCGGCGTGCTTCTGCGCGGCTTCAGGAGGGCAAGGCCGCTGCTGCAAAGCGAACCATGGAGCATGCCCTGAAGCTTCGCGAGCGCGCGCAGGGGCATACGCTGCTTGCCTGCTGCTGCCTCGTATTGGGAAAGACGGAGGAGGCAGTCCGCCATGCGGAGCGCGGGCATCAGATGGCGAAGGGGCGCATCCAGACGCTCTGCATTCTGGCGGACGCCTACGCCTGCGCCGGAATGGAGAAGAAGGCACGACGGGCGATCTCGCTGGCTGCCGTCCGCGCGAAGGAGACAGAGGATCTCTTCAGCGCGGCGATTGAGGCGGCAAAGCATGGGATGGATGAACTCGTCCTGCAGCTGACGCATCGCGTGATGAAGCGCGAGCCTTTCCACACGAAGGCGATGATGATCCGCGCGGCGGCGCTGCTGCGGCGAGGAAGCGTACAGGAAGCCAATCGGCTGTATGGCAGGCTCTGCGGCCTGCTGCCGGAGAGCATGACCTGCGAGGCGTATTTCCGCATGACGCAAAGCGGCATGATGGAGGACGATGCGCCGGCAGGACTTGGGCTTGAGGTGACGCCCGGTGCGGCGGGTGAGCGGCTTGGGCAGATGATTGCCGCGCTGGCAGAGGATGAGCTGATCCTCATGTCGGATCCACGGAGGCTGCAGCCGCTGTGCAGGATCGCTGCGTGGGCAATGCGCTCGCAGTATTCCGGGCAGGACGGCGCGCTGATGGCGATTCTGCTGATGAACAGCATCAATCATCCGTGTGCGCAGGAAGTGCTTCTGGATGCGCTGACAGATCCGCAGCTGACGGACAGCCTGAAGATGGCGATCCTGCAGGTGATGACGGGAACCCGGGGTATACAGCCCTATTATGCGGACATCGGGGGGCGTCTTGTTCGCCTTGCCGCAGGGGCAAGTGCGCAGCGGGCGAGGGCAGAGGCCGGCCAGAGCGTCGTGCAGGCGGCGGCAGACAGGCTGATGAATCGTTTCCCCGATGCGCCCGCCATTATGCTGCCGATGTGGGTGGCATATCTGGACGTCTTTGGCGTGCCGAAGCGGCAGGAAATGCAGGCCTGTACGGCTGCTTTGGAGCTTTTATACCATGAGGCGGCGGGACACAGGACGGATGCTGAGAAAATCGCCGGGCATGCAGGCGTTTCGCTGCGCGCATGCAGGTATTATGCCGGCAGAATCAGACGGGCTGCCGCCCTCCGCGAGGCGCGCGCAGGCGGCAATGCGCCTGAACAAGATGAGAAAGAATCCCCGTAAGGGGCCGGATATACGGAAACGAGGAGGAGAATCCAAATGAACTGCATTGATTTTGACAAGAAGTTTGAGCAGTATATGACCCAGTGGGTCAAGAAGAACAGCGCGAAGTACAAGAACAACATGGATGTGATCGAGTCCATGATGCCCGACGTCTATATGGAATTCCTTGAGAAGCCGGCGACGTGGCTGGGCGGAAAGGCGCCTGCGGCCTACTTTGGTCAGTACGACGATGCGCAGATGCTGGTCAAGTGGATGTGCGAATACATCAAGACCGGCGTGCCCGTGCCGGATCTGCTGCTGGAGCGCATTTCTGAGCTGGGCAGCGCTGCGGAAGACGGCCTTCTTGCCGTGCTTGGCGACGCCTCCTGCAATGAAGAGATGCAGATGACGGCGATGTCTCTGCTGCGCGAGATGGAGAGCACGAAGCCGATGCAGATGTATATCGATTTCATCAGCCGTCTTGACGAGGCGGATGAGAAGGGCGACATGTGCGCGGAATCCCTCGTGTCCATGGGCAGCGAGGCTGTCGCGCCGATTCTGGCTGCGCTGGACGGCGCAAGCGATGCGGCGCGCGATATCTTTGCAGATATTCTGAGCAATTATCCGGGCGAGGAGCAGGCATTTGAGCTGCTGATGGAGCGCTTTGCCCATACGCAGGAAAAGCGCGCACTCTTTGCTTCCTATCTGGCGAAGTTCGGCGACGACCGTGCGCTGCCCGCGCTGTATGAGGCGGCGAATGACAATGAGATCAACTATCTTGACTATGTCGAGGTGGTCAACGCCATCGACGCGCTGGGCGGCGACCGCCCGCCGGAGCGCGAGTTCGCCGGCGATCCGTATTACGAGTCCCTCAAGCGCGTCTGATACGCCTGGGGCGCTCCGTTATGTTTGACTTCATATGTGCCAACGACATATCTGTGAGGAGGAAATGCCATCGTGTTGTGCCCGAACTGCGGAAGAGAGCTTTCAGATCAGACGCGCGTTTGTCCGGGATGCAACGCTGTGCAGCGTGTATTCAGGCGCAGGCATGCGGATGTGGATCTGAACGATACTGCGGATGATGCGCGCGTTGAGCGCAGGGTAGCGCCCGAAAGGGATGAGATCAGACACAGAGCCGGGCAGAGCGTGATGGACGCAAGAGACACGGAGCCGGATGAAAACCGACCGAGGGCACGCCATATTCCTGAGGATCTGGATTCTGCCAGCCGCGTACCGCTTGGCCTGCACAGGCAGGCGCAGCGTGAGCGTGCGCAGGTGCGCCATGTGCGCAGGGCGCCCAATCATATCCGCAGGAAGATCGATGGCAAGCCCGCGATGACCCATCCGCCGATCTATCCCAAAAGCCGGAAGCGGCTGCGCAATGCGATCCTGTGTATTCTGTTTCTGACGATCTTTGTCTGTTCCATTGGCGGCTACATGCTCTACGGCACGGAAAATGGTCAGAAGCTGATGGCGCAGTGGGGCTGGGAATCGGCGAGGACGGACGCCTATGTCACCCTTGGCAGAGAGCTCATTGAGCAGGCGTATTTTACCCGCTCTCTTGAGCCGCTGCAGGTGGCGATTGAGCGCGAGCCGGAGAATGTCGATGCGCTGCTGCTGATCGCACAGGCCTACAGCGAACTGGATCGAACGGACGAGGCGGTTGTGATCTATGAATCGCTGATCTCCGACATCGCGCCGGAGCATCCGAGCGCCTACCGCAACCTGATCAAGATCTATCAGCAGCGCGGGTACAACGCCGAGGCGCTTGCGCTGATGAAGATGGCCAGCGAGAATGCGACCAGCACGCAGGAATTCAACGTCATGCTGCGCGAGTTTACGCCGGATTCCCCGACATTCTCCAAGACCGAGGGCCGCTACAACTATGCCATCGACGTGACCATCTCCATCCCGGAAGGACAGACCGTCTACTATACCACGGATGGAACGGACCCGTCCGAGTCCGGCCTTGTCTATAAGAAGGGGACGCAGATCCATATTCCCGAGGGCAAGATGACGCTCAAAGCCATCGGCTTTACGGAGAATGGTACGCCCAGCGAGCAGGTCACGGCGAATTACACGATCATCATTCCCACGCCTGCTGCGCCGAAGGCGAACTATGCTTCCGGCAAGTATAAGAATGCGCCGAAGGTTTCCCTGCGCGCGGGCGATGATGAGAAGGATGAGTTTGCCTCGCCGATTGTCGCATTCTATTATACGCTGGACGGCAGGCAGGCGACTGTGGACTCCACGCCCTATACCGGACCGATCCAGATCCCCATCGGCGACAGCGAGCTGCGGGCGATTGCCGTGGCGGAGAATGGCAAGGTCAGCTATGAGATGCGCGTGACCTATTCCGTTCAGGGCAATCTCAAGAACATGTTCCGTTCGCAGGATACCTTCAAGAACATGGAGCTCTACAAGACGGGCTATAACACCTTCACCAAGAACTGGGGCGCGCCAAACAGCTACGAGCTGCTGCCCGAGGAGGAATGGTACAGCCCGGAGATGGAGAGCTATGAGGCGACGTACAGCTGGGGGACGGCGCGTTTCCTCATCAAGAAGGTTGGCGGCTCGCCCGTGCTCTATGCGCTGGATACGACCAACAACAGGATGACCGCGCCGCGATCGACGAAGGTCGGCATGGACGGCGATGACGTCATGGCGAAATACCGCGATCTTGGTCATCCGGAGCTGGATGAATTCGGTAACCGCCTTCTGTATAACTGGGATTCTGCCGGTTATCAGTTCGGCACATACCGGCATGAGCCCAATGGACAGTATGCGATCCATTATTACTATCCGATCGGCGATGATAAGAGCATCTTTGTGGAGCTGAGCTATTATCTGGACAGCGAGCAGAAGGTGGAGCGCATCGTCTGGCAGCGCTATCTGTCCGAGGTTACGACGCCGTGAGCCGCTATGAGGCGGATGGGCTTGACAAAATGGGCATAAACCCCTATAATAAATCGGTATATTGACTGCGATGAAGAAGAGAGCAGCTCGGTAGCACACCCAAAGAGAGCCGGGGCAGGTGAAAGCCGGCGGTGATGCGGCAGCTGGTATGGCTTTGGAGCATCCGCGATGAATCAAGCGCGGCGGCAGCCTCCGATACAGGGCGATGAGGCGGGCGGAGTGTTTCTGTCCGCGAATAAGGGTGGTACCACGATTGATCGTCCCTCGCAGCAGCGAGGGACGTTTTTTTGAAGGAGAGGAAATCAATGAGCAAACCGACGTTCTACATCACCACGCCGATCTATTATCCCAGCGATAATCTGCACATCGGCCACAGCTACTGCTCCACGGCGGCCGACACGATGGCGCGCTTCAAGAAGCAGACCGGCTACGACGTCTTCTTCCTGACCGGCACGGATGAGCACGGCCAGAAGATCGAGCGCAAGGCGTATGACGCCGGCGTCACCCCGCAGGCGTACGTCGATCACATCGTCGACGGCATCAAGAAGCTCTGGAAGCTCATGGACGTGGAATATGATGATTTCATCCGCACGACGGATGAGCGCCATGTCAAGTCCGTGCAGAAGATCTTCAAGAAGCTGCACGATCAGGGCGATATCTACAAGAGCGAATACGAGGGCTGGTACTGCACGCCCTGCGAGTCCTTCTGGACGGAGCTGCAGCTCAAGGAAGGCTGCTGCCCGGACTGCGGCCGTCCGGTGGAAAAGACCAAGGAAGAGAGCTATTTCTTCAAGCTCTCCAAGTATCAGGATTGGCTGATCGACTACATCAAGACCCATCCGGACTTCATCCAGCCGCCGTCCCGCACCGCGGAAATGCTCAATAACTTCCTGATCCCGGGCCTGCAGGATCTTTGCGTTTCCCGCACGTCCCTCAAGTGGGGCATCCCGGTGGACTTTGATCCCAAGCACACCGTCTACGTCTGGGTCGATGCGCTGACCAACTACATCAACGCCCTGGGCTATGGCTCTGAGGATGATACCCTCTATCAGAAGTACTGGCCGGCGGATATCCACCTTGTCGGCAAGGAGATTGTCCGCTTCCATACCATCATCTGGCCGATCATGCTGCATGCGCTCGGTCTGCCGCTGCCCAAGCAGGTCTTCGGTCACGGCTGGCTGGTCATGGGCGGCGGCAAGATGAGCAAGTCCAAGGGCAATGTCGTCGATCCGGTGAAGCTCTGCGAGCGCTATTCCTCCGATGCTGTGCGTTACTTCCTCATGCGCGAGATGCCGTTTGGCTCTGACGGTGAGTTCAGCAACGAGGCGATGATCAACCGCATCAACTCCGACCTTGCCAATGACCTGGGCAACCTCGTCAGCCGCAGCGTTGCGATGATCGAGAAGTACTTTGGCGGCGTCGTTCCGGCTCCGGCGGAGTACAATGACCTTGATAAGGAGCTGATCGAGCAGGCGCAGACCCTCTGGCAGAAGGTCGAGAAGAGCATGAATGATCTGCAGTTCTCCGGCGCGCTGACCGAGATCTGGAGGCTGATCGGCAAGTGCAACAAGTATATCGACCTGAACACCCCGTGGGTGCTGGCGAAGGATGAGGCGCAGAAACCGCGTCTTGGCACGGTCATGTATGTCCTGCTTGAGTGTGCCCGCATTGTGGCGGTGCTCATTGCGCCGACCATGCCGCGTACGCCGGAGCGCATCTTCGCGCAGATCGGCGTGACCGATGCAGAACTCAAGGTGTGGGATTCCGTCAAGACCTTCGGCGGCGTGAAGCCGGGCAGCATCGTCAAGAAGGGCGAGGCGCTCTTCCCGCGCATCGATGTAGCGAAGGAGCTGGAACTGCTGGAGGCTGAGCGTCAGGCGGCGATCGCTGCTGCGGCGAAGAAGGAAGAACTCGCTGCGCCTGCGGACGAGGAGAAGACCGTCTTCACGCAGAAGGATCTGTGCCAGTTTGACGACTTTGAGAAGATTCAGCTCGTCGTGGCGAAGGTGCTCAAGTGTGAGAAGGTTCCCAAGGCGGATAAGCTGCTCATGTCCACGCTGAAGGTTGGCGACACGGAGCGCATCGTCGTCTCCGGCATTGCCAAGTTCTACACGCCTGAAGAGATGGTCGGCAAGAAGGTCGTCCTGCTGGCGAATCTCGCCCCGCGCAAGATCCGCGGCATCGAGTCCCATGGCATGCTGCTGTGCGCCGCCAATGCGGACGACAGCAAGCTGAGCCTGCTGACGGTCGATTCCGACATGGAAGACGGCTGCGAGATCGGCTGATATGAGCAAGCATAAAGAGATCCCGCCGATCCCTGTGCTTGACGGCCTGTTTGACACGCATTCCCATCCAACGGATCATCGGTTTGAGTCCGACAGGGAGGAGATGCTTGCGCGCATGCGGGAGCGGAATATGCTCACCGTATGCGTCGGTGCGGACATGGCCTCCAGCGCAGAGAGCGTAGCGATGGCCAAGGAGTATCCGTTCATCTATGCGTCCGTCGGCGTACATCCGCACGACGCCAAGGAGTTCACCGAGGCGGATGTGCCGGTGCTGACCCGATGGCTGACGGAGGAAGAGAAGGTCGTTGCTCTGGGCGAGATCGGTCTGGATTACTATTACGATCTCTCTCCGAGAGACGTGCAGAAGGACGTCTTTGCCCGCCAGCTTGATCTGGCCTATGAGCTTGACAAGCCTGTGATTCTCCATATCCGGGATGCACATGGCGATGTCATCGACATCCTGCGCGCACATAAAAGCAGACTGCCCAAGTGCGTCGTCCACTGCTGCTCTGCCAGCTGGGAGAGCGCAAAGGTCTATCTCGGTCTGGACTGCATGATCTCCTTTGCAGGCCCTGTAACGCTGGCACGATCGGTCAATCTGCATGAGGTGGCGCGCAATATGCCGCTGGATCGGCTGATGATTGAGACGGACAGCCCGTATCTTGCGCCGGAGCCTGTCCGCGGCAGGCGCAATGAGCCGGCGAATGTGGGATACATCTGCCAGTTTATCGCTCAGCTTCGCGGGATGGATCCGCAGGAAATGTGCGATCTGACGAGGGAGAACGGCAAGCGCTTCTACAGAATCAAATAACCAAAGCCGCCGCGGGGAGGATGCTCTGCGGCGGCTTTTGCCCTGTAAAGAGGAGAGTGAGGTATGAACAGCAGCGATCGCGTCAGGACGCAGTACGAAACGGACAGGAATCTGGCTGTCAGAATCCGATTTCAGCAGACATACAGCGTGAATAAGCAGGGATTTTCCGCCTTCATTGAGTCGCATTACGATTTAGAAGAGGGCATGAGGATTCTTGAGCTTGGCTGCGGCAATGGAAGCAGCTGGCCCGAGTTGAAGAAAAGGCTGCCGGACGGCTGCTCGGTGATCCTCTCTGACTTCTCAGCGGGGATGCTTGACGCTGCGAAGGCGCGCGTAGGCGATCATCCGCAGATTGCCTATCAGGTCATCGACGCTATGGATATCCCGTTTGAGGACAATTCCATGGACGTTGTGATCGCCAATATGATGCTCTATCATGTGCCGGATCTGGGGCGTGTGCTTAGCGAGATCAGCCGCGTGCTGCGTCCCGGCGGCATATTCTATTGCGCAACATACGGAGAAAACGGCATCATGAGCTGGCTGAACGGTATCTTAAGCGGCTATATGCCGCCGATTGCCATGAATACTGCATTCACACTGCAGAATGGATTGGCGGCCTTGGAGCGCTGTTTTGAGCGCGTGGAGAGGGCGGACTATCCTGACTCCTTCCGGATTACGGACAGCGGAGATCTGGCGGATTATGTGCTTTCGCTGACGTCCATGGCGGATTTCAATGCGCTGAGCAGAGAAGAGCTGATCGGGCTATTTGACAGCCAGATGACGGATGGAGCGATCTGCATCCCGAAGGAGTACGGCCTGTTCATCTGCAGGAAGAAGAGGAGTGGCTGATGGAGATCATGGAATGCTGTGCCGGGCTGCGCATCAAGCGGATGGATGAGGCGGACGCGGAGGCGATCCTTGCGCTGTACAGGTCCAATCCGCAGTATTTTGCCGCCATGAACAGCGATGCGGAGATCGAAGGCGTGCGCAGCGATCTGGTCGCGCTGCCTGATGGAAAGGGGCCGGAGGATAAACATTACTTGGGCCTGTATGATGGCGACCGGCTTGCCGCTGTGATCGATCTGATCGAGCGGTATCCAGATGCTCAGACGATATTCATTGGCCTCTTCATGGTGGATGCAGCATGGCAAGGACAGGAGCTTGGCAGCCGGATTGTTCGCGAATGCCTGCGATGCTTTGCCCACGCCGGGTATGCACGCGTTCGCCTTGGCTATGTGGAGGGGAACGCGCAGAGCGAGGCATTCTGGAAGAAGAATGGATTTACACCGACAGGCGTGCGCAGCGAGAGAGAGGGGTATACCGTCATCCTTGCACAGCGCGAGTTCTGAATACTCTGAATAGGAAAGAGCCTTCCGAAAAGACGGAAGGCTCTGTTTATGTGGAAGGATCAGCCAAGCAGATGCTCGAGGAGGATCTTTGCGCCCATGACGATCAGCACGACGCCGCCGAAGAACTGCGCCCTGGCCTGATACTTGCTGCCGAAGATGCTGCCGATCTTGACGCCGATCACGCAGCAGGCAAAGGTCACGATGCCGATAAAGGACACGGCGGGCACGATCTGCACGCGCAGGAAGGCAAAGGAAATGCCGACCGCCAGCGCGTCGATGCTCGTGGCGATGGCGAGAGGAATCATGGCGCGGACGGAGAAGTCGTCGTTCGCCTCGCAGTCGGCGCAGGTCTCGCGGGATTCCTTGATCATATTCGCGCCGATGAAGGCGAGCAGCACAAAGGCGATATAGGGCGCGACGGCGGTGACCAGATGCTCAAAGCGGGAGCCGAGCAGATAGCCGATCAGCGGCATCAGGCCCTGAAAGGCGCCGAAATACAGGCCGCAGATGAGCATATGACGCAGGCCGCATTTCTTGACGGACAGGCCCTTGCAGATGGAGACGGCAAAGGCGTCCATCGAAAGGCCGACAGCGATGGCAAACAGTTCCCAAAGACTCATGGCAAATTCCTCCCAGAATCGTGTATGCGGCAGAAAAGAAAAAAGACCAATCTGCCGCTGCTGCGGTGCAGATTAGTCTCGTCATTTGGAATAAAGCCAGAGGCAGACGCCCCAGTATGTTGACCTTATTACATCGAAGCGGATGGCCCATGCCCCGACGCCGACTACTCCCTAATTCCCGGATATTATACAGGATATTAACAGGGAAGTCAAGCGATTATTCGGCGGGCTGCTCGATGTAATCGACCACCCAGATCCTGCCGTCGGTGCGCATGCGCGTCGTGCCCTGATAGGCGATGAGGTAGGGCATTCCGATCTGCTCAAGGTGCTTCTTGGTCTCCTTCATGATGTTCGCTGCGCCGGTTGCGATGGTCAGCTCCGGGGCGACGGCCTCACGGAATTCGATCATCATCGGCGCATGGCCGTGATGGGGATACTTGAGGATGTCGGCCTTGAGGATTTCAGCGGGAAGGGTTTCGGCGAAATACTTCTGCGAGCGGCTCTCGTTATCGCCGGGCATCAGGAAGATTCGGTCGCCGTAGGTGATGCGCAGCATGGCGGAGCGATCATTGAGCGGCCAGGATTTGTTGACGCTGCGCTGGAAGATCTCGATGGAAACCTCGCCGTTGCTGCCAAGGCTGAGACGATCGCCGTCGCCGACAACCTCGACCGGCACGCCGCTGTCTTCCATCTGACCGACGATCTTGCGCATACGCCAGTCGTAGTCAGCGGGGAAGGTGATCAGGAATTTCCCGAAGGGCGCGTATTCGTTGATGATCGGGAAGCCCATGATGTGATCGCGATGCGGATGGGAATTATACGCGATGTCAAAATGATCAATCCCCATCAGCTCGATGGCTATGCGGATACGCTCGTGCATGTCCTCGCTCTCCGTGGAGGAATCGACGAGCATCGTCTCCTCGCCGAAGCGGATGATGGCGCAGTCGGAGGAGAATATGCGGGGGAAGACGATCTCCAGCAGCGTGGCGTCGGGGTCAAAGGTGTATTGCGCATCCGGCTGCTCGATCAGATTGATGACGGAGCCCTGCGCAATCGCGGAGAGGGGAAGGGCGAGGAGCAGCAGGAAAAGCGCCAGCAGGCGGTAGTTTTTCAGCATATTCAGTTCTCTTTCTCTCGTAATTCAGGAAGTCTTGTGAAGAAGAAGAGGGGGAGCGATTAACGCTCCTCCCTGAAATAGGCAAGACCGAGGCTTGCGGGCGGCTGATTCTCACGCTTCTTGCGAAGGGAGGTGATGATCAGCACGGCGATGGTGACTACATAGGGAACCATCTGAATGAGATCTGTCACATAGCCCGGCACACTGAAGCCCATCAGCGTCGGAAGGAACTGATAGAGCCAATAGAGGATGCCGAAGAGATAGGAGCCCCAGATCGCGGAGAGAGGCTTCCACGTCGTGAAGATGACCAGCGCGACGGCCAGCCAGCCGAGCGCCTCAATCTGGCCCGTGGTCGCCCAGATGCCCTGATTGTAGTCGAGGACATAGTACAGGCCGCCGAGGCCGGAGATACCGGCGCCGATGCAGGTGGCGGCATACTTATAGCGGGTGACATTGATGCCGGAAGCGTCGGCGGTCGCCGGATTCTCGCCGACGGCGCGCAGGTTCAGTCCGGTACGCGTGCGGGTGAGGAAGATGTGAAGAATCACGGCGAGAACGATAGCCGCATAGACCATGAAGCCATAGCCGAAAATCAGCTGGCCGGGCACGCCCATAGCGGACAGGCCGGGGATCTTCGTCTGGAAGGTCTTATAGATCATCGTCTGCGTGGCGGTGCGGCCGTCAAGGATGTAGACGCCGAAGAAGTTCGCCACGCCCATGCCGAACGTCGTCAGCGCAAGGCCGGTAACGTTCTGATTGGCGCGAAGGGTGATGGTCAAGAAGCTGTAAATCATGCCGCCGATCACGGAGGCGGCAAAGGCGCAGCACAGCGCAAGCACAACCGTTACAAACGCGCTGGGATTGGCCGCGGTGTTCTCATACAGATAGGCGCTGGCAAAGCCGGCGAAGCCGCCAAGATACATGATGCCCGGCACGCCGAGGTTCAGATTGCCCGATTTCTGGGTGAGAGTCTCGCCCAGAGCGCCGTACATGATGATCGTGCCGAAGGGAATAGCGCGGAGAATCCATGCGATCAACGTATCCATCAGCATACCTCCTTATGGCTGCCGCGAATGATCAGGCGGTAATTGATGAAGAACTCGCTGCCGAGAATGAAGAAGAGAATGATACCGGCGATGATATCGGAGGCGAAATCATTGAGCGCGTAGGCGGAGGCGATCTCCATTGCGCCCTTCTGCAGGAAGATCAGCAGGAAGGAGATCAGCGCCATGGTGAAGGTGTTGAACTTTGCCAGCCAGGCGACGATGATTGCGGTGAAGCCATTGCCTCCGGCTGTGCTGGTGGAGATCGTCTGGTCACGGCCGCCGACGATCAGGAAGCCGGTCAGGCCGCAGAGCGCGCCGGAGATAATCATGGTGCGGATGATGACGCGGCCGACATTGATGCCGGCGTAGCGGGCGGTGTTTTCGCTCTCGCCGACGACGGCGATCTCATAGCCCTGCTTGGAATAGCGCAGATAGCAATACATCAGCACGACGAGGAGGACGACGACGATCAGATTGATGTTGTAGCGCTGGCCAAAGACCTGCGGGAACCATCCGGCCTTGCTCTTCATGTTGAGCTTGCCAAGGCCGGATGCCTGGCCGCGCCAGATATTGACGCAGCAGGCGACGATCTGAATCGCGACGTAATTCATCATCAGGGTGAAAAGCGTCTCGTTGGTGTTGAAGTGAGCCTTGAACCACGCAGGGATGAAGCCCCAGAGGGCGCCGGCCAGAACGCTGGCGGCGCACATGACGGTGTAGAGCAGCCAGTTGGGCAGCTTGCCGCCGTAGTAGACCATGACGGCGGCTGTCGCGAGCGCGCCGACGAGCACCTGTCCCTCAGCGCCCGTATTCCAGAAGCGCATCTTGAAAGCCGGGGCCAGCGCAATGCCGATCAGCAGCAGGCTGGCCAGATCGCGCAGCGCCCAGGAGAAGCGCATCGCGGTGGAGAAGGTGCCCTGGAACATCGTGGTGTAGACGGCGAGGGGGTTGAGGCCGGTGATGAAGAAGATGAAGAGCGCGTCGACAATCAGCGCCAGAAGAATGGCGGCGGCACGGACGACGATCTTCTGTTTCATGGAGGATTCGCTGCGCTTGACGACGCGCAGCAGCGGCTCATGAATCGCCTTATTCTGTTCGCTCATCGGGCAGCGCCTCCTTTGTTTTCCTGAAGGGCGGTCATCAGCAGACCAAGCTCTTCCTTTGTGGTTGTCCGTCCGTCGACGATGCCGTTGTTGTGGCCGTCGCAGAGGACGAGAATGCGGTCGCACAGATCGACGAGTACGTCAAGATCCTCGCCGACATAGATGATGGCAACGCCCTTCTGCTTCTGCTCATTGAGCAGATGATAGATGGTGTAGCTGGTATTGATGTCCAGACCGCGCACGGCATAGGCCGTCATCAGCACGGACGGCGCATCGGCGATCTCGCGGCCGACGAGCACCTTCTGCACATTGCCGCCGGAGAGGCGGGAGACAGGGGTATTGATCGAGGGCGTCACGACGCCGAGAGATTCCTTGATCTCTTCTGCCAGATGGCGGGGCGCCTTGCGGTCGGCAAAGATGGAATGACCGTTGCCGTAGCTCTTGAGCATCATGTTGTCCACCATGCTCATCGAGCCGACAAGACCCATGCCGAGGCGATCTTCAGGAACGAAGGAGAGATGAACGCCCATATCTCGGATGCTCTTGGGCGTCTTGCCGATGAGCTGCTCGGCCGTGGAGTCGCGGTCGTCATCCGGGAAATAGACGACGCTGGAATCCGGGTCGACATTCTGCAGGCCGGCAATCGCCTCGAGCAGCTCCTTCTGACCGTTGCCGGAAATACCGGCGATGCCAAGAATCTCTCCGCTGAACGCCTCGAAGGAGATGTTGTTCAGCACGCGCACGCCCTCGGCGTTGGTTACGCTGAGATTATGCACGCTCAGACGCAGATGACGGTTGACCGGCTCGGGACGCTCAATGTTGAGCTCGACCTTCTTGCCGACCATCAGCTCGGTCAGAGAGGCCTCCGTTGCCATATCGGTATCCACCGTGCCGGCATATTCGCCCTTGCGGAGGATGGAGACACGGTCAGAGATAGAGAGCACCTCATGGAGCTTATGGGTGATGATGATGATGGATTTGCCGTCGGCGCGCATATTGCGAAGAACGGCAAAGAGCTTATCCGTCTCCTGCGGGGTGAGAACGGCGGTCGGCTCGTCGAGGATGAGGATCTCAGCACCGCGGTAGAGCATCTTGACGATTTCGAGCGTCTGCTTCTGGCTGACGCTCATCTCATACACCTTCTGATCCAGATCGATGTCGAAGGCGTACTTGTCGCAGATGGCGCGCGCACGGGCCTTAATGGCCTTCAGATCGTACTTTTCGTGCTTATCCAGCACAAGTGCGATATTCTCGACGGCAGTAAAGACGTCGATGAGCTTAAAATGCTGATGAACCATACCGATTCCCAGCGCATAGGCGTCCTTCGGGCTGCGGATTTCGGCGGGCTTACCCTTTACGAAGATCTCGCCGCTGTCCGGATAATAGATGCCGGAAATCATATTCATCAGCGTTGTTTTGCCGCTTCCGTTCTCACCGAGAAGGGAGAGAATCTCTCCCTGACGGACGGCAAGGGATACGTTGTGATTGGCGACGACACGACCAAATGTCTTAGTGATGTGCCGAAGTTCGATTGCGTATTCCATATTCGCCGCATACTCCTTGTCGTAATGAACGGGGAAAAGGGAAGCGATGACAGCTTCCCTTTTCCCGTGAATTGATAATGATTACTTAACTTCGGTGATGCCGTCGATGCGCAGAGCGAAGTACGGAGCGCTGCGGAAGGAAGACTCCTCGAAGGCGCCGTCAACGATGGCCTCATAGGTCTCGCCGGCGTAGGCGACGGTCATGGTCGCCCAGTCCATGATGGTCATATCGACCGGAGCGGAGGTGAGGGTCTCACCGCCGACGGTGAAGGTGCTCGCGTCGAAGACCTTGATGCTGCCGTCCTTGATGCCAGCGATGACTTCCTCAACCTTTTCGGCGGTGCCGGCGGCGCAGGAATCGCTCAGCGCGGTGATCTTCACGGCGTCGGCCTCATAGCCCTTCGCCCAGTCAGCAGCGACAGCCTCGCCGTTCATCAGGGAGGTGAACAGCTCACCGTAGAACTTGGACCAGACGTTGGTCGGAGAGGTCAGGGCAGCGGTCGGGGCGGTCGGAATCATGTCGATGTTGTAGCCGACGGAGTAGCAGAGGTTGCCGGCGTCGAGCAGCTTCTGGGTTGCGGCCGGAGCGCCGGTGGAGTCGGCGTGCTGGCCGATGATGACGCAGCCCTTGGCGATGAGCGCCTCAGCAGCAGCGGCTTCCTTGTCGATATCGAACCAGGAGTTGGTGTAGTTGACTTCCATCACAACGTTCGGCACGATGGAACGGAGGCCGAGGAAGAAGGAGGTGTAGCCGGAGACAACCTCGGCGTAGTCGAAAGCGCCGACGTAGCCGATCTTGACATTGCCGTCCGCGTCGAAGGAGTTGGGCTGCTTCTCCGGAGAGAGCTCGCCGGACTCGAGCAGCTCGGCAACCTTCATGCCGGCGACAACGCCGGAGACATAGCGAGCCTGGAAGATCTTGGTGAAGGCGTTCTTGAAGTTGTCAAGGCCGGTCAGAGCGGCGAAGTCGCCGGTCATGGAGACGAAGGTCACGTCCGGATACTCCTCAGCGGCGAGGACCATGTAGGTCTGATGGCCGTAGGAGTTGGAGATGATCACGTTGCAGCCCTGGCCGATGCAGTCGAGCGCAGCATCGTAGCAGGTCTGATCCTCGGGGCACTTATACTTCCAGATGATGTTGTTCTCCGGAATGCCGAGCTCAGCGGCGGCATCCTTAACGCCATTGATGTGGGACAGGGTGTAACCCTCGGTCTCGTCGCCGACCAGAATGACGCCGATCTTCAGATCAGCAGCCAGCGCGGAGCAGGCAGCCAGGCAGAGCACGGCGGCCAGAATGAGAGCAAGCAGCTTCTTCATAACGTTTTTCCTCCTGTATAATGGTTACATTAGAAAAAGAAAGTTGACGCGGTTATCATACATCAACTTCTGTTTATTGTAAACCCCAAAATGGAAGATTTGGCGGAATTATTCGAACATTAATATAAATATATGCTCCGTTGTTCGTCATTTTGCCATTAAGATACGATTTCCAGCCAGTATCCGTCGGGATCAGAGATGAAATAGATCCCCATGGACGGGTTTTCATAGCAGATGCAGCCCATCTGCTCGTGCAGCGCATGCGCAGCCTCATAATCTTCTGCCCGGAAGGCGAGATGGAACTCGCACTCGCCAAGATTATACTTCTGAGGATGGTCACGCAGCCATGTGAGCTCAAGCTCAAAGCCGCCGTCCGGCGCGGCGAGATAGGCGAGGATGAAGGAGCCGTCGGCGGCTTCCTTCCGGCGGACTTCTTTAAGCCCCAGCGCTTTCTCGTAAAAGGAGAGGGAGGTCTGAAGGTCAGCGACATTGTAGTTTTCATGGACCATTCTGAATGTCATGCGGATGCTCCTTTCGCAGGCTGTCGGGGATGGGATGATTCACGATTACTTACAGTATATCACAGCATTGCAGATGTTTACAAACAGAAATAAATGTGCTATATTGATGAGCGATATTCATTTGACTACGGAGGAATCTATATGCAGAAAACGCGTTCGCGCGGGACCTTCCTTTCCAAGCTGATCGGAGACCGCGCTTTCTATTCTGTCGTATTGTCGATCGTTATTCCGGTCATCATTCAGAATACGGTGACCAATGTGGTCAGCCTGCTTGACAATGTCATGGTCGGCCGCGTGGGTACGCTGGAAATGTCCTCTGTGGCGATTGTCAATCAGCTTCTCTTCATATTTAATCTGTGCATCTTTGGCGGCCTTGCCGGCGCGGGCATCTTCGCCACGCAGTACGCCGGCGCAAAGGATAACGAAGGCGTGCGCCATTGCTTCCGTGTGAAGTGGATGATTGCTCTGGCAATGGTGGCTGTTGCGCTTGCGGTATTCCTGCTGATTCCTAAGCCCCTGATTTCCATCTATCTGGCCGAGGGGACCTCTGCACAGGAGGTCGAGGCGACGCTTTCTTTCAGCATGGAATACCTGATGATCATGCTCTGGGGTCTGCTGCCGTTCGCTGTGTCGCAGATTTATTCCAGCACGCTGCGCGAGGTGGGAGAAACAAAGCTGCCGATGCTTGCCGGCGTTGTGGCGATTCTGGTCAATCTCGTGTTCAATTATCTGCTGATCTTCGGCAAATTCGGATTCCCTGAGCTTGGTGTTGGCGGCGCTGCGATTGCAACGGTGCTCTCCCGTTATGTGGAGCTGGCGATCATCGTCGTCTACACCCATGTGCGCAAGGATCATTTCCTCTTTATCAACGGTGCGTACCGCAGTCTCTACGTTCCCGGTCCGCTGATGGGCGACATCATGAAGAAGGGCATGCCGCTGCTGGTCAATGAGTTCTTCTGGTCCGCCGGTATGGCGATGCTGCTGCAGTGTTACTCCGTGCGTGGGCTTGACGTCGTGGCAGCGTGCAATATCGCTACCACGGTGAGCAATCTCTTCAAGGTCGTCTTCCTCTCCATGGGCAACGCCGTGGCGATCATGGTCGGCCAGGCGCTTGGCGCCAATGAAGTGGAACGAGCCAAGGATACGGCGTGGAAGCTGATGGCGCTCTCTGTGATGTGCAATGTTGTGATGGGCGTGATGATCCTTCTGCTTGCACCTGCGATTCCGCAGATTTACAATACCGAGCAGCATGTCCGCGATATCGCAACGGATCTGCTTGATGTGATTGCCGTCATGATGCCGCTGTATGCCATTGCGCATTGCTGCTATTTCACGCTGCGCTCCGGCGGACGCACAATCATTACCTTCATCTTTGACAGCGGCTACACGTGGTGTATCTGCGTGCCCGGCGCGTATATTCTGGCCCATCTGACGCAGCTGCCGATCGTGCCGCTCTATTTCGGCGTACAGGCGCTTGAGCTGATCAAGGTCATCTTTGGCTTGATTCTGGTGAAGAATGGACTTTGGGTGCGCAATATCGTCGGCGGAGACAAAGATGCGGAGGCCGCATGCTGACCCTGCGCCTGCTTGACGAGAAGGAAACGGCGCTGCTCTATGAGCAGCACATGCGCCGCGATTTCCCGCCAAGCGAGCTGAAGCATCTCTCGTCCATCACAGCGATGCAGAGGCGCGGCTGCTATGACGTACTGGGCGCTTATGAGAGCAATAGGTTAATCGCCTATGCGCTTCTTTACAGGCCGGAGCAGGGCAGGATCCTGCTGCTTGATTATCTGGCCGTTCTGCCGGCATACAGGAATCGGGGCAACGGCCGCGCGCTGATGACTCTGCTGCGCAGTTATTATGCGGCTGCGGCGGATGTCCTGATGATCGAATGTGAACGGCCGAAGGCTGCGCCGGATGAGCAGGAGGCGCGGCTGCGCATCCGATTCTATGAGGGTGCAGGCGCGGTGTTGACGAATGTGCGCATCTGGCTGTTTGAGGTGGAGTACAGCATTCTGGTGTTCCCCTGTGGTACCATGCCGGAGGGAGAGGACTGGGCGCAGAGGATGCTGAGCATCTATCGTCAGATGCTCCCTCAGGAGCTTTACGAACGGAATGTCCGTCTGATCCGCGGATGAACTCTTATGAAATATGAATAGCAAAAAAGAGACTGTCGGTCGCAATGTCATTAAGATAATGGCATGAACCAAGAAAAGAAGGACTGTAACGAGAAACAAAACTCGGTATAGTCCTTTTTTCTATACAATTTTGCAGAAACACTTGACAAATCAGGAAAAAACGGTAGCGAAGCCTTCATTGCAAAAAGCAAGGAGGCAAGTTCAATGAAAAACTACGCACAGCACGTTAAAGAAAAACTTCTGGTATCAATTCAATCATTAGTATCGCTTAAAGAGATGTTTGTCATGCATCGAGATAAAGATTTTACTCGTAATCGAAAGCTCTCATTTGAAACGCTTATCAAGCAGATTCTTGAAATGGAAGGCAACACACTAGCGCATGAATTGAGGCATTATTTCTCGTTCTCTTTGAATATGCCTACTGTGTCAGCATTTGTCCAGCGCAGAGCCCTGATTTCGCCGGATGCTTTTCTCTATCTGTTTCACACTTTCAATTTTGCTATTCCTTTTGAAAATCTGTTTGAGGGATACAGACTTATTGCCTGCGATGGTACTGATCTGAACATCGCCAGAAATCCAGAAGATAAAGAAAACTACTTTCAATCCAATCCCGACGAGAAAGGGTTTAATTTGCTGCATCTGAATGCGTTGTATGATCTTTGCAGTAAAAGATATCTGGATACTCTGATTCAGCCGGGACATAAGGAGAATGAATTCCGCGCCATCTGCCAGATGGCAGATAGATTTCCGTATTCTGGAAAAGCTATTTTTATCGCAGATCGGGGGTATGAAAGCTACAACGTATTTGCCCACATTGAGAGAAAGGGGGTAAACTACCTGATTCGCGTAAAAGACAAGGACAGCAATGGTATTCTTGGTGCAATTCAATTCCCCGAAACAGACACCTTTGACGTTGACGTTCATAAGTGTCTGACCAGAAAACAAACCAAAGAAGTAAAGGCACATCCTGAAAAGTATCATTTTCTTCCCAAGAATTCCACTTTTGATTTCCTTGATCTTCATACGAATCCGTTTTACAATATGGATTTTCGGGTTGTGCGTCTTAAAATCTCAGAGGATTTGTATGAGTGTATCATTACCAATCTGGACAGAAATACTTTTCCTCCAGAAAAAATCAAGGAGCTGTATCATATGCGCTGGGGTATTGAGACTTCTTTCCGCGATCTTAAACACACCATTGGCTTAAATCATTTCCATTCAAAAAAGGTGGAGTTCATTAAGCAGGAAATCTATGCAAGACTGGTTCTGTACAATTTCTGTGAGGCCATTACCTCTCACATTGTTGTTCAGAACAAACGGCGCAAACACACATATCAGCTCAATTTCTCGGCAGCTGTTGATATTTGCAGACAGTTCCTGCTGGATCGCTCAATGCTTTCTCCACCTGATGTTGAAGCTCTACTCCTTAAGTATATACAACCTATTCGAAATGGACGACACGACCCTCGCAAAGTCAAGCCTCGTTCATTCGTCAGCTTCACTTACAGAGTAGCTTAACCTCCTTATCTTAATCCATTTTCAGGCAGATGTCCATCTGTCTTTTTGTCGTACATTAAAAAGAGAAGATGACTCTTTTTCGATAAATCATCTTCTCTTTACGCTATTTCTTTGGTGTCACTTGCTTAACTAAGTGACATTGCTGTCGGTCGGCAGTCTCTTTTTTGAGGTGTGCCCGCAGGACAATACCGGCGCGTGCTGAATATGCGGTGCTCAGACAGCGATTTCAGACAAAAGACTCGCACAGTCAGGACACGAAAGTATCCTGGACCAGTGCGAGTCTTTGTGTTCATGCGACTCAACCAATGCGTACCAAACAGTAAGCTATGGCGGCGTGAGAGCTCGGCTGTCAATTAATAAGCAGCTGCTTGCTCGGTTTATTTCTTTTTATTGGGCGCCTTTGCACGGGTAGGAGATGACGGTTTGCCGGTACGGGCAGCCTGTCCTTTGCTGGCAGGCTTTCCGGTTGGCTTTGTGCTGCTTCTTGCGGAAGCTGCCGCTTTGCCCTTTGCGGAGCGGGCGCGGCCTTCGCGCTGCTCCCTGCGCTCTTCGCGCGCCTTGCGCTCGCGCCGGATCTGAGCATATTCAGCTGCGGATTTGACGCCCTCCGGAGGAACAAGACAATGCCTGTCTGTGCCGATCAGATCCTCACGGTGAGCAAGGCGCAGCGCCTCGCGCACCAGCGGGAAATTCTGCGGGCGCTTGAATTGCAGCAGTGCGCGCTGCATGGCCTTCTCCTGCGGTGTGCGCGGGATGTAGACGGACTTCCCTGTGCGCGGATCGATACCTGTATAGAACATACAGGTAGAGAGCGTGCCGGGGGTCGGGTAGAAATCCTGTACCTGCTCCGGCTGATGATTGATATCCCGCAGATACTCGGCCAGCTCGATGGCGGCGGAAAGATCGCTCCCCGGGTGGCTGGAAATCAGATAGGGGACCAGATACTGCTCTTTTCCAAGCTGCTTGTTGATGCGTGTGTATTTCTCGCAGAAGGCGTCGTAGACGTCGCGCCCGGGCTTGCCCATGACGGCAAGAACCTTCGGGCTCACGTGTTCCGGCGCGACCTTCAGCTGACCGCTGACATGATGTTCGCAGAGCTCACGGAGGAAGGCGTCGGATGGATCTGCCATAATGTAATCATAGCGCAGACCGGAGCGGACGAAAACCTTCTTGACCTTTGGCAGCGCGCGGATCTCGCGCAGCAGCTGGATGTAATCCGTATGATCGACTTTAAGATTCGGGCAGGGCTTGGGGAATAGGCACTGCCGCGCGGCGCATGTCCCGTATTTCATCTGTTTTTCGCAGGAAGCGTGGCGGAAGTTGGCTGTGGGACCGCCGACGTCGTGGATGTATCCCTTGAAGGAGGGCATCTGCGTGATGGTTTTCGCTTCTTCGATGACGGATTCGTGGCTGCGCGTGGTGACCATGCGCCCCTGAAGGAAGGTGATCGCACAGAAAGAGCAGGAACCGAAGCATCCGCGCGTATGGGCGATGGAGAACTGGACTTCCTCAATGGCAGGCACGCCGCCCTGTGCATCGTAATCAGGATGCCATGTACGCTGGAAGGGGAGCTCGTAGGTTTTGTCGAGCTCTTCTCTGCTGAGCGGCATGTCGGGCAGGGTCTGGATGATGTAGCGGTCGCCGTGCTTCTGGCAGATGGCATGGCCGCGAACCGGATCATGCTCATTATACTGGACGAGAAATGCATCGGCATATTTCTTCTTGCTGGAGAGGCATGCTTCAAAGGAAGGAATCTCGATGCAGTTCTTTGGGGCGACGGCGGAGGCATAGCAGACGCCGCGCATTTTGGCGCATTCCCATGCGGGCGCGCCGCGGCTCATCCAGTCTGCTGTGACAAGAATCGAGCGCTCACCCATACCAAACATCAGCAGATCAGCGCCGCAATCCATCAGAACGCTGGGACGGACGGCGTCGTCCCAGTAATCATAGTGAGCGAATCGGCGCAGAGAGGCTTCAACGCCGCCGACTGCAATCGGAATATCGCCATAAGCCTCGCGGATCAGGCGGCAATAGACGATCAGCGCGCGATCCGGCCTGCGCGAAGCTTTGCCGCCCGGGGTATAGACGTCCGAAGAGCGGCGTTTTTTTGCGGCAGTATAGTGGTTGACCATGCTGTCAATCACGCCGGATGAAACGAGAAAGCCGTAATTCGGCCTGCCAAAACGGGTGAAGTCATTTGCGTTGCGATAACCAGGCTGAGCGAGCACGGCCACACGATAGCCGGCAGCCTCAAGCGTACGGCAGATGACAGCTGCGCCAAAAGATGGATGATCGACATATGCGTCGCCGATCACATAGACAAAATCCGGCGCGTCCCAGCCGCGTTCGCGCATATCCTTCATTGTCGTCGGCGGAAATAAAAGGCGATCGGACATGATGCCCTCCTCAATACATATCATTACAGCTTAATATACCATATGGCAGCAAAAAAAGAAAGTGACATCCTTTGATGAATCGACTATAATATATGGAAACGGAAGCTGGAGGCGTCTGATGAAGCTGGGTATATCGACTGCGGCGTTTTATGGCAGATGGGAAACAGAGGAGGCGGCACGCGTGATTGAGTCGCTTCCTGTGGACTGCGCCGAGGTTTTCCTTCAGTCTGCCGGAGAATATGAAAAGCCGTTTGCTCGCATGGTTAAAGAGAATCTCGGATGCATCCCCTGTACCAGCATGCATCCATCCGGGATCCTCTTTGAAAATCAGATGTTTGGTCGCTCTGCAAGGCAGCGTCAGGAGGCCTATGATCTCTTTGAGCGTGCGCTGGATGCAGCGCAGATGCTCGGCGCGCAATGCTATGTCTATCATGGCAGGAATACGGCGCAGCTCAAACCGCTCCCTTTTCATCTTCAGGCCAATATTGACATGATTGGTCGTATGAATGAATTGGCCTCCAAGCGGGAGCTTGCTATCGCTTGGGAGAATGTGTTTTGGTGCCAGCTGACGACCTGCGAGCGGGTGATCGCGGTCCGTGAGGCTTGCCCGGAAGCACGTTTTACGCTGGATATTAAGCAGGCCATGCGAGCTGGTGAGGATCCGTGCGCCATGGCACAGGCGATGGGCGATGCGCTGCTCAACGTCCATGTCTGCGACTGGGATGGACAGGGAAAGCTTTGTCTGCCGGGAGAGGGCGTGTTTGACTTTGACCGTTTTGCGGGCGTCCTGCATGATATGGGCTATGATAGGCCTGTGATTGTAGAGCCATATCTGGCGCTGATTGGCAGTGATGAAACGCTGCATGCATCTCTGGAGTATATGAAGCAGATACTTGATTCTGCTGATAGAGATTGTTTTTCTGATTGAAAGTAAGGAATCCCCGCGGCCTGTGACGCTGCGGGGATTGTTTCTATATAAGAATAGCTCAATTGACTGCTGCGGACTGAATCGATGCACATTCCTTCAGCGTCATAAACGCCAAGGGCGGAAGGAGTGACAGATCAACCGGGGCATCGCTTGCGCC
Source organism: Clostridia bacterium (assembly GCA_017936375.1). Taxonomy (GTDB): domain Bacteria; phylum Bacillota; class Clostridia; order Christensenellales; family Aristaeellaceae; genus Ventricola. The sequence goes on from JAGBFR010000020.1 coordinate 166,802, forward strand.
GGTGATGTCCGGAATATCCGTACAGACCCAGTTGGTCAGCGTGTTGGCGAGCGTGCAGCGTGCCTGTCTGAGGCGATAGCAAGTGCTTTCGTCAAATCCGTTATCGGGAAGCGAATCCTGAAGCATGGTGTCGATATTCATATCCAGCGCATATCCAAGCCCGACGAGCGTCTGTATGCTCGCAATTCTCTCCGCACGTTCAATATGCCCGATATAGTTGGGAGAGAGGCCAACAAGCGAGGCGAGCTCTGCCTGTGTCATGCCAAGCGCCTTACGGCGGGCTCGAATTCTGGATCCCAAGCCTTTGAAATCTACACGAATGTCCATCGGGTGCATCTCCTGTCTTCTGTGTGCTGTATGAATAATTCGGAATGAATGGGCAGAATCCTTTTTCGCCCAGTGAATCAAATACGTCCTATGGTATAGAAATGGGAAGGGGAGGGCATGAAAATGAAAATTTCTGAACAGAAAGAAAAGACTGGAACTTTGAAAAGAAATGTGATATACTGAGCGAAGCCTAGACACCATGTGATCTCATCCCAATAACAGCCTCCTTGGATTCGCCTTCGTGCCGCCAACAGGAAGTTCTGGCTTTGAGCCCCAATCGGTGAAGGTTAATCTACTTATTATTTAGGAGGATACAGATATGTATCAGGACGAGACCCTCGTTTGCCGTGACTGCGGCAAGGAATTCATCTTCAGCGCTTCTGAGCAGGCTTTCTACGCCGAGAAGGGCTTCCAGAACAAGCCGCGCCGCTGCCCGGACTGCCGCGCCGCTTTCCGTGCGCAGAATGGCACCGCCCGTCCGCAGCGCGAGATGTTCGACGCTGTCTGCGCTGAGTGCGGCAAGGCCACCAAGGTTCCGTTCCAGCCGCGTGGCGATAAGCCCGTCTACTGCCGCGACTGCTACTCTGCTCGTGCGCCGCGCTACTAATTCATAAGCGCATCGTCTGAATAAGACATACAGCCCCATCCGGTCATCCGGGTGGGGTTTTGTCGTTTCCGGAAGCCTGGGGTTTCGCAGAAAACGAGAGAATATAAGAAATTTTCAGAAATTTTTCAATTCTGAATGTTCGTCTATTTTGCTCAGAAGGGAGCAAGGAAAAGGGGAAAGTTCGTGTTTTGATTTAATTCGACACCCCAAAAAGCTTGAAGGTACTTTTATTGTTCGGAATAACGAGAGATTGATAAAAAATAGGCTCGAAAAAAAGAAAAAATAGGTGTTGACAAAGGAAAAATGCTCATGTATAATGCGATCATTCCGTTGCGAACGGAACTGATCCTTGAAAACGATACAGAATCAAGAAGAACGCGAAGCTATGATTTTCACGAGTCATAGCAAACAAAGACAGTCAATTCGTAAATGAGTTTTGAGCTTGAAGTTAAGCTTCAGGTTTCATACAGGATTTAACACGAGAGTTTGATCCTGGCTCAGGACGAAC
>JAGBFR010000021.1 GCA_017936375.1 Clostridia bacterium
ATGGACTTTAGTTTCAGGTATAGAGCGAAGCGAATGACAATCCATTGTGTTAAAGCTACTTTTATGATGGTTTACCCGTTAACGGGTGGTAGGGCATTCAATGCGAATGAAGGATAGTTCAATGCGTCTTGAGACGCGGCTAGTACATTCGCCTTGAAGGCGTGGAGCATACCACCGGCTTAGCCGGTGGTTTTGATTATAAGTCATTTGCTGATACGAAGCGGGAAGAACCTCACCCGCCCCTGCGGGGCACCCTCCCCTCCCAGGGGAGGGCTTTGGAGTTACGGATACCAACAGAAAAAAGCCTTCCCCTGGGAGGGGAAGGTGGATCGCCGAAGGCGAGACGGATGAGGTTTCCCGTGTTTGCGCTTATGCAATCGCAGCCTCGACCCGCGCGCGGATGGCGCGCAGGAACTGGAGGGAGGTCAGCTTCGTGGCGGTGGGGCCGATCAGCGCGGCGAGATCGCCCGTGACCTGCCCGGCCTCGACGGTGTCGATGCAGGCCTTTTCAAGCAGCTTCGCAAAGTCGGTCAGCGCCTGATTGCCGTCCAGCTCGCCGCGCTTGGCCAGCGCGCCCGTCCAGGCGAAGATCGTCGCCACCGGGTTGGTGGAGGTCTCCTCGCCCTTGAGATAGCGGTAGTAGTGGCGGGTGACGGTGCCGTGCGCCGCCTCGTATTCATACACGCCCTCCGGGCTGACGAGAACGCTGGTCATCATCGCCAGCGAACCGAAGGCCGTGGAGACCATGTCGCTCATCACGTCGCCGTCGTAATTCTTCAGCGCCCAGATGAAGCCGCCCTCGGAGCGGATGACGCGCGCGACCGCGTCGTCGATGAGGGTGTAGAAGTAGGTCAGGCCCTTCTCCTCGAAGGCGGCCTTGTAGTCCTCGTTGTAGATGGCCTCGAAGGTGAGCTTGAAGGTCTGGTCATACGTCTTGGAGATGGTGTCCTTCGCGCAGAACCAGAGATCCTGATTCGTCTCCAGCGCGAAGCGGAAGCAGGAGTGCGCGAAGGCGCGGATGGAGCTGTCCGTATTGTGCATGCCCTGCAGCAGGCCGGGGCCCTTGAAGTCGTGCACGACGGTGGAGAGGGTCGTGCCGTCCTCGCCGGTGAAGGTCAGCTCCGCGCGGCCCGGGCCGGGCGCGGGCAGCTCGACGGACTTATAGACGTCGCCGTAGGCGTGGCGGGCGATGGTGATGGGCTTTTTCCAAAAGCGGACGGCGGGCTCGATGTTTTTCGCGATGATCGGTGCGCGGAAGACGGTGCCGTCCAGAATGGCGCGGATGGTGCCGTTGGGGCTCTTCCACATCTTCTTGAGGTTATACTCCTCCACGCGCTGCGCGTTGGGGGTGATCGTCGCGCACTTGACGGCCACGCCGAGGCGCTTGGTCGCCAGCGCGGCGTCGACGGTCACCTGATCGTCGGTCTCGTCGCGGTGCTTGAGGCCGAGGTCGTAGTACTCGGTATTGAGCGCGACGAACGGGCTGAGCAGCTCATCCTTGATCTGCTGCCAGAGGATGCGGGTCATCTCGTCGCCATCCATCTCGACGATCGGATTCTGCATGATGATCTTATCCACGGGGAATCCCTCCTTGCTGGATATGCGCGCGGGCTCAGCGCTTGCCGGCCTGCGCGGCGTAGGAATTGATGAGGCAGCCGATGAGCAGGAGGCTGCGCTCCTTCTCGGAGATGCCGGGCAGGGTGAGCGTGATGTCGCTGACCTCGCCGCCGCGCACGAGCTTGGCCGCGAATTCGGTCTCGCCGGCCTCGAGCTTGGCGCGCACGCCCGGGACATAGACCCAGTCACCGACCTGCAGGCCCTGCGGCGGGGCGATGAAGGGGACGATGCCCCAGTTGATCAGATTGGCGCGGTAGCGGCGGGTGGCGTACTCGGCCGCGATATTGGCCACGCCGCCCAGCACGCGCTGGCAGGAGGCGGCCTGTTCGCGGGCGGAGCCGTCGCCGGGGCAGTTTGCCCAGATGCCGGAGCCGACGGTCGTCTTATTGAGATCGGCGCCGAGGAGCGCGGCGACCTGCGCGGCGTCCGCCTTGCCGTCGCGGATATCCTTCGACCGGCCGACATAGCCCGGATCGCGGCGGGAGAGCGCGAACTCGGACAGGCGCACCGGGTTGGAGCGGTAGGACGAGGTCTCGCCCGAGGGGATGAGCTCGTCGGTGGTGGTCACCGCGTCATTGAGCGAGGAGGCGAGGCCGATGAGCATATCCTCCGCCATGGGCTTGAATTCCGGCCAGTCGGTGATGTTCGGGCCGAGGCGCAGGGGCGCATCCGGCTGCGGGCTGTCGATGCCGCAGTAGACATTCTTCTGGTAGATGCCGCCGTCGAAGGCGCTCTCGTCGTCCCAGTCGCGGACGTAGTCGATCTCGCTCGCCGGGGTGAGCACGCCGCCGTTGAGCGCGGTCGCAGCGATGGAGCGCGCATCCATGAGCGCGACGGCAGCCAGCTGGCCCTCGCCGGGCTTGGAGCCCTCGCGGTTGGGGAAGTTGCGCGTGGTATGGCGGGCGGAGAGGCCCATGTGCATGGGCACGTCGCCTGCGCCGAAGCACGGGCCGCAGAAGCACGGCTTGATCAGCGCGCCGGCGCGCATGAGCGTGGAGAGATGGCCGCGCTCGGCGAGCGCGACATTGAGCGGCAGGCTTGCCGGATAGACGGAGAGCGGGAAACCGCCCACGTGCTTATCCTTGAGGATGGCGGCCGCCTCGGCGATGGACTGATACAGGCCGCCTGCGCAGCCGGCGATGACGCCCTGATCCATGTGCAGATTCTTGCCGTCCCACTTGTCGCCGATCCAGCCGGCGTCGGCGAGGATGTCGGCGGCGTTGGCCTTGAAGTCCTCGATGGTGAAGGCGTTGGACGGGTGATAGGGCAGGGCGATCATGGGCTTCAGCTTGCTGAGGTTGATGCGGACCATGCCGTCGTAGCATGCGCCCTCCGCCGGAGCGAGGGGGGCATAGGCCTCGGGCCTGCCATGGCGGGCATAGAAGCCCTTCGTGCGCTCATCCGTCACCCAGATGGAGGAGAGGCACGCCGTCTCGGTGGTCATGACGTCCAGCGCCATGCGGAAATCGACCGGCAGATTCGCCACGCCGGGGCCGGCGAACTCGAGAACCTTATTCTTGACGAAGCCGTTCTTATACACTGCGCCGCACAGCGCCAGCGCCGCGTCGTGCGGGCCCACGCCATGGGGCACCTCGCCCTCCAGATACACGAGGATGACCTCGGGCTCTGCGATGTCGTAGGTATTGGAGAGGAGTTGCTTGACCAGCTCCGGGCCGCCCTCGCCAACGCCCATGCAGCCCAGCGCACCGTAGCGGGTATGGCTGTCCGAGCCGAGAATCATGCCGCCGCACTTGGCCAGCGCCTCGCGGGCGTACTGGTGGATGACCGCCATATTCGCCGGGACATAGACGCCTCCGTACTTCTTTGCGGCGGAGAGGCCGAAGGCATGGTCATCCTCATTGATGGTGCCGCCGACGGCGCAGAGGCTGTTGTGGCAGTTGGTCAGCGCATAGGGAACGGGGAAGCGCTCAAGCCCGCTGGCGCGCGCGGTCTGGATGATGCCGACATAGGTGATATCGTGGGAGATCAGCGCGTCAAACCGTACGCGGAGACTGCCGGGCGCGGCGGCGCTGCTGTGCTGCTTCAATATAGAATGGGCCATGGTGCCCTCGCGGGAAACAGCGCCCTGATCGGGCCCGAGCAGGACGGGAACGCCCGCGCGAAGGGAAACGGCCTGGCTGGTCAGCGTAATCATATGGTCCACCTCCTGAATCCTGTGCCGGTATTATAACATGATGCAGGATGAAATGCAAGAATATGTTTAGATATATCCGTCGAAACGCAGAATAAACGAATAAACTGAATAAAACTGCGATTTCAAAAAAAGAATATTGCATTTTCAGGTGAAATGGTGTATGCTGTCTATACTCGACCGGTAGAAAACCGGGGCGGAAGGCGGCGATTGCGCGCGAAGATGCGGCGCATGCGCTGTGCGGGCCGCCCCATAGGATGAACGGCGGGGCGGGAGAGCGCTTCTCCCTGCGCCGGCCAATTCTATATCAATAAAGAAAAACCGCCGAAAGGGAGGATGAAGCATATGCAGGCTGAGCACAACGTCAGTTTATACGTCCCGGAATTGTATGAGGAGATGAGAAGCCATTATGCGATCGATCCCCGTCAATTCGACCATTACAACATCAAGCGCGGCCTGCGCAATGCGGATGGCACGGGCGTCCTCGCCGGCGTAACGGGCATTGGCAGCGTTCAGGGCTATCAGATGGTGGACGGCGAACCGGAGCCCATGCCCGGCAAGCTCTACTACCGCGGCTACAATGTGGCGGATATCGTGGATCATCATATGAAAGCAGGCACCTTCGGCTTTGAGGAGGTCATCTACCTGCTGCTGCTGGGTCATATGCCCAGCAAGGAGGAGCTGGCGTATTTTGACACGGCGCTCTCCGCTGCGCGCAAGCTGCCTGCGGGCTTTACGGAGGATATGATCCTCAAGTCGACGTCCATAAACGTCATGAACAAGCTCTCCCGCTGCGTGCTGGCGCTGTATTCCTTTGACGAGAACCCGGACGATACGTCCATTGAGAATCTGCTGCGCCAGTCGGTCGAATTGATCGGCCGCTTCCCGGTGATCGTCGCCAACGCCTATGCGGCCAAGCGGCATTACTATGACGGCGATTCGCTCTTCATCCATGTGCCGGACGAGAGCCTCTCCATCGCGGAGAACTTCCTCTCCATCCTCCGCCAGAACAGAAAGTACACCCAGCTGGAGGCGCGCATCCTCGACATGATGCTCATCATCCACGCGGAGCACGGCGGCGGCAACAACTCCGCCTTCACCTGCCGCGTGCTCTCGTCCACGGGCACGGATACCTACGGCGCGATCGCCGGCTCCGTCAATTCGCTCAAGGGCCCGCTGCACGGCGGCGCGAACGCGAAGGTCATGGAGATGTACCGCAACATTCAGGAGAACGTCAGCGACCCGTGCAACGAGAATGAGATCTATGCCTACATGCAGAAGATCCTCGACAAGAAGGCCAACGACGGCAGCGGCAAGATCTACGGTCTGGGCCATGCGGTCTATACGATCAGCGACCCGCGCACGGAGATCCTCAAAAAGTACGCCCGCGAGCTCTTTGAGCGCAAGGGCCGCCTGGCCGAGTTCGCGCTGATGGAGCGCATCGAGGCGCAGGGCCTGCGCGCGCTGCGCGATCGCCTCGGCGACCGCAAGAAGGTCTGCGCGAATGTGGATATGTACTCCGGCCTGATCTATCAGCTGCTGGGCATCCCGGAGGAGCTGTATACGCCGCTGTTCGCCATCGCGCGTATCGCAGGCTGGTGCGCGCATCGCATCGAGGAGGTCATGACCGGCGGGCGCATTATCCGCCCGGCCTACCGCTCCATCGTGCAGAAGCAGCAGTACGTGCCCATCGAAGAGAGAGAAAGCACCTGAGCGCGCATATATAATAGTAGAAAGAGGCTTCCGAAGAATCGGAGGCCTCTCTTTTTTTCTTTGCAAAGGGCACGAGGCGGCGGCGGGCAGGCTGCTGAGGGCAGGCTGAGGGCGTGGACGGGATGAAACGGGGCAAAAAATGAAAATGGCCTTATCATCAGACGTCTGACGTATGATGAGAAAACGCTTTAAAGCGCTAAAGTGCCGAGGAAAAGAAGAGAATTTCCGTAAAGCATGCAAGAATGTTAAAGAATTCTTTTGTGCAATGTGCCGAAAAAATGAGCTAAATAAGGGTCTTGATTGAGTGAAATTCACGTATTTTGAAATACGAAACGCACGGAAACGTTGTCATTGTACCCTGAAATGATACGCCCGGGCAGGTGTGCATGATTCGCGGTCGTCAGACGATTTTTGAGGGGCTCGAAAAACCTTTGTGTGGATTGACTTTTTCGCGGTTTGGAAAAAAACGGCCGATCAAAAGAAAACTCAAAAAAGTCGAAAAAAATTTCAAAAAAGGGCTTGCGCAATTCGAGAAAATAGAATATAATGTGGCAGATGTCTGCAAAGGGGATGAAGCGGCAGATTGCTCACTGGCCGGTGAGGTAACTGTCGCAGACCATGTCCGCCAATCGGACGACGGCTCAAGAATCCGTCATGCAGGGCAACAGCCAAGCAAGTCGTACTTGAGTACGAACAAGGAGGAAAAGAAATGGCCAGCAAGAAAATCCGCATCAAGCTCTGGGCTTACGAGCACAGCCTCGTTGACCAGGCTGCCGAGCGCATCGTCGAGACCGCTCGCCGCACCGG
>JAGBFR010000022.1 GCA_017936375.1 Clostridia bacterium
GTTCGTCCTGAGCCAGGATCAAACTCTCGTGTTAAATCCTGTATGAAACCTGAAGTTTAACTTCAAGCTCAAAACTCATTTACGAATTGACTGTCTTTGTTTGCTATGACTCGTGAAAATCATAGCTTCGCGTTCTTCTTGATTCTGTATCGTTTTCAAGGATCATGCCGTCTGCATCAGCACTTTTGGTGTGCCTCGCTCGTGACGACTTTATGTATTATACTCAGGTCAGTCCCATTTGTCAACACCTATTTTACATTTTTTGAAAAGTTTTTGGGCGGGTGTTTTTCCAAAGAAAAGAGCGCCTCATTGGCGCTCCTTATTGCACTGTCCACACAATTATGCGTTGCATCCCCAGCGGGTAATCTCTCCTGTCTTCAGATCAATATCGCCGCCTGTAACATAGGATCCGTCTGAATCCTCAAGCCATGCATGTATGCGGATCAGTTCACCCGTTCCCGGATTGAGTTCAAGCGCTGCGCACACCGTACACCTGTCAAGCACGTCATCCGTGATGCCGTCCCCGTCCGTGCGCTCATCGAGCGGCCTGTGGCTCCTCACATAGGAAAGGATTCCTTTGATGGCCTCCTGTGAAAGCAGCTCCTCAGCGCTGCACTCGAGCCTGCAGATATTCCTGTCAATCGGAACAGCCTCCGGCGGAATGCTTCCCTCAGCCCAGAAGACATTTCCATTCTGATCCACCTTCCGCAGAATGGGCCGTCCATTCACCATTCCTACGCAGGTTACAAAACTGTTCCCCAGCGCGTATACCTCGCCTTCAAACGGAACGCTGCTGCGTACCAGCTTTTCCTGCGGAATCAGCCCCTCCACGCGCGGCATGCGCTGAATGCCTGCGCCAAACGTAACTTGCCACTGCGCATCGCCTACGATCTGCCAGCAGTCCCCGAGCTCCACGCCGCCCGCCAGGAACACCTCGTCGCCCGTCTGTTCATTCTTGAAGGTGATTCCTCCCTCGGGCACATAGAAACTGCGATAAAAGATGCGCTTGACCTCCGGCGTCTCTGTCAGTTCCTCGAAAGCGTCCGCCTGCGCATACCCCTGTCCGGCGCCCGGAACCATCAGGAAATACCGCTTTCCGCAGGCCGCCAGCACATACGCCTCGTCCCCCGTCCGAAGCTGAGCGATTGTCATATCAATGCCGTTGACGACCGCCGTCTCTTCCTTGGCTACTGCCAGAGGGCACAGCGCGGAAAAGTCTTCCCCTACTGGCGTCAGGTATCGCTTCATCACCTCGCCCGTCATGACCGTACCTCCCGTGAAGTTCAGTCCGACGGTACACCAGTCGCCATTGTCCTGATAGATTTCCACGCGCGTTCCCGTATAGATGCGGCCCTTGATCTCGCTCTCCTTGCTCTGTTCTGCGCGCAGGTTGAGCCTCGTGGTCCAGTCGTCTCCGTTGTCCACGATCATCACGGCGTCATTGCCGCCGATGGTCGGCGAAAGCCATCTGAGTTCCTCCTGCGCGCAGACCGGCGCGGCAATCATCATCAATACAGCCAGAATCAAAACCATGCGCTTCATGTATAGCACCTCTTTCGCATTTCTCTGTCTGTAAGACGATGCAAGCGCGCCTATTCTTTCATGCGATGGCCATTTTTCAAAACGATAGCTTCAGCCTCAGCACAATCTCCTCATCATTCATCTCTCCCGTCTCCCGGAAGCCAAAGGCATGATACAGAGAAAGCGCTCTTGCATTGTTCTCCTTCGTCGAAAGCGTGATCGTACTGGCCCCATGATCCCTGAAGTATGCGGTGATCGCCTCCAGCGCGGCCCGTCCGTATCCCCTGCCCTGCAGACGCTCGTCAATCATAAACCGCCAGAGCCAGTAGCGGTCGTCCGGGTCATCCCATTCCTCATCGAAGGCAAACATCGCAAAGCCCACAGGTTCTCCGTCCGAACAGATCAGAAACGGACGCGCAACAGCAGAATTCTCCCTCGCCGTCTCAAGCGACTGCTCATTGGACGCAATATACTGCGCCTGATCCGGCGTCACCCGCATCCGCACGCAGGCATCCTTGTTCCCTTCATGGATCTCCCGCAGTTCAATCCTGTATGCATGCATGTCCATTCCCCTCTACATAAACATAGAAAAATGGGAACCGGTTTCCCGATTCCCATGAAATCATGAACTTAAGCGTTCTTCGCGATCTCCACGAGCTTGGCGAAAGCCGCAGCGTCGTTGACAGCGATGTCGGCCAGCACCTTGCGGTTGAGGTCGACGCCAGCCTTCTTCAGGCCGCAGATGAACTTGGAGTAGGACATGCCGTTGATGCGGGCAGCCGCGTTGATACGGGCGATCCACAGGGAACGGAAGTCGCGCTTGCGGAGCTTACGGCCAATGTAAGCATAACGCAGGGAGCGAGCCACCTGCTCCTTCGCCGCGCGGTACTGCTTGGACTTGGAGCCATAGTAGCCCTTCGCCAGCTTCATAATCTTCCTGCGCTTCTTATGGGCAGTCACTGCCACCTTAATTCTTGCCATGGTATTTGAACCTCCTTGCCGGCTTAGGGCTTACTTGTACGGGATCAGGGTCTTGATGGTCTTGGCGTAGCACTCGGAGACGTACGCAACGCCACGCAGGTTACGCTTGGTCTTGCGGGTCTTCTTGTTGAGGATGTGACGCTTGTAGGCCTTGGCGCGCTTCACAAGACCACGCTTGGTGAGATTGAAGCGCTTCGCAGCGCCGCGATGAGTTTTCTGCTTAGGCATAAGGGGAATCCTCCTCTCAGGATCTTTATTCTTTCGGAGCCTGTTTGGCTTCTTTGCTGGGGTCCTTCGGCGCAAGGATCATGATCATGTGGCGGCCTTCCGTAGACGGCTTGCGCTCCACAACAGCCACATCCTTCACGCGGGCAACGAAATCCTGCATCACAGCCAGACCGATCTCCTGATGGGTGATCTGGCGACCACGGAAGCGGATAGAAACCTTGACCTTATCTCCACCCTGCAGGAACTTGATCGCAGCCTTCGCCTTGGTGAGGACGTCATTCTCCTCGATCGTAGCGGAGAGCTGCACTTCCTTGATGGAGACGACCTTTTGATTCTTGCGGATCTCGCGCTCCTTCTTAGCCTGCTCGTAACGGTACTTGTCATAGTCCATCAGCTTGCAGACCGGCGGCTTCGCAGTGGGCACGATCTTCACCAGATCAAGCTCTGCTTCTTCTGCCAGTTCAAGCGCCTTGCGAATCGGGAGAACGCCAAGCTGTTCGCCGTTCTGATCGATCACACGCACCTCGCGGTCGCGGATTTCCTCGTTCATCATCAGATCTGCTGCCATGTTGTTTCGGATACACCTCCAAATAGTCTTGCACAAAGCGTGCAAAAAAGAGCGGACAGAATCTGCCCGCTCCTTAAAACATCATAAAGAACGCCTTTGTGCCGCGGCTGCTCATTTGCGCCGGGCGAGAAGCGGGCAAGCTTCTACTTCGTACCTGAGTAGTATACGACGAAGGGCCCGCTCTGTCAAGGGCTTTTCTCCACTTTCTCCCCGTTTTTTCAGAAAAAACCAGCTTTTTCCGTCAAAAGCACGGAGTTTACTTCTTCTCGATGCTGCTGTTGAACTTATCCAGCGCCAGCGCACAGACGACGCCCGCGGCCATGCACACGATATTCACCAGCGCGCTGCCCACGCCCGCGGCAAAGCTGGCGAACGGGATGATCACCAGCGTCGCGGCGATCACCACGCCGATGATGGCGTGGAAGGTCACGGAGTAGTGATGCTTGACCAGGCTGTCCACCGCGCGCGCAAAGAGGATCACCGTCAGCAGCGCGCCGATGCCGCCCGGGATCAGCACGCCGAAGTCGATATTGCCGATGCCGTCGATGAACGGCGTGTACAGGCCAAGCGGCATCAGCAGGGTGGAGAAGCTCATGCCCGGGGCGATCACGCTCAGCGCAAGGCAGAAGCCGCAGAAGAGATACCACGCGAAATTCGGCACGATCTGCAGGGAGATCACACGCAGGGTGACCAGCAGACCAAGCACCAGCGCAAACGCCGCGCCCAGCGCAATGAAGGAGTTCCTATTCCTGCCCTGCTCGCCCGCTTCGCGGTAAAGGGAGGGCAGCATGCCGGCGATCAGGCCGATAAAGAGGCACACAGACGGATTCGGATAGCGGTTGAGCAGGAAGCCAAGCAGTTTCGCCACGCCGAGGAAGCCGACCACCACGCCGATGCCGATCGGAATCAGCAGGCGGATATGCTTCTTCACCGCCTTAAACGGATTGGCCAGCACCTCCATGATCGGCTGATACACGCCGAAGATCACACACAGCACGCCGCCGGAGATGCCCGGGAGCACCGCGCCGAGGCCAATCAGCGCACCCTGAAGAATCCTGAAGAGGAACTGCGTGTTCCCCGCCTTTTTGCTCATCTGGCTCATATTCTCGTCCTTTCAAACGTTCATTTTCATCAAAAATAACGCGCCCATGCGGCGCCGCCCTGTATTGTATCAGTTTCTGTATCCAGCGTCAAGCGGCGCGCATTGTCTTGACAGACTTTTTCTTCATCTGTATACTGTCTCTGTCACATAAATCGCCACATTCCCGGGGAGGAATCACCATGAAGACCGTTCTTGGCTGTATCCGAAAGGCGGATACCGATTTTAATATGATCGCGCCCGGCGACCGCATCGCCGTCGGCGTCTCCGGCGGCAAGGACAGCCTGCTGCTCCTCTACGCCCTCTCGCTCTACCGCAAGTTCTCCGGCAAGGACTTCACCCTTCAGGCCATCACCCTCAAGATGGGCCTCGAGCCGTTTGACGTAGAACCCATCCGCGCCCTGTGCGAGAAGATCGACGTGCCCTACACCGTCCTTGAAACCGAGATCGCCCATGTCATCTTCGATGTCCGGAAGGAGACCAACCCCTGCGCCCTCTGCGCGAAGATGCGCCGCGGCGCGCTCAACGACGCCGCCCTCGCCGCAGGCTGCAATAAGGTCGCCCTCGGCCACCACAGGGAAGATGCGATTGAAACGCTGCTCATGTCCCTGATCTTCGAGGGCAGGCTGCACACCTTCCACCCCAACACCTACCTCTCGCGCAAGAAGGTGACGGTCATCCGCCCGATGATCTACACGCCGGAGAAGCATGTCATCCACGTCGCCAAAGAGCTCGATCTGCCCGTCGTGCATAACCCCTGCCCGGCGGACAGGCACACCAAGCGTGAGGAGATCAAGGAGCTCATCAAGACGCTCTCCAAGACCTATCCCCACCTCAAGGACTATATGCTCTCCGCTCTGCAGAATACCGACCAATACGGCCTCTGGGATATCAAGCAGGCAGGCAGCGAGGATGTGGGGAAATGAGCCATCATTTCTATAACGGAACAGAATAATGATCCCCCGGCGGAGCCGGGGGTTTTTCTTCGACGGGCATAGCCCTATGTTACTGGCCACGTGTCACGTCACGTTGGTACGATCTGGCATTTGCATAAGACTCTACAATTCAGACATTCTTTCCCTTTTCCA
>JAGBFR010000023.1 GCA_017936375.1 Clostridia bacterium
GTGCTCTTTGAGGAGAGCGCCGTCGCCATGATGTGCGCGCGCACGGACGCGAGCGAGCTGCCCTACAGCGTGATGAATGCGCTGGCGCACGACCTTGAGGTGCTGGGCCGCCTTGCGACGATCGAGCCTGCGATGTTCCTGCTGCTCTGCGAGCGCGCGGGTATGGACGGCAAGCACGCCGCCCGCCTGCCGATGTGGGAGCCGGCGATGCGCTTTGAGAGCCTAGACCCGCGCCTTGACGCGGGCATGCTCACCCGCGAGGGCGCAAAGCGCGTGGCGGCCTTCTTCCGCAAGCATGGCAGCGGCTTGTTCGCCAGCTGCCCGGGCAGCACGTGGGTCGGCGTCAGCGAGCGCTACCCGCTTGGCCTGCGCGGCATCCGTGAACCCGACCCGATCCGCCTGGAGGACATGATCCTCTATGAGCGGGAGCGCGGCGCGCTCGTGGAGAACACGGAGCGCCTGCTCGCCGGCAGGCAGGCGGGCAACGTGCTGCTCTACGGCGACAAGGGCACCGGCAAGTCCGCAACCGTCAAGGCGCTGCTCTCCAGCCTCTGGCTCGAGGGTCTGCGCATCGTCGAGGTGCCGCTGGCGCACCTGACCAATCTGCCCACGATCTTTGCCACGCTGCGCGAGCAGCCGGGCAAGTTCATCGTCTTTGTTGACGACCTCGCCTTCAACGACTCCTGCCCGGAGTACACCGCGCTCAAGACGGTGCTCGAGGGCGGGCTGGAGGCGCGGCCGGCGAACGTCGTCGTCTACGCGACGAGCAACCGGCGCAACATCGTGCGCCAGCGCTTCTCCGAGCGGCAGGACGACGTCAACGAGCGCGACACGCTGGAGGAGAAGTTCTCCCTTGCGGATCGCTTCGACCTGCGGCTGACCTTCCTCGCGCCGTCTCAGGATGAGTACTTCACCATCGTGCGCGCCCTGCTGGACGCCCGCGGCGTCGAGTACGACTGGGAGGCGCTCATGCCCCGCGCGCGCCAGTGGACCGTCAGCCACAACGGCTGCTCCCCGCGCATCGCGCGCCAGTTCGCCGATCTGATCCTCGGCGAGATCGGCCCGCAGGAGGAAGCGGCGGAGGAAGAAGAGGAATTTGAGGAGTGAGCGGGGGATATCCCGCGCGCAAAGCCATGACAATCGGGCCGCTGCGGGGATTCGCGGCGGCCTGTTTTGATTCGTGACAGAGAAAAGGAACGGAGGAAGCATATGCAGATGAACAAATGTGTGATGGGGCCGTTTGTGGTCATCGGAAAGGAAGGATCGACAAGCGACGGCCCGGGCTTTATTGAGAGGCTCTGGGCAGACGCCAATGCGCATTTTGATCAGGTGCAGCATCTCGCCAAGCGGGACGAGGACGGGAAGCTGCTTGGCGTCTGGGGCGCAATGTCGGATTTCTCGCGCTCCTTTATGCCGTGGGAGAACCAGTTCAGTCAGGGGCTGTATCTGGCGGGCGTGGAATGCCGCGAGGATGCGCAGCCGCCCGCGGGATGGACGAAATGGGTGATCCCCGGGTATGAGTACGTCTACACAGAGGCGGAGGAAGAGGACACCTTTGCAAAGATGCTGGCGCTGCTTGCGCAGGAGGGGCTGGAGCTGGCCGGCGCGGTGCACGACTTCCATTGCCCGCAGACCGGGAAGCAATTCATGTTCTTTCCGATCAGGAAGATTTGAGCGGGGGAGAAACGCCATGTGAGCAGATAGATACACATCGGTTTTCTTGCGGAGATAAAGCCTCCCTTGTGCAAAGGGAGGTGGCACGGCGTGAGCCGTGACGGAGGGATTGTATGCAGTCCAAGCATAATAAACAACTGGTTCCATTGGCGAAACAACTGCGTAAAGAGATGACAAAGGAAGAACGGCATCTCTGGTACGACTTTCTTCGTGGCTATCCTATTCGGTTTTCCCGACAGAAGGTATTGGGAAAGTATATCGCAGATTTCTATTGTGCTGAAGCTAAACTGGTGATTGAATTGGATGGATCGCAGCATTATGAAGCTGAGAATATGAAAAGGGATGCGGATCGTACTGAATTCCTGAAAGGATATGGGTTATCGGTTCTTCGTATTGCCAATATAGATGTGTGCAGGAATTTTGAAGGGGTATGTATATATATTGATGAGGCAGTGAAGCAATCCCTCAGTCAGCTTCGCTGACAGCTCCCTTTGCACAAGGGAGCCTTGGGGTTGGGCGCAGGAACGACAAGCCGCACGATGACGATGCGTCGTCGTGTTTTTTCTTTGCTTTCTCCCTGCCAAAGCGGTATAATGGACAAGTTAAGTGAAACAAACCGGCATGCTGCCGGCGGCATCACCGACAAACTGCTGTAAATCTTGCTGCTCTGTGGCCAAGGCCGAAGCCTAAAGATTTGCATAACAAACCATACGAAAACGAAAGCAGAGGGTATCATGCAGCGCACACACATCAGAGATTTCACGACGGGCAGCATCCCGCGCCAGCTGATCGAGTTCTCATGGCCGCTCTTCCTGTCCAATCTTCTTCAGGTCGTCTACAACATGGTCGACATGATCATCGTCGGGCGCGCGCTGGGCAAGGCAGGCATCTCGGCGGTCTCCGTCGGCGGCGACGTCTCCCACTTCCTGACCTTCATCGCCATGGGCTTTGCCAGCGCGGGGCAGGTGCTGATCGCCCGCTACATCGGCGCGGGGCAGCAGGATAAGCTGGGCCGCTTCGTCGGCACGATGAGCGGCTTCCTGATGGCGGTCGCGGCGGTCATCAGCGCGGCGGCGCTCTCCTGTCAGGAGGTTATCCTGCGGCTGATGAATACGCCGGCGGAGGCTTTCGCCGGGGCGGCGGCGTACGCGATGATCTGCATGGTGGGCCTCGTGTTCATCTACGGCTACAACATCGTCAGCGCAATCCTGCGCGGCATGGGCGATTCGCGCCATCCGTTCATCTTCATCTCGATTGCGGCGGTGCTCAATCTGGTGCTGGACGTCGTGTTTGTGCTCTTCATGGGCATGGGACCGGGCGGCGCGGCGCTGGCGACGGTCATCAGCCAGGCGGTGAGCTTCGTCGCCTGCACGGTGCTGCTGGTGCGCCGCAGGGAGGCGTTCGGCCTGAACACACAGCTGGCGGACTTCATCCGCTGGGACAGGGACATGCTCATGGCGCTCGTCAAGCTCGGCACGCCGATGGCGATCAAGTCCGCGTCGATCCAGATTTCCAAGCTGTTCGTCAATTCGTTCATCAATTCCTACGGCGTGGCGGTTTCGGCCTTTGCGGGCATCGCCAACAAGCTGGCGAGCATCTCCAACCTCGTCTCCAACGCGCTCAACACCGCGGGCTCCACGATGGTCGGGCAGAATATCGCCGCCGGGCAGTATGCGCGCGTGAAGAAGGTGATGCTCTCCATCGCGGCGATCGCGCTGACGATGGCGGCGCTCATCTCGCTGGTGATCATCCTCTTCCCGGAGATGGTCTTCGGCGTGTTTACCGATGACCCGGCGATCATGGAGATCGCCTATCCGTACATCCCGATTGCCGTCATGCTCTTCTTCGGCGCGGCGATGCGCTCGATCATGAACGCGCTGATCAACGGCAGCGGCCATACCAAAGTCAATTTTGCGACGGCGATCCTCGACGGCATCGTCATGCGCATCGGGCTCGCGCTGCTCTTCGGCCTGGCGCTGAATATGAAGCACTACGGCTTCTGGCTGGGCGACGCGCTGGCAGGCTTCACGCCGTTCTTCATCGGTCTGGTGTTCTATAAGTCCGGCCGATGGAAGCGGGAAGGGGTATAAGCACACAGACAAAAAGGCTGACGGCAGAAACCGTCAGCCTTTTCAAATCTCTGTGGAATCAGACGACCTTGACCTTGCCCTTGGTCAGGCGGAAGACGAGCAGGAGCGAGACGACCGTGGAGACGGAGAGAATCGTCGCCAGCGCGCCCGCCGTGCCGTCGCTCATGCGCACGACCTCCTGATAGATCGCAACCGCGATGGTCGAGGTCTTGCCGGAGTAGAGCATGATGGAGCTGGAGAGCTCATTGATGCAGGTGATCCAGCTGAGCACGGCGCCGGACATGACGCCCGGGAGCATCATGCGCGCGGTCATGGTGAAGAAGGTCTTCATGGGTGAGACGCCGAGGTTGATGGACGCCTCCTCGACGGAGGGATCCATCTGATAGAGGAAGGCGCTGCCCGAGCGCACGGTATAGGGCAGCTTGCGCACGATGTAGGAGATGATCATGATCGCTGCAGTGCCGACCAGCACGACCGGCGGCTTATTGAAGGCGACGATCAGGCCGATGCCCAGCACGGAGCCGGGGATGACATAGGGGAACATGATCAGCGTGTCGATGACGCTGGCGGCCTTGCCCTTCTTGCGCACGAGCACATAGGAGACGAGGATGCCGATGATCACGATGAAAATGATCGCGATGACGGAGAAGAAATAGGTGTTGAAGATGTTGCTGCCAAGGCGGCTGAGGATGGCGCGGTAGTTGTTGAGGTTGATGCCCTGCACCATGCCGGAGAAGCTGCGCTCGACGAAGGACTGGCAGACGACAACGATCTGCGGCAGAAGCGCGAGGAAGATGATCACGAACACGGGCAGGGAAGCGAAGAAGCGCTTCGCGCCGGTGAGCTTTGTCTCCTGCGGCGGGCGCAGGGTGGACATGGTGTAATTCTTCTTATCCACGACGAACTTCTGGAAGGCGAGCATGAGCATCGAGCAGGCGACGATGATGACCGACAGGGTCGAGGCCATGTATGGGTCGGTCGCGCTCTCGGACATGTATTCGTTATACACGAGCACGGGCAGCACGGTATAGCCCTCGCCCAGGAGCATCGGCGTGCCGAAATCGGCCAGGCAGGTCATGAAGACCATGATGCAGCCAGCGAGAATGGAGGGCAGGACGACGGGCAGCGTGATGGTCCAGATGCGGCGCAGCTTGTTCATGCCCAGATTCTCGGCCGCCTCCTCAAGGGACGCGTCGATGCTGTTCATCGCGCCGGAGGTGTAGAGATAGACATAGGGGAACAGATGCAGCGTGAAGACGAAGATGATGCCGTTCCTGCCGTAGATGGTCGGCGCGGTCAGGCCGATGGCGGAGAATGCTCTGGCGACGATGCCGTTGCGGCCGAGCAGGATGATCCAGGAATACGCGCCGATGAACGGCGGACTCATCAGCGAGAGGATGATGAGCACATGCAGGAAGGTCTTGCCCGGGATGTTGAAGCGCGTCATCACATAAGCCACGAACACGCCCACGATGCAGGAGAAGAGCGTCGTCAGCGAGCAGATGACCAGCGAGCGCAGGAGCGTGCGGTAATAATACGGCTTGGTGAAGAATCGGTTGAAGTTATAGAGGGTGACGCCCTCCACCTTGCTGGAGAAGATGCTCTTGGTCAGGATCGTGTAGAAGGGATAGATGATGAACAGACACAGCGCGATGAGCACGAACGCCTTGACGAAGAACCAGAAATCCAGCTTGATTTTCCGGTTTGTGCGGCCCGTCACTTGGAAAGCACCTCCCCGTTCTCATCGTAGAGGCTGATGCGCGCGGCGTCGAAGCGGATATGCACGCGCTCGCCGAGCTCATGGACGGCGTTGGTGTCCTTGGTGTATTCGTTGATGACGAGGGTCTGCCCATCGTCAAGCTCCACCTCGTACTCGATGAAGTCGCCAAGGAAGGTGGAGAAGAGCACCTTGCCGGGCATGCCGGTCTCGGAGAAGAAGAGCTGCTCCGGGCGGGCGGAGATCTGCGCCTTGCCGGTGTAGCTGCGGCGCACGGGCACGCGCACGTCAGCCTCGCCGCGGATGGACACGGCCGCCTCGCCGCGGATGGACACGGCCGCCTCGCCGCCCGCGCAGGAGACGACCTCGCAGCTGAGGAAATTGCTCACGCCGATGAAGCCCGCGACAAAGGGATTCTCCGGCTTGGCATAGATCTCGCGCGGGGTGCCGATCTGCATGATGTTGCCCTGATTCATGACGGCAATGCGGTCGGAGATGGCTAGCGCCTCCTCCTGATCATGCGTGACATAGATGGTGGTGATGCCCAGGCGGCGCTGGAGCTTCTTGATGATGGAGCGCATCTGCACGCGCAGCTTGGCGTCCAGATTGGACAGCGGCTCATCCATCAGCAGCACGCCCGGCTCGATGACGAACGCGCGGGCCAGCGCGACGCGCTGCTGCTGACCGCCGGAGAGCTCGCTGGGCTTGCGCTTGGCCAGCGGCAGGATCTGCACCAGCTCCAGCGCCTCGGCCACGCGCTTGGCCGTCTCGGCCTTGCCCACGCCGCGGGCCTTGAGGCCGTAGGCGACGTTCTCCTCGACGGTCAGATGGGGGAAGATGGCGTAATTCTGGAAGACCATGCCGATGTCGCGCTTATGCGCCGGGACGTCGTTGATCCGCTTTTCGCCAAAATAGAAATCGCCGCCCTCGATGGAGTTAAAGCCGGCGATCATGCGCAGCAGTGTGGTCTTGCCGCAGCCGGAAGGGCCAAGCAGGGTGAAGAACTCGCCCTCGCGGATGGTGAGGGAGACGTCGTGCAGGGCGGTGAAATCGCCGTAGCGCTTGACGGCGTTTTTGATGATGACTTCGTTGCTCATTGTCCGGTTCCTCCGTGGTCAATCAATCTTGGGGCTGCGGCGGCTTTCCGGCAGCTGTGTCAGACGCCGCATTCGGCGGCAGACAGAAATGCCGGCGCGGGACGCAGGCGGGAGAATTCCGCTGAATCAGAAAAGAAAGGGGGACATGTGCATGTCCCCCTTTGGTCGTCAAGCGATTACTCAGCGGCGTCGATGGTCAGATCGTTCCACTTTTCAACGATATCAGCCTTGTTGTTGGCGGCATAGGCGAAGTCATAGTCGCCCAGGTCGAGGGTATCCAGGCCAACCAGGCCGACCGGGGTGATGTCGCTGCGGACGGGGCGGCGGGCCCAGTCGGCGTTCTGCGCGGTCTGGCACTCGAGGCCGGTGACGAAGTCGATGAAGAGCTTCGCGTTGTCCGGGTTCGGGCAGTTCTTGATGAGCGCGACGCCATCCGGCACGGCGGAGTTCTTCGCCGGGTAGACATAGCCGATATCCGGGTTGTCGTTGTAGAGGACGGCGGACTTCTCGATGGTCACGCCCACGGCATATTCGCCGGCGGCGACGAGCTTATGGCAGTTGCCGGAGGAATCCTGCACCTTGCCGTCGAGATTCTTGAGGAAGTTGAACGCCAGCTCCCAGCCCTCGTCGATGGTGGGCTTGGAGAAGAGCATGGTGCACAGCTGGGTGTAGGCAGAGCCGGACTTCGCCGGGGAGGCGTAGGCGATCTTGCCCTTCAGGTTCTCATTGCACAGGTCGTCCCAGGTCTTGGGCACGTCTTCCTCGGCGATGAGGGTCTTGTTGTAGATGAAGACCATCGGCAGCGGGGACTCGCCGATCCACATGTCGGCCGCATCCTTGTAGGCCTCGCCGATGACGGCGTCATTGGCGCAGACATACGGCTCGAAGTAATCGACATAGCCGGCCAGGGTGTCGGCTCCGCCGCCCCAGAACACGTCGCCCTGCGGATTGGCGGCCTCGGCGACGACGCGCTGCGCGAGCTCGCCGGTGCCGGCGGCGATCACCTGCACGTCGATGTCGGGATAGGCTTCCATGAACATGGCGACGCCGGCATTGAGCGGATCAGCGTCGTGCGGGGAATAGACGACGAGGCTGCCGGCGGCCATCGCGGTGCTCATCGCACAGAGCATGATCGCGGCCAGAACGAGCGCAAGGAACTTCTTCATAAATGAAACCTCCTTATTTATGGCGTCCGGCTCCCGAGTCGAGGAAAAACCGAACAAAATACCTATTTCCATTTTATAGGATATGGACGATGAAGTCAAGGCAAAATTGCTGATGAGCGGCTGCGGGGCAAAAAAAACGGGCCCGCCGGAGGACGGCGGACCCGCATGAACGGTTATTTCCTGTCAGGATTGTCGTACTGCTTGTACTCGACGGTCCTGGTGTCAAAGTGGATGAAGATCTGGAAGGCGTAGTTCTCCTCGCTGGTGTCCCAGATTTCCACGAAGGTCGGGGTCACCTCGATGAGGATCTCCGTGTCCTCGTGGGAGTAGCGGTTGTAGCTGCCCCAGAGGAACTTCTTGTACAGCGCCTCAAAGCGCCTGCCCGGCTCGTCGACGACGAGGCCGGTATTGCGCGCCGTGCCCTCGACGGACACGCCGCTCCAGCACATGGCGACGTTGGGGTTCTGATAGAGCTGCTGGGTCTTGCGGAAGTTCTTATCCGTCTTGAACCAGATCTTGTTGTCATAGAAGAGGCAGCTGACGTTGCGCACCATGACATGCTCGTCGACCGCGCTGGCGAGGGCCATGATCTTGAAATCGCCGAGCTTTTTGAACATCAGCTCGACGGCCTGTTCAAAGGTGAGATTCTTGCCGTTGGTGAATTCCATGGGAAGTTACCTCCTGTTTGTTATGTAAATCTGAAAAGCATCGGCCTCGTTCGCAAAGGAAAGAGATTTGCGGTACTTGGTCGGTGATGCCGCCGGCAGCATGCCGGTTTTGAATGAAAACCATATCGGGTGAGGACGGCCGTGCGGGCGATCAGTCCATGATGAGCTTCTTGAGCGGCACGCTGATGCGCTTATAGAGCAGGATGGTCAGGACGGAGGTCAGCGCGCGGGAGAGGAGATTGAAGGGGATGATGGAGTAGAGGACCATGGTCAGCTTGCTGTTGATGGCCGGGATCAGCTCGGAGCACATGCCGATGATCGCATCCCACTGCATGCCAAACGCATTCATGAAGAACGGGAAGATGATGTAGAGATTGGTGAAGACGCTGGTGATGACGGTGACGATGGTGCCGATGACGATGCCGGTGAGCGCGCCCTTCTTGGTGCGGTGCTTTCTGTACCAGAGGACGGCGGGCAGCACATACGCCACGGAGAGCAGGAAGGCCTGCAGTTCGCCGGTGAAGGCGGTGGAGGTCGGCTTGAAGATGAGCTTTAAGAGAATCTTGACGGTGATGATCTCCATCGCGCCGGCCGGGCCGAGGATGAAGCCGCCGATGAGCTCCGGCAGGGCGGAGAAGTCAAGCTCCGCGAACGGGGAGAGCGGCGTGGGGAAGCTGAGGAACATCAGCACGAAGGCGATGGCGCCCATCATGGCGGCGAGGGTGAGGCGGCGGATGCTGTTTCTTTTCATGTTCTTTCCTCCTGAAAAGCAAAAATTCCCGAAGCCAAAAAGGAGATGGCCTCAGGAAACCCGCCGGCTGCGCCCGCAGCCGATACACAAAAAGTCTTTTCCCATCCGGACTGTACCGTCGGTTCCGGAATTGCACCGGATCGGCCTCCGCAAGCGGAGGTTCATGGACTATACCATCGGTCGGGATTTTCACCCTGCCCCAAAGACCATTCAATTTTCACTTCTGAGTCTATAATAGGGCATTGAGGAAGATTTGTCAATAGGGAATGATGCGCGCGCTGCAGCGCGGGGTACTCCTTCCACCAGCCTGACGGCTGGTCCCCCTCCCTCCCGGAGGGAGGCTTGTCGCGTGCTGCTTGGGCAGATCAGCGATGCAGATTTGCTGAGCGACGCCTCTTCAGGGCTCCCTCCGGGAGGGAGCTGTCGGCGCAGCCGACTGAGGGAGCCTGCGGGAGGAAGCGCCTTGGAAACCAAGACAGATGGGCCTTGTGCGCGGCGCTGCAGGAGGGGCAGAGCCCCTCCCCTACAGGGGTGACGATTCTGAAATCGATGTGCGCAAAAAGAGAGCCGCCCGGAGGCGGCTCCCATAGAGGTTATTCGGTGATGGAGAATCAGCCCTCGGCGCCGACGGTCTCGCCCAGGATGTAGCCATAGGCCAGCGCAGCGTCGAAGCCCATGCCGTACTTCTTGCCGTCCTTCTCCTCGATGGAGCCGACGACGTCGCCGCCCGCGTACAGGCCAGCGATCTTGGAGCCGTCCTCCTTGAGCACGTGGCCTTCGGTGTCGATGGCCAGGCCGCCGGTGGTCAGGTAGAAGGTCGGATCGACGCGCAGGACCCACACGCCGTCACGGGTCTCGATGTACGGGAGATTCTTGCGGCCCCAGGCGTCGGCTTCGCCGGCGAGGGAGGCAGCGTTGTTGGTCTCGATGGAAGCCTGCAGGTTGGCAAGGCCCAGGGCCTCGGCGGCGGCGGCAACGCTGTCATAGCGGACAGCCTCGCCCTTCTCGACGATGGCCTTGTAGGTGTTCATGCCGTAGGACTCGAAGTCGTTGTTGGTGATGCAGGCGGCATCGTCAAAGACATAGTACAGCGCGCCGCCGTGCTCGGTGTCGAGCGCCAGCTTCGCAGCGGCCATCTTGTAGTGGTTGTCGGAGACGATGTTGCCGATGTTGTCGCCCTTCGCGTTGACCATGATGCCCGGGGTGGAGTGATGGATCAGCGCGATCTCGAACTTGGAGGCGTAGGTGGACAGGTAAGCCGGCAGCGCGCGGCCGGTGCACTCGACGTAGCCGCCCGCGGCAAGGCCCATCTTGATGCCGTCGCCGGTGGAGGCGGAGGCGCAGTTGAAGAACTGGCCGACGTACTCCGGATAGTACTGGGCGATCATCTCGGCATTGCGCATGAAGCCGCCGGAGGCGAGGATCACGGACTTGCCGGTGATGGTCCAGTTCGCGCCGTCGCCGCTCTTGGCCTTGACGCCGGTGACGACGCCGTCGGTCATGACCAGCTCGGTGGCCTCGGTATCGTACAGGATGGTGCCGCCCAGGCCCTTGATGCGCTGCTCGAGGAACATCATCGCGTAGCCGGCGCCGCCCTCATAGCAGCCCGGGGCGAGGTACGGGGTGTAGCCGGTCTGCAGGCCGCCCTCGTAGGTGCCGATCGGGTTGAAGCCAAGGCCGATCTTCACGAACCAGTCGACGAGCTTGCCGATGTTCTCATACTGAGCGGTCATGTACGGCATCGCCTTGTCGAAGCGGTCATACTCCGGATTGAGGAACGGATGCGCACGCCAGAAGCCCATCATGTTCTCGACGGAGCCGTAGTAGCTGTTCTTCAGCGCGCCGGTGACGTCGTAGTTGTCATACATCTCGCAGCCCGCGATGGCAACGCCGCCGTAGGCCATGGGGCCGGAGCCGCCCGGGATGTCGCGCTTCTCGATGAGGATGACCTTCTTGCCCTTCTCGAGCAGGCGGGCGCCCGCAACGAGGCCGACGGTGCCGGCGCCGACGATCACGACGTCCGCCTCAGCGGCTTCATCGCGCTCGTTGACTTCCTTGACGACCGGGGTGGAGAAGTCGGCCACGTCGTAGCCGGCCAGCTCGATGGCTTCCTTGACGGCCTTCTTGATGGCCATGGAGGTGATGGAGCAGCCGCGGACGTTCGGGACCTCGACGCTCTGGTTGGCGACGATCGCCTTCGGGATGCGGGCGCAGGCGAAGTTGCCGATGCCCATGGTCTCCTCGTGCGCGAGGACCTGGCAGGCGGTGATCTTGCCGTCGAAGATGGTGGTGGCGACGTAGACGAAGGACTCGTGGCCGATCGCCTTGGTCACGTACTTGCCGTCAACCTTGCCCTCCGGGCGGTTGGCAGCGGCCTCGGCGGTCGCGGCGACGGCGGCCTCAGCGGCGGCGAACTTCGGGTTGATGATGCTGGCGGCAGCGATGCCCGCGCCGGCAGCAGCGGCGCCCTTGATGAAAGAGCGGCGGCTGATGTTCTTGTTCATAGTAAATCTCCTCCTGACTTTTTGCGCTCAATCGCACGGTGTGCGAGAGCACGGTTGCCTATATTATAATGGAACATGGTCAGAATGAAAAGGGTAAATTGATAAATTGTGTACAAAATTGACAATTTTCTCTTAAAAAGAGAGGAATTGGACCGGACGACGAGGGCGAAAACAGGGCGCGCTGAAGGAGGAGGATTAACAGGATTTTGATGAAATCGGGCTGTTCTTAACGCACGCATGAATTGTCCGCCGGGAAGGGGAATGCTAGAATTCTGAGTTAATCGGGCTTTTATGCCGGGTGCATGCGTACGGTGCGTACGCGGCGCATGGCAGGCGAGGAGGATCCCTCCCAAGGCCTTCGGAATCTCGTTCATGCATCCCCGATGCAGCGATTTGCCGCCTAAAAAACCACAGGGAAAGACAAGGAAAGAAGGATTGACGATGAACAAGACCTATACGCAGTCGGCTCAGGATGTGCTCCGCGAGCTTGGCGTGGGCGCGGAGGGCCTGACGAGCGCGCAGGCGCAGGATCGTCTGGCCAAGTACGGCCCCAACAAGCTCAAGGACGCCGAGAAGCCGACGCTGCTCCAGCGCTTCCTCGAGCAGCTCAAGGATCCGATGCTGATCATCCTGATGATCGCCGCGGCCATCTCCGCCGTGACCAACATCATCGCCGGCGAGAGCCTGATGGAGGTATTCATCATCCTCGTCGTCGTGCTGCTCAATGCCGTGCTCGGCGTCTTTCAGGAGAGCAAGGCAGAGGCCGCCATCGAGGCCCTGCAGACCATGACCGCCGCCACCTGCAAGGTGCTGCGCGACGGCAGGCAGACGACCATGCACTCCGACGAGCTCGTCCCGGGCGACGTGGTGCTGCTGGAGGCGGGCGACAGCGTCCCGGCCGACGGCCGCCTGCTCGAGAGCGCGAGCCTGAAGATCGAGGAGGCCGCGCTGACCGGCGAGAGCGTCCCGGTCAATAAGATCATCGAGGCGCTCGGCCTCGCGCCCAATCAGGACGAGATCCCGCTGGGCGACCGCAAGAACATGTGCTACATGGGCTCCACCGTCGTCTATGGCCGCGGCAAGGCGCTGATCACCAAGACCGGCATGGAGACCGAGATGGGCAAGATCGCCGGCGCGCTGGCCGCGACCGAGGAGGAGGAGACCCCGCTTCAGAAGCGCCTTGACGAGCTGGGCAAGACCCTGAGCAAGCTGGTGCTGGGCATCTGCGTGTTCATCTTCATCTTTAACCTCGTGATGGCTGGCTCCTTCACGCTCACCAGCATTCTGGAGACGTTCATGGTCGCCGTATCCCTGGCTGTCGCCGCGATCCCGGAGGGCCTGGCCACGGTCGTGACCGTCGTTCTCTCCATCGGCGTCACCAATATGTCCAGGCGCAGCGCCGTCATCCGCCGCCTGACCGCCGTCGAGACCCTCGGCTGCACGCAGGTCATCTGCTCGGATAAGACCGGCACCCTCACCCAGAACAGGATGACCGTCGTGGAGCACATGGGCTCTGCGAAGCTGGTCGCCACCGCGATGGCGCTCTGCTCCGACGCGATCCTCAACAGCGAGGGCGTTGCCGAGGGCGAGCCGACCGAGGCCGCGCTGGTTGCCTTCGCCGCGAAGGAAGGCCTGCCCAAAGGCGCGCTGGAGGCCAACACCCCGCGCGTGGACGAGGCCCCGTTCGATTCCTCCCGCAAGATGATGTCCACCGTGCACGCCGTGCAGGGCGGCTTCGTGCAGTACACCAAGGGCGCGCCGGACGAGGTCCTCAAGCGCTGCACCGCCTATGAGGAGAATGGCAGGACCCTTCCGATGACCGACGCCAAGCGCGTCGAGATCCTCGCCGCGAACAAGGCCATGGCCGACAAGGCGCTGCGCGTGCTGGCCGCCGCCATGCGCGTGTGGGAGAAGAAGCCGGAGGACAACGCCCCTGAGTTCCTGGAGCAGGAGCTCGTCTTCATCGGCCTGACCGGCATGATCGACCCGGTTCGCCCGGAGGTCAAGCCCGCCATCGACGAGTGCCGCTCCGCCGGCATCCGCGCGGTCATGATCACCGGCGACCACAAGGACACCGCCGTCGCCATCGCCAAGGAGCTGGGCATCATCACCGACGCCTCTCAGGCGATCACCGGCGCGGAGCTCAACGACATCCCGGATGATCAGATCGGCGAGGCCGTGCGCAAGTATGGCGTCTACGCCCGCGTGCAGCCGGAGCACAAGGTCCGCATCGTCAACGCGTGGAAGCAGAACGGCTCCATCACCGCGATGACCGGCGACGGCGTCAACGACGCGCCGTCCATCAAGTCCGCCGACATCGGCGTGGGTATGGGCATCACCGGCACCGACGTCACCAAGAACGTCGCCGACATGGTGCTCGCCGACGATAACTTCGCGACGATCGTCTCCGCCGTGGGCGAGGGCCGCCGCATCTACGACAACATCCGCAAGGCCATCCAGTTCCTGCTGGCCTCCAACATGAGCGAGGTGCTCGGCGTGTTCTTCTCCACGCTGCTGGGCTTCACCCTGCTCAACCCGGTCCACCTGCTGTTCATCAACCTGATCACCGACTGCTTCCCGGCGCTCGCGCTGGGCATGGAGTCCGCCGAGCCGGACACCATGAAGCGCCCGCCGCGCAACTCCAACGACGGCATCTTCGCCGGCGGTCTGGCGTTTGACATCGCCTATCAGGGCGTTCTCATCACCGCGATCACCCTCGCCTCCTACATCATCGGCCACTGCTTCGAGGTCGGCGCGCTGTCCATGCCCAAGGGCGTTTCCACCCACGGCATGACCATGGCCTTCCTGACCATGAGCATGTGCGAGATCTTCCACAGCTTCAACATGCGCAGCCAGCGCAAGAGCATGTTCTCCCTCCACAGCCACAACAAGATCCTGTGGCTGGCGATGGTGGGCAGCCTGCTGCTGACCACGCTTGTGCTGGAGATCCCGGCTGTCGCCGCGGCCTTCGGCTTCACGCCGGTCGGCCTGACCGAGTATGTCGTCGCCCTGCTGCTGGCGCTGCTGGTCATCCCGGTCGTCGAACTGGTGAAGTTCATCCAGCGCGGCGGCAGGAAGGCGTAAGGCTTTCCCCGCAGAACTGCATCGCAAAAAAACCAGCCCCGACTTGTGCCGGGGCTGATTTTGTATGCGTCGTCTGCGGCGCGGGAACCTCATCCGTCAGCCCGGCGCCGGAAAGGCGCAGAGGTATGAGGGCGGGGTGGGCACCGTAGCCGAGCGCGCCCGGTGGGCGATGAAGCGAGGCGGAGCGTGGGAAACCGCAAGGAGCGGCAGGATGCCGCGACTATGCGGGCTTCCCGGAGGGGCCTATAAAGGCTGCCTGCGAAGCAGGCTGTAACCCTTCTTGCAGAGGCTGACAATACGCTGCTGCAGTTGATTTTGCTTCTAAGCCGCTCTTCAAGAGGGGCTCACACAGCGCTGTTCCTCAGCGCCTCGCGCACCTCCATGAGCGCGAAGCCGAGCAGGTTTTCGCCCTGCCAGAGGCGCGGGTCGCTGATCTCCGGCGCATCAATGGGCAGGCGCACGCCCCAGATGCCGTCGTACGGGCTGGCCTCCACGAGCACAGCGTCGCCCGTGGAGAGCAGGTACTCAAGCAGCGCCGGCTGCTGGGAGAATTTCTGGCGGTTGCCCGTGCAGACGATGTCAAACTTGGCCTCGTCCCAGACCTCGGGGACAAAGCCCCGCACCTTCCGGCCGAGGGCCTTGATCGTCGCCTGATCGCGGGCGGCCATGATCTCCTGCAGCGTCTCCCCGTCGCCGAAGAGGCGCGCCTTGGAGGCCATCATGTACTGCTCCATGCAGCAGTAGGTCACGCCGTCGACGATGAAATCGCCCAGCCACCACTGGCTCAGGCAGCTCTTGGTGATGCGCCCGCTCTTGTGGGGCGTGTGCCCCCAGAAGGGGATAAAGGTCATGCTTTCGCCCGCATCCATGGCGCTGCACAGGCGCCGGAGCATCAGCTTGGGTGTATCGCGCATAGGCGTCCCTCCTTTGGGATTGGATTGCGGCGGAGGCTCCGCCGTTATCGGCA
The DNA here is from genome assembly GCA_017936375.1 of Clostridia bacterium. Taxonomy (GTDB): domain Bacteria; phylum Bacillota; class Clostridia; order Christensenellales; family Aristaeellaceae; genus Ventricola. The sequence goes on from JAGBFR010000023.1 coordinate 15,719, forward strand.
TGATACCACGGCGGGCGGGGCAAGGCTTTACCCCGGGTAGAGAATCACAGGAAGCTCTGCGCGGACTTGTAGCCGTAGATTTCCTTCGTCTCCAGCACGGCGCGGTTGATGGCCTTCGCCATGACATGCGCAGCGAGCGTACCCACGACGTCCGCGCTGGTCTTGACCTTGCCCGTGCACAGGGCGTAGATGGAGTCGCCGTCCATCGAGGTATTGACCGGGCGGATGGTGCGGGCGACGCCATTGGAGGCCATGGCGGCGACCTTGTTCATCGCGGCTTTGTCAAGGTTCGCGTTAGTGATGATCGCGCCGATGGTCGTATTGAGGGAGAGCATGCTGGCCAGCTGCAGCAGGCGCACGGCCTCCTGTTCGCTGGAGATCATGCCGTCGCGCTTTTTATTGAGCAGGCCTGCGAGCTGGCGGGTGGAGTCCATCTCAAAGACGTCGCCGATGGCGTTGACCGAGACGATCGCGCCGACCTGCAGGCTGCCGGCCTGCACCGCATAGCAGCCAAGGCCGGACTTCATGGCAAACTGATCGCCGTGGAGCTTGCCCACGGTCGCCCCCATGCCCGCGCCGACATTGCCGTTGCGCTCGATGCTTTGCTCGCTGTCCTTGCAGGCGGCGTAGCCCATCGCCGCGTCCGGGCGGACGGAGCCGTCCACGCAGCCAAGATCGAAGATACAGGAGCCCACGACGATCGGCACAATGGAATTGCCGACCTTCACGCCGCGGCCTTTCTCCTCAAGGTATTTCATCACGCCGCCCGCCGCGTCCAGGCCGTAGGCGCTGCCGCCGGAGAGGAGCACGGCGTTGACGCCGTCGTTGGACATGAGGGGGTTTAGCAGCTGGTTTTCGCGCGAGGCCGGGCCGCCGCCGCGCACGTCCACGCCGCAGACGGCCTTCTTTTCGCACACGATGACCGTGCAGCCGGTGGCGTGCTGCTCGTCCTGCGCGTGGCCGATGCGGACGTCCTTGATGTCATGCAGGCTGATTTCCTTCCAGCTCATGGGATATACCTCCGGGGAATCAATGATGGATAGGGATATTATAGCATGGATCGGTATAGATAGAAAGGAGAATGCGTCGCCTGCGGGCGGGAACCTCATCCGTCTCGCCTTTGGCGATCCACCTTCTCCGGGGAACTCGCATAATCGCCTGACGGCTCAGCCCGCTGCGGCGGGGACCTCATCCGTCTGCCCTTCGGGCAGCCACCTTCCCCATAGGGGAAGGCAATGATTCCCCACGCTCCGCCCGCTCTCATCCGCCACAGGCGGCGCGGGCTCCAGTGCCTCTCAGGGGAAGGCTTTTGGGTGACGGACATCGCAAACCAAAAGCCCTCCCCTGGGAGGGGAGGGTGCCCCGAAGGGGCGGGTGAGGTCGCCGCGAAGCGGCGCAAATAACGATCCTACAAGCTCTCTTGATGGGAAGTTGTGACGGAGCAATTACACCATCAGCTTATAGATATTGGCGACGTCCTCTTCATTCAGGGACACAAAGCCGCCGAGGGAGCCGGTGCGCACGTCGCCGTAGCAGGCATTGTGCGCGAGGGTCGGGATGTCCTCCTCCTTCGCGCCGAGCTCGGCGAAGTTCTTCGGCATGCCGATGGAGATGAGGAAGCGGCGCAGCGCCTCGATGCCGGCCTTCGCGGTGTTCTCCGGGTTGGCGAAGTCCATTTCGCAGCCCCACACGCGGACGGCGGCCTGCGCAAAGCGCATCACGTCGTGCTTCATCACATAGGTGAAGACGGCGGGCATCACGACGGCCAGACCCGCGCCGTGCGCGCAGTCATAGATGGCGGAGAGCTCGTGCTCCACGTCGTGGCTCGTCCAGTCCTGCGAGCGGCCGACGCCGCAGCAGTTGTTGTGGGCGAGCATGCCGGCCCACATGATGTTGGCGCGGGCCTCGTAGTTGTCCGGATTCTCGATGACGCGCGGGCCCTCGTGGATCATGGTCTTGAGCAGCGCCTCGATGACGCGGTCGGTCACCTCGACCTCCTTGGTGTTGGTCAGGTAGCGCTCGTAGAGGTGGGCCATGATGTCGGTGATGCCGCAGGCCGTCTGATAGGGCGGGAGGGTCTGCGTGAGCGCGGGATTGAGGATGGAGAAGGCCGGGCGCAGGGCCTCGCCGGAGGCGCCGCGCTTGTACATGCCGTCCTCATAGGTGATGACGGAGTCCGGGGAGCCCTCGCTGCCCGCGGCGGCGATGGTCAGCACGGTGCCGATGGGCAGCGCCTTTACGACCGGCTTGCCCTGATAGAAGTCCCAGAAATCGCCCTCATAGACCGTGCCGGCGGCGATGGCCTTGGCCGAGTCGATGGAGGAGCCGCCGCCCACGGCGAGGACAAAGTCGACGCCCTCGCGGCGGCAGAGCTCGATGCCCTCGTAGACGAGGCCGCTGCGCGGATTCGGCTTGACGCCGCCCAGCTCCACGTAGCCGAGGCCCTCGGCCTCAAGGGACGCCTTCACGCGGCCCAGCAGGCCGGAGCGCACGACGCTGCCGCCGCCGTAGTGGATGAGCACCTTCGTGCCGCCGAAGCGGCGGACGTACTTGCCGGCGTCGTTCTCGGCATCCTTGCCGAAGGCGAAATAGGTCGGGGAGTAGAAGGTAAAGTTGTTCATAGAGCGGACCATCCTTTCGATGTTGTTCTGTGGAATTGTGGATAAATTGATTACAGTTTCTTCGTTCCGGAAGAGAATCTCTCGGCGTCGTCCATCGACACCGCGTGATCGCTGTATCGCGCCTGTTCATAGAGCGCGGCGGCGGTCTCCGGCAGGTTTTCCCGCGCGGTGGAGCTCTGCGCCCAGTCCGCATGGCGGCGGAGGAGCCGCGCATACGTCAGCCGGATGCGCCCTATCGGGGTCTTCGGGTCATGCTCGGGCCGCCTGCGGGCAAAGCCGGGCAGCACGCGCCTGCGCTCGCCGCCCTCCTCGCGGGTGTCGGTGATCTCGTCCTCTTCGCCTGCGGCGGCGGCGACATAGCGCTGCAGCTGGGCGAAGAGATACGCCGCAAGGGCGCGCAGCTTTCGCCAGACGACGCGCGCGGCGAGGGCGAGCAGCACAAGCAGCACCCCGAAGGAGAGCGCCATGACGACGCGCTCGAGGATCACGGCGAAGAGGCTGGGCTCAGCCGCCTCATAGGGGATAAACGGCATGCCGCCCTCCGGCGCGCCGCCGCCGGGGCCCATCGGCGCGGAGGCGGGCATGAGCGAGGCGAGCCATGCGATCACCCGCCCGACGGCGGAGACGAGCAGATCCCATGCGCGCACGATCATGCGGGCGACGGCGGGAACGGCGGCCAGCGCCAGCGACACGCCCATGAACAGCAGGACGAGCACCGTATTGAAGCGGCGCATCGACGCGGGCGCGTTGTGGCGGGCCATGGTGGCGTTAGTCAGGCTGTGCCGGTTGAGCGCGAAGAGGCACAGCAGCAGATAGACGATGAAGACAGCCGTCATCGCGGGGATCACGGCGGTGTACTGCGGGCGGGGCATGCGCTCGGAGAGCTGCGCGACGATGTGCGCGCCCAGCTGGATGAAGAGGCCTGCGGTATACAGCGCAGACACGCGCGCCTGCGCATGGCCTGCGGCGAGGGGCAGCGACGCAAACAGCACCGCGCACGCGCCGAGCGGCAGCAGGACGAGGCCGGGCGTCTGACCCAGCGGCAGGGAATACGCGCCGAGGGCGAGGATCGCCGCGGCGCTCAGCACGGCGGCGAGCAGGCGCCGCCAAGCCGACAGGGACATGCACAGCGCCGTGAGCAGCACGGCGGCGGCGGGGAAGCGCCAGAGCACGGGGAGCGCATCCGGCGCATACTGGACAAGGAGCATCATCGCGGGGGCGCTTGCGGCGAGGCTGAGCATGAGCGCGGCCTGCATGCGCCCGCCGAGGCGGGACAGGGAGCGGAAAAGGGCGGGGAAAAGGGCCGTCACGAGGCGCTCCCTCCCTTCACGACGCAAAGCTGCACCTGATTGCCCGCGCGCCGAAGGCGGGCCATGGCGGCCTCGATATCCTCGTCGTCGTAGAGCGAGATGAGCAGCATATCCAGCCCGGAGCAGCGGGTGAGGGTATTAAGAAAGGTGGGGAAGGTCAGCACGCGGCGCAGGCGCAGGCGCGCCATGCCGGAGAGGACGGCCTCCCTCGCCGCGGGGCCCGCAGCGGGCGCGACGAAGGCGCAGGTCTCCTCCTCGCCCAGCGGCATATTCGCCGCAAAGCCGGCGGACAGCCCCGCGCCGAGCGCGCGGACGCAGAGCGTAGCGGCGATGGAGATGAGGCGCTCGATCTCGCCCTCCTCGTAGTCCATCAGCCGGTCGCCCCACTCGTGGCGCGAGCGCTGAAAATTGACGACCACCAGCAGGCGGCTCATCGCGGTATAGTCGTGCTGGCGCAGCTGCGTCTCCTGCATGCGCGCGGAGGCCGGCCAGTGGATGTCGCGCACGGGGTCGCCCGGGCGGTAGGGGCGGATACCGCGCACGAGGAAGGGATCCTGCTGCAGCGTCCGCCGGGAGACGATCTCGCTGATCATGCGGGAAAAGGGCGCGGGCAGCTCGTCCTCGCCCAGCAGGCGCGGATAGACGAGCACCGGCACGTCCATCTCCTGCTCGCGGTGCGCCTCGTTGAGGCCGAAGAGATCGCCCGCCGTCAGCGAGGCGTTGCCCAGATTATACGCGCCCCGGCGCAGAAAGCGCACCCTGTGCCGCCGCCGGATCTGCTGATAGGGCAGGAGGGTGAAGAGTGAGCAGTAATGCGTGCCGGCGGAGACGTTGAGGTTATCCTGCCGGCCGAGGAGGATGTGCGGGGAGGTTCGGCTCTCCACGCGTAGCCACGGGATGAGCATGGGCCTGTCGTTGCGCACGACCTCGATCATCTCGCCCTCGTCGCCCTCGTGATACGCGGGCTGCGGGAAGGCGCGCGTGCAGACCAGCCCGCGCAGCGCGTAATGGCGCAGGAGCAGCGCGAAGAGCATATACAGCGCGGCGACGACGGCCATGAGGATGAGCGCGTTCATCAGCGCTCCTCCGTCGGGGAGGGGATGCGCTCGACGAGGGAGGCGATGAAGGCCTCGCCCGTCGTGTCGTGCGCCATGCCGCGCAGGATGACGCGATGCGCGAGCACCGGCACGGCGAGGGTCTTGACGTCGTCGGGGATGACATAATCGCGCCCGCGCAGCGCGGCGAGCGCCTGACAGATGCGCATGAGCGCGAGCAGCGCGCGGGGGGACGGGCCGAGGAGCACCTTCTGCGGGTCGCGCGCGGCCTCGCACAGGGCGGCCATGTAGCGCATGATGTCCTCGCTGACATGGCAGCTGCGGATGCGCAGCGCGGCGGCGGCGACGTCCTCGCCCGTTGCGACAGGGGAAAGGGCGGCAAGCGGCTCATCCGCGATGAAGCGGCGCAGGAGCGCGACGGCCTCCTCCGTGGTCGGATGGCCGAGGGAGAGGCGGATCATGAAGCGGTCCAACTGGGCCTCGGGCAGGGGGAATGTGCCCTGCGTCTCGACCGGATTCTGCGTGGCGATGACGAGGAACGGGCGCTCGAGGGGATAGGTCACGCCGCCCTCGGTCACCTGCCGCTCCTCCATGCACTCCAGCAGCGCGGACTGCGTGCGCGGGGTCGCGCGGTTGATCTCGTCCGCCAGGAGGATATGGGTGAAGACCGGGCCGCGGATGAAGGAGAACTCGCCCGTCTTCTGGCTGTAGACGCGCATACCGGTCACGTCCGCCGGGAGCAGGTCGGGCGTGAACTGCACGCGGGAGAACGAGCAGGAGAGGGACTTGGCCAGCGACTTAGCCAGCGTCGTCTTGCCCGTGCCGGGGACGTCCTCCAGCAGCACATGACCGCCCGCAAGCAGCGCGGCGAGGATGAGCTCCGTCTCGCGTTCGCGCCCGATGATGACGCGGGCGATATTCTGCGAGAGGGACGCGCCGAGGGCGCGGATGTCGTTGTATTTGAGCATGGAGATCGGTCCTTTCTGTGGGTGTTGATAAGAAAGGGGAAGGCGTACCGGCAGCCTGGCATGCTGAATGACCCAATTTGGCTGATTCACGCAACGGCAGCGCCCGCAGGCTCCCTCAGTCTGCCCTCCGGGCATCCAGCTCCCTCCCGGAGGGAGCTTCAAATAAGTGACGCATTGCAGATCGGCGCTGCTGATCCATCATGGAATGAGGAGACGAACCTCCCTCCGGGAGGGAGGTGGCATCGCCAAAGGCGATGACGGAAGGAGCCAGCGGGAGGGAGCCCTACAAGGATTACATGGATTGCACTTGTGCAGAGAGGGAACAACGCATCAGGCAAAATACACTACCCTAAAGATAACACACGACCGCCGCACATACAAGCCGCAAAACGCAGCGACTGAGCAAAAATGGATTGCGTGTTGTGAATCGTGCGGGATTGCGGTATAATATATAAGATATGGAAGGGGCGGAGAGGGCTCCGCCTCCCATGGAGGAGAGCAATGAAGTATGATTTTCTGATCGTCGGCGCGGGGCTCTACGGCGCATCCGCCGCGCGCGCGCTGACGGATCGGGGCGCGCGGTGCCTGATCATCGACAGGCGCGCGCATATCGCCGGGAACGCCTATACCGAGGACGCCGGCGGCGTGACGGTGCATCGCTACGGCGCGCACATCTTCCACACGGACGACGAGGAGGTCTGGGCGTTCGTCAGCCGGTTCGCGCGGATGAACGGCTATATCCACCGGGTGCAGGCGGAGTACGGCGGCAGGCGGTACGCGCTGCCCTTTAACATGCACACGTTCCATGCCATGTGGGGCGTCGACACGCCGGAGGCGGCGCAGGCTGTCATCGCCGCGCAGCGCGTGGTGATCGGCGGCGAGCCGCAGAATCTTGAGGAGCAGGCGGTCGCGCTCGTGGGCAGGGACGTCTATGAGCGCCTCATCCGCGGCTATACGGAAAAGCAGTGGGGCCGCCCGTGCCGCGAATTGCCGCCGGAGATCATCCGGCGCATCCCGTGCCGGTTCACATGGGACGACCGCTTCTTTTCCGACGCGCATCAGGGCGTGCCCGAGGACGGCTACACGCAGATGATCGCGCGGATGCTGGTGGGGATCGACGTGCGGCTTTCCTGCGATTACAGGCAGCTCACGGAGCGGGAGCCGGGGATCGCGCGGCGCGTGATCTATTCCGGCTGCATCGATGAATTCTTTGACTACAGGCTCGGCGCGCTGGCCTACAGGAGCCTGCGCTTTGAGACAGAGATACTGGACAGGGCCGACTATCAGGGCATGGCCGTCGTCAATCACACGGCGGGCGGCGTGCCGTATACGCGGGTGATCGAGCACAGGCACTTTACGCCCGAGCGGCCGGCAGCGGGGCATACCGTCGTCACGCGGGAATACCCGCAGGCATGGCAGCCGGGGCTTGAGCCGTATTACCCCGTGGGCGATAAAGAGAACACGCAGCTCTATGCGGCGTACAAGGCGCTGGCCAAGGCGCGGCCCGACGTGCACTTCGGCGGGCGGCTGGGCGCATACCGCTATATCGACATGGACGAGGCCGTGCGCGCGGCGCTTGACGACGCGGCGGCGCTCTGGGGCTGATTGCAGAAAAGGACGAGGACATGGACGGCAGGACGGACGGGCGAATCGACTTTGTGATCGCATGGGTCGACGGCAGCGACCCCGAGTGGCGCGCGCAGAAGGCGCGCTATGCCCCGCAGGATGGGGCTGGGCGCGGCGCGGACGGCGAGGCGCGATACCGCGACTGGGATTTGCTGCGGTACTGGCTGCGCGGCGCGGAGCGCTTTGCCCCGTGGGTGGGGACGATCCACTTCGTGACCTGCGGTCATTTGCCCGCATGGCTCAATACCGCGCACCCGAAGCTGCACATCGTGCGGCACGAGGATTTTATCCCGGCGGAGTACCTGCCCACGTTTTCCTCGCACACGATCGAGCTGAACCTGCACAGGATCCCGGGGCTGGCGGAGCGGTTTGTCTACTTCAACGACGACATGTTCCTGACCGCGCCGGTCAGGGAGACGGACTTTTTCAGGCGCGGGCTGCCGTGCGACGCGGCGATCCTCTATCCCGTGCACATGGTGGACAACGGCATCCGGGCGGAGATCAACGACCTGTACGTGATCAACCGGCACTTTCATAAAAACGACGTGATCAGAAAGCATCCGCTGAAGTGGCTGCACCCGTGCTACGGACGGATGCTCGCAAGGACGCTGTGCATGATGCCGTTCACCCGGTTTTCGGGCTTTTACGTGCATCACCTGCCGTGCGCGTACCTGAGGCGCACATTCCTTGAGGTATGGGACGCGGAGGGGGATGCGCTTGGCGAGACCTGCTGCCATCGGTTCCGCGACGTGCGGGACGTCAACCAGTGGGTCATGCAGTACTGGCAGTACGCGTCGGGGCGCTTTATGCCCAGGACGCCTGACATCGGCACGATGGAGGAGGGGCAGGAGGGTCTGCTCCGCCTCGCAGGGGAGATTGAGCGGCAGCGCTACAAGATGGTCTGCTGCAACGACTCGCCGGAGATCGCGGATTTTGACGGGGTGAAGGCAAGGCTGCAGGCGGCGTTTGCGCGCATCCTGCCGGAGCCGTCGGCGTATGAGCTTGGCTGAGGCCGAGGGAGGACATGTGAGATACATCTGGCTGTTTGGCGAAAACCAGGGACGGACCGCCAACAACAATTCATTTTACTTCTGGCGGCATATTGTGGGCCGGCACGACGACCTGGACGCGTACTTCGTGATGGAAAAAAACGAGCAGACGCTCGCCGCGTACAGGGGCTTTACCGACAGGGAAAAGCGATATACCGTCTGGCGCAATTCCGCAAAGCACATTGCGCTCTTTCACCGGGCGGACATGCTCTTTGTCTCCCTGAGCTTTACGGATGTGCAGCCCGAGCGCATCGGCCCCAAATCGTATAAGCCCATGAACACGCAGCCGCTCGTCTACCTGCAGCATGGCACGCTGGCCATGAAGCGGCTGGAATACAGGAATTTCTACGCGAACAACAGCCTCTTCCGCTGGGTGTACTACAACCCGAACATCCCGCAGAAGCTGATCGATATCAACGGCTTTAAGCCCTATCAGCTCATGGACGGCATGCACCCGCCGCGCTATATGGAGATGATCCGCCGCGCGCGGGAGGCGGCGCCGCACAGGGAGCTGCGCATCCTGTGGTTCATGACGTGGCGCGAGTACTTCGGGGACAACTGGGAGACGCGCCGGTTCCTGAAGGACGTGCAGCGCGTGCTGACGGATCCGCGGCTGGCCGCCTTCCTGCGGGACAAGCCGGCGAAGATCCACATCTGCCTGCACGATAAATTCACCGACGGGCAGACGGCGGCGCTGCGCGAGGCCGTGCGCGGCATCGAGGGCGTGGAACTGACCACGCCCAGGCAGATATCCGTCATGGACGCGCTGGCGCAGGACGATCTGCTGATCACGGACTATTCCTCGATCGGCTTTGACTTTACCTTCCTCAAAAAGCCGGTCATCCTCTACCAGAGCGACCTCAAATTCTACAGCGAGAAGCGCGCCTTCTACTGCGATATGGAGGAGATGGAGGCGGCGAGCCTGCACACGGCCGGCGAGCTGGTTTCGGCAATCGTGGCCGGGGACTACGGGGTCAATCCGTTCTTCACCCGCAACATGCCCGAGCGGTGGGAGGGGGATGAGGAATTTGTCCTCTCCGGCGGGCATATTGAAAGGATGTACAGCGCGCTCTGGGAGATCCAGCGGCGCAGCGTCGCCTTCCTCGGCTATGACTTTTCCGGCATCGGCGGCACGGTCTTTGCCACCCGCGCGCTGGCGGAGGGGCTGCTGGAGGCGGGCTACACGGTGCGCATGATCACCTGCAAGCAGATGAAGGCGTGGCATTTCCCGGCGGGCGCGCCGATGCTGCCGATGTACTTTCACTACAACCGGCATCTCATCGACCGGCTGAAGGTGAAGCTCATCCGGGGGAAGAAGCTCTACCGCCACCTCGCCTGCGACCCGGCGGTCCATGCGATGGCCCCGGTATCGGGCGTCGGGATGACATACTGGATGAAGCGCATCCACGCGAGGACGGTTATCTCCACCCGCGAGAGCCTGCACTTCTTCTTAAAAGAGGCAGTCTCGCCGATGATTCAGAATAAGATTTACTTCTTCCACACCTCGGCGGAGGCGGTGGAGGGGCTTTTTCCCGGGGCGATGGCAAAGCTCGGTGCGCTGGGGCTTGAAAAGGCGGTCTTCGTCACCGAGCGCAACAGGCGGGCGCTCGCCGAGCGCTGCGGCTTTGCGCATGACGGGCCCTCGCTCGTGCTGGGCAATGCGCTTGACTCCGAGCGCAGCCTCGCGCGGGAGCAGGTCGCCCTGCCGCCCGAGCACGAGGGGACGCGGCTGTGCTGCCTGATGCGCCTTGGCCCGGAGCGCCGGGACGACGTCGCGCGCATGCTGCAGTTCGCCCGGTACGTAAAGGCGCAGGGGATAGCGGATATCCGCATTGACGTCTACGGCTCGGGCGAATGCACCGACATGCTGCGCGATGCGATTGAAGATGAAGAATTGGGCGGCGTGCTTGCCTACTGCGGGACGACGGGCAATGCCCGCGCGGTCTACGGCGCGCACGACGCGGCGGTCGACTTCTCCGCCGTGCAGTCCTTCGGGATGACGTATATCGAGGCGATCCTCTGCGGACGGATGGTCTTCTGCCGGATGAACGAGGGCAGCGGCGAGGTGCTCGCCGGGATGGACGAATGCTTCTATGAGACGGACGAGGAGCTGCTTGCCGGCGTCCGCGCGCTGAAGGCGCAGCGTCTTGACGACCTGCTGCGCCGCTACGACGCGATCGCCGCGCGCTATTCGCGGCATGCGGTGACGAAGAAGTTCGTGGAGTTTATGGAGGGGTAAGCGCAAGGGAATCCTGCGCTGAGCCGGGAGGAGCAGAGCCCCTCCCCTACAAGGGAAACAAGAACACCGCCGCAGCCCTGCCGCGCAGGAGCGCGGAAGAGACTTGTGCGGGCGGGTGGGGCCTGACAAAGCAGCCTGCGAAGCAGGCCGTAACCCTGAGACGGAGAGTGCTCCGGCTGCAGGCGTGAACAAGAATACGAGGTAATCATATGAAAAGAACGATTCGCATTGCCGTGGCGGGCACGGGCTACGTGGGCCTGTCCCTCGCCGTGCTGCTGGCCCAGCGCCACGAGGTGACGGCGGTGGACATCATCGCCGAAAAGGTCGCGATGATCAACCGCAGGCAGTCGCCCATCGCGGACGCGGAGATCGAGCGCTTCTTCGCGGAGAAGGAACTTCGCCTCACCGCGACGCTCGACGGCGAGGCGGCCTATGCACAGGCGGACGTCGTCATCATCGCCGCGCCGACCAACTATGACTCCCGCCGCAGCTTCTTTGATACGTCCGCGGTGGAGAGCGTGATCGACATGGTCACCAGGGTCAACCCGCAGGCGGTCATCGTCATCAAGAGCACGATCCCCGTCGGATACACGCAGGCCGTGCGCGAGCGGACGGGGAACAAGAACATCCTCTTCAGCCCCGAGTTCCTGCGCGAGGGGCGCGCGCTGCATGACAATCTCTATCCCAGCCGCATCATCGTCGGCACGGACATGGAGGACGCGCAGCTGACCGCCGCGGCGGAGGATTTCGCCGCGCTGCTCGCCGAGGGCGCGCTGAAGGAGGATGTGCAGACGCTCGTCATGGGCTTTACGGAGGCGGAGGCGGTCAAGCTCTTTGCCAATACGTATCTGGCGCTGCGGGTGAGCTTCTTCAACGAACTGGACACCTACGCGGAGATCAAGGGCCTTGACACGCAGAAGATTATCGAGGGCGTATGTCTTGACCCGAGGATCGGAACGCATTATAATAATCCTTCCTTCGGCTACGGCGGGTACTGCCTGCCCAAGGATACCAAGCAGCTGCTGGCCAATTACGACGATGTGCCGCAGAATCTGATCGCCGCGATCGTCGAGGCGAACAGGACGCGCAAGGACTTCATCGCCGACCGCGTGCTCCAGAAGGCGGGCTACTACAGCTATTCCGAAAACGAATACGACGGCAGCCGCGAGCGCCATGCGGTCATCGGCGTCTACCGGCTGACGATGAAGGCGGGCAGCGACAACTTCCGCCAGAGCAGCATCCAGGGCGTGATGAAGCGCATCAAGGCTAAGGGCGCCGAGGTCGTGATCTATGAGCCGGCGCTGGAGGACGGGACGACGTTCTTCGGCAGCCTGGTGGTGAATGACCTTGAGCGGTTCAAGGGCATGTGCGACGCGATCATCGCCAACCGCTACGACGCGCGACTTGACGATGTGCAGGATAAGGTCTATACGAGGGACCTCTTCCGCAGGGATTAAGGGATGCCGCTCAGATCTGCGGCAGAGAAAGGATGACTTGATATTGATGCATAATCAGAATATGGAAACTGCGCGCAGGCTGCAGCAGATCGGCCGTGCGTTCTGTATAGAGGGCCCGTTCTTCTCCTATGACGAGATCAAGATGGGCAACGTGAACCACACCTACAAGGTCAATTACATCCGCGACGACGGCTCCGGCATGGCGAGAATCAAGTCCTATCTGGTGCAGCGAGTCAATACCTACGCCTTCCAGCACCCGATTGAGCTGATGCAGAACATCGACCGCGTGACGGAGTTCATCCGCAGGAGCTACCCGGACACGCCCTGTCTGCACTTCCATCACACCGCGGACAGGAAGAATTACCTCATGGACGAGGACGGATTCTGGCGGCTGAGCAATTATGTGCCGTCGGTGACGTTTGACTCCTGCGATGATCCGGCGGTTATCCGCAGCGCGGGCGAGGCGTTCGGCGATTTCCAGCTGATGCTCTCCGGCTTTGATGCGGAGCAGCTGTATTACACGATCCCCGACTTCCATAACACGCGCAAGCGCTATGCGCAGCTGCGCGAGGCCATCGAGGCCGACCCCTGCGGGCGCGCCGCCTCGGTGAAGGAGGAGATCGACTGGCTGTTCTCCGTGGAGGACACGGCCTGCACGCTCACCGACATGGAGGAACGCGGCGAGCTGCCCCTGCGCGTGACGCACAACGACACGAAGATCAACAACGTGCTCTTTGATGTGGAGACGCATGAGCCGCTGGTGGTCATCGACCTTGACACCGTCATGCCCGGCCTGATCGGCCATGACTTCGGCGACGCCATCCGCTTCGCCGCCAACTTTGTCGAGGAGGACTGCCCGGACCCCGCGAAGGCCGGCCTCGATCTCAATGTCTTCTGGGCGTTTGCCGAGGGATTCCTGAGCAAGACCGCGCCCACCCTGACCGCCAATGAGACGGATACCCTTGCGCTGAGCAGCTTCTCGCTCGCCTGCGAGCTGTCCACCCGCTTCCTGGCGGACTACATCATGGGCGACAAGTACTTCAAGATCAAGCACCCGCAGCACAACATCGAGCGCACCCGCTGCCAGATCGCGCTGGCGAAGGACATGCTGCGCAAGATGGACGCGATGAACGCCATCGTCAAGGAATGCGCGGCGAGGTATAAGGCGAAGGGGTAAGGAGACGCCCCGCCTCGGCAGAGCGCGGAAGCAGCTTGGGCGGGCTGGGCACCGAAGCCGAGCGCGCCCGGTGGGCGAAGCAGCGAGGCGGAGCGTGGGGAACTGCAAGGAGCGGTGGAACACCGCGACTATGCAGGCTCCCCGGAGGGGCCTGAACAAGTGGCATCGAAGATGCCGACAGCCCTGTATCGGGGAACGCTCCGCCTGCGGGCGGGAACCTCATCCGTCATTGCCTCCGGCAATGCCACCTTCCCCTCACAGGGGAAGGCTTTTGGGCTGACGCGCACCCCTGCACTGACAGACAAAGGAGAATCACCATGAGTAATCAACCTAAGTGGCTTGACAACGCCGTCTTCTACGAAATCTATCCCCAGTCGTTCAACGACACCAATGCCGACGGCATCGGCGATTTCCAGGGCATCATCGAGAAGCTCGACTATATCAAAGAGCTGGGCTGCAACGCCATCTGGATCAATCCGTGCTTCGCCTCGCCCTTCGGCGACGCGGGCTACGACGTGGCGGACTACTGCACCGCCGCGCCGCGCTACGGCACCAATGAGGACCTGCGCCGCCTCTTTGACGAGGCGCACGCGCGCGGCATGCACGTGCTGCTCGACCTGGTGCCGGGCCATACGTCCGTGGAGCACCCGTGGTTCAAGGCGTCCATGAGCCCTGAGCGCAATGAATACACCGACCGCTATGTCTGGACGGACTCCATCTGGGAGCAGCCGGACGGCATGAACTGCATCCGCGGCATCTCCGACAGGGACGGCAGCTGCGCGGTCAACTTCTTCTCCAACCAGCCGGCGCTCAACTACGGCTTCTATAAGCCTGAGAAGCCGTGGCAGCAGGGCATGGACGACGAGGGCCCGCGCGCCACGCTCGAGGCGCTCAAGGACGTCATGCGCTTCTGGCTGAAGATGGGCTGCGACGGCTTCCGCGTGGACATGGCCGGCTCCCTGGTCAAGAACGACGAGGACGGCAAGGGCACCATCCGCCTGTGGCAGAATGTGCGCGAATTCCTCGACCGCGAGTTCCCCGCCGCCGCGATGGTCTCCGAGTGGGGCGAGCCGGACAAGTCGCTGCAGGGCGGCTTCCACATGGATTTCCTGCTGCACTTCGGCCCCTCGCGCTATAACGACCTCTTCCGCTGCGAGGAGCCGTTCTTCTCCGGCAGGGGCAAGGGCGATGTCTCCGCGTTTGTGGAAAAGTATCTGGAGAACTACGAGAAGTCCGAGCGCAAGGGTCTGATCTGCATCCCCTCCGGCAATCACGACATGGACCGCCTCGCGCGCTCCATCCATGGCGATAACCTCAAGGTGGCCTTTGCCTTCCTGCTCTCCATGCCGGGCGCGCCGTTCATCTATGCGGGCGATGAGATCGGCATGCGCCATGTCGAGAATCTGGTTTCCGTCGAGGGCGGCTACAACCGCACCGGCGCGCGCTCCCCGATGCAGTGGGACAGCGGCGTGAACGCGGGCTTCAGCACCGCGGCGAAGGAGAAGCTCTACATCCCGCAGGATGAGAGCGCGGACAGGCCGACCGTCGAGGCGCAGATGGCGGACGAAGGCTCGCTCTGGCACGAGATTCACAGGCTGATCGGGGTGCGTCAGGCGCATGAGGCGCTGAAGAGCAAGGGCGAAATCGAGTTCGTCTATGCCGAGAAGGACGCCTATCCGCTGGCCTATGTGCGCAGCAGCGGCGAGGAGAAGATCCTCGTTATCATCAACCCGGCGGCGCGCGAGGTCAGCTTTGACTGCGCGCTCGCGCCGAAGGAGACGATCTACCGCTTCGGCGGCGAGATTGCCTGCAAGGACGGGAAGATCACCGTCGCCCCGCAGACGGCGGCCTTCCTCGCGCTGTAAAAGAGTATAAGAAACACCCGGTCTCATAAGAGGCCGGGTGTTATGCGTATGATGAAGCCCTCTCAGTCCCCTTCGGGGACAGCTCCCCCACAGGGGGAGCCAAGAGAGATGAAAGGTGATTCAGATATATGTCAGGATGTCTTTGCGGGCAGAGAAGGGGTGGTGGGGGCGAACGATAAGCCCCTGCCGGGTATGGGCGTGAGAAGCTGATTCCGGATGGACTGCAGATCAGGGTGGCGGGACAAGTGATGCGCTCAGCGCGAGAGCTCCCGGATCTTCTCGGCAATGACCTGCGCGGCCAGCAGCGAACCCACCTGCGAGGGATGATAATCATCCTCGGTATACAGGCTGAGCAGCCCGCTCACGGCGTCGAAGGCCTGCCCGACCTCCGCGACGGGGATGTCATTTTCCCTTGCTGCCATGTGATAGCCCTCCGTGAGCGCGATGAGCTGCGCCCGATAGGAAAGCCCCGTGGAGGCGAGGCGCTCGGTGCCGTCCCGATACGCCCACGTAGCATAGAGCAGCGGCGTCGCGCCCGCGGCGCGGATGAGCGGGCAGAGCGCGCGCACGCTCGCAAGGAACTCCTCACGGCGCTCGTACGGGGCGCGGCTCTGCTCCTGCAGGACGACGAAGTCCCATTTTTCATTTGCGAGGGCGGGAAGGGTAATCTGCCCCATCTCCGCCTGCGGGTCGAGGTGCTCGGAAAGATACGCGCCGCCGCGGGTGTGGGAGACGACCGTCCAGCCGGTCAGCGCGGTGAGGATCATCGGCATGTTGTTGAAGTAGGTGAAGCTGTTGCCGAGCATGAGGATGCGCATGGGCGGGACCTCCTTGTCATTTGTCCTTGTGATGCATGTTATGGACATTATACAGGATGGCCGGGAGGGGCGCAAGGGCGAAGGGCGCTTGATATTTGATGCACATATGCGTATAATAGGATTAAGGATGGTGAGAAAAATGATGTATCCGTTTATGACGCTGGATGATCAGACGGAGATTGTGCACTCTGAGATGCTGGATGATCAGCGCGTAAAGGTGTATCTGGAAAAGCCGGATGAGAAGGACTGCTTCCATTATGCGACGTGCTATCTGCCGGGGTATGAGTGGAAGGATGTCTTTGGATTTACGCAGGAGGATATCGCGCGGTATCAGGAGGTCATTGAATCCACGGCGCATCTGATTCTTGAGTTCTCCAAAGAGGGAGGCTTTGAGCATGCCTCAGGTTTTTAAGATCGGCTCATACTGGGTTTATTTCTGGTCGAATGAGAATAAGCCGCTTGAACCCGTGCATGTTCATATCGCGGAAGGCACTCCATCCGCAAATGCGACGAAAATATGGATCACGCGCTGCGCAATATGATGAAGATTATTGAGGCGCGGAGCGGAGAAATTCTGCGGAAATGGCATGATTACTTTGGTGAGACGACGTTTTATTGTTAATAGGAAAGAGGCGAAGCTCATGAGGGCTTCGCCTCTTTAAATCGATTGAATTCGATGCTGTGCTTTGATTGCGGCGCGCACTGTTTCATGAGCTGTATCGTGAGTTTTTCTTGCTAAATAGCACAGGTGTGTTATAATGATGACAAAAGTATCCTTGCGGAAATCCCGCAGGAAAAACGACACTTACAGGAGGAAACGAGAATGAAGAAACTGTTTTCCATCGTGCTCGCCCTGTGCCTGATGCTGCCGTGCTTCGCGCTGGCTGACGGCGCGACGGACGGCGTGTACAGCGCCGTGTGCAAGGGCTTCTACGGCGACTTTAACGTGAACGTCACCATCGCCGACGGCAAGATGGCCGAGATCACCTGGGAGGGCGCGCAGGAGACCCCCGAGCTGGGCGGCCTCGCGCTGGAGATCATGATGTGGGAGATGCTCGGCGCGAACACCACCGGCGTGGACAACGTCAGCGGCGCGACCGTGACCTCCGCCGTCTTCCGCGCGGCGGTCAACGACTGCCTCAAGCAGGCGAATGCGCCTGCCGAGATGATGGCCGCTCCGGCTGCTGCGGAGAAGGTCGATGTGACGATTGACACCGACGTGCTCGTCATCGGCAGCGGCGTGGCCGGCCTGAGCGCGGCGATCGCGGCGAAGGAAGCCGGCGCCGAGGTTACGATCGTTGAAAAGCAGGACGTCATGGGCGGCTCCTCCGTCACCAGCGCGGGCATCGTGTATGCGCCGCTGGATGAGACGGACAAGGAGACCATGGTCGACTACTACATGGAGCGCGCCGAGGGCAATGCGAACCGCGAGCTGCTCACCTTCTTTGCGGACAACGCGCTGGACACCCTCACCTGGCTGGAAGGCCTTGGCGTGCAGTGGATGATGCAGGTCCCGGCCGGCACTGCGCCGCAGCCGCGCGCCCGCTTCTCCATGACCGCCGAGGGCGTGGGCATGACCGGCGCCGCGCTGACCAATCCGATGATCGCCAAGCTGGGCGAACTGAACGTCCCGATCGTGACCGGCGCTGAGGCGACCGAGCTGCTCGTCAAGGACGGTGCCGTCGTCGGCGCGAAGGCGTATGACGACTACGCCAACTACACCATCAACGCCAAGGCGGTCGTGCTCGCCACCGGCGGCTTTGACGCCAGCACCGAGATGAAGGCCAAGTATTCCCCGATCGCCACGACCGACTTCCCGCTGTCCTCCAAGGGTAACACCGGCGACGGCATCAACATGGGCATCGCTGTGGGCGCTGCGACCGAATTCAAGGGCGGCATGATCGGCTTTGACTTCGTCAACGGCTCCCTCCCGGCCTCCGGCATGAACGCCGTGGCCATGTACTGCGTGAGCTACACCCAGCCGGACGGCACCTTTGTCAGCCCGGTCATCGACTACCCGATCACCTATCAGACGATGAAGGAGCTGGGCGTCGACCACTTCTACGGCCTCTACGACGGCACCGGCGCGGACAGCGCTGAGCAGGCCGTGGCCGTGGGCTTTGGCTGGAAGGGCGAGACCATCGAGGAGCTCGCCGCCGCGACCGGCATGGACGCCGTGAAGCTGGCGGATTCCTTTGCGCAGAGCGGTCTGTCCACCGCGCCGTACTATGCGGTCATGGTCGCCCCGTGCACCATCGGCTCCATGGGCGGTCTGGTGATCAACACCGACGCGCAGGTCATGGGCACCGACGGCAATCCGATCGCGGGCCTGTACGCCTCCGGCGAGGTCGCCAACGGCGGCTTCTACTACCAGGTCTATCCGGCCAGCGGCAGCTCCCTGTCCCTGGCGATGACCTTCGGCCTCGAGGCCGGCCGCAACGCCGCCGCTGCTGCGAAGTAATCGCCAAAGCGCGCCGCTTCGTGACAACAGCATAAACAGAGGCTGTCGGGAAGGATTCTTCCTGACAGCCTATTTATGTATGGAAAGTATACGCCTCACAGCGCGGCCATCACATGCGGGCTGAGCGCCTGAAGGAAGGCGACGCACTGCTTTTCATCCGGCGCGGTCGCCAGCGCGGCGAAGATGAGCGTGCGGTTTTTGCCGTAGAGGATGCCCGCGTCGTGCGCGATGTCGCTCAGGCCGCCCGTCTTGTGCGCGGCCCTCTGCGAGGGATCGGCAGCCATGATCAGCTCCTTGTCATGCTGGCGGAGGAGGATGGGCAGCGCCGTCTCGCGGATGAACGGGGTCAGTCCCTCGCCCGTGTGCAGGAGGGTGTAGAGGCGGCGCATGTCCGCGGCGGTTGTGTGGTTCTCATTGCCGCGGCGGGCGGCCTCGTAGTCGAGCATGTGGCGGCGCAGGATGGTTCCCTCAAGGCCGAGGCGGCGGCTGTTTGCATTCACCCTGTCCATGCCCAGCAGGTCGATGAGGACGTTGGTGGCGCTGTTGTTGCTGAAGGTGATCATGTACTCGAGCAGGATGCGCAGGGGCACGTCGCGCCCGGCGCAGAGCAGGGCTTTTTCGTCGCCGACGCAGCACTCGGAGTGCACGGGGATCTTCGTCTCCAGCGTATACAGGCCGTGCTCCACATCGTCAAGGGCGCACAGGAGAATCGGGGTCTTGATCAGGCTGGCGCTCTTGTAGACCAGCGCCTCGCGATAGGAGACGAGGGCTTCGCCGGTCGCGGCGTCGCAGATGGCGCAGGCGGCTGTCACGCCGTGCTGCGCTTCGAGGGTGCGGATGCGTTCATTGGACAGCATGGGGAGGCCTTCTTTCATAGGTTGATGATGCGGTATGCCAGCAAGCGCGGTGCTTACATAACCTCCACAAAGAACCAGATCACCGGCATCAGCGGGAGGAACGCGATCTTCATGAGCGCAGAACCATAGTGCCTGATCATCCAGCTGTTGTTCGCCTCGCCGAGGACGTACAGGAGCGGACTGAGGAGAAGGAGGCAGACCCAGATGCGCACTGCGGAAAGCCTCCACGGCTGCGGCGCATCGCTGCCCCGGCTGCGGATGGCCTTGATCAGCCGGATGACGCTTTTAGCGATGAGGTAAAGGAGGAAGGCGACGATGGGAAGGGTGATCAGATTGACCATCAGATTACCGTTATCGTGCATGGGATCGCTCCTTTCTCTGAGGGATGTTTCTCGGCAGGATCAGTATATCACGAATCATGCGCCGGTGTATATACTGCGGGGAGAGGCGATAAAAAGAAATACCGCCATCCGAAGATGGCGGCATCCAGTGTGGCGACTAACTCACACTTAGCTGGTGGGGTCTATAGGGCTCGAACCTACGACCTCCACGATGTCAACGTGGCGCTCTGACCAGCTGAGCTAAGACCCCAAGCACAAAAGAAATTATACCAAAGAATGGACGGTGCGTCAAGCCCTTTCTTTGGTTTTTCTTCAAAAGCTGACTGAGCGCGCCGGATAACCGGTTGAGAATCGCTCCGGCATGGGGTATAATAGACGGATGGAATACCTGCGCGGGGGAGGTGAGCGGCATGGAAACGGCATACGGCGGCGTGCGGGTGATCGTCGCGGCGCACAAGGCATATCCCATGCCGCAGGACGCAGCCTATCTGCCCGTGCATGCGGGCGCGGCGGGGGCGAAGGAGCCGCTGCCGTACGCAAGCGACGCGCAGGGGGAAACCATCTCCGCGCGCAACGGCCTCTACTGTGAACTGACCGCGCTGTACTGGGCGTGGAAAAACCTGCCCGCCCCGGCGCTGGGGCTGGCGCACTACCGGCGGCACTTCGCCGGGGCAAGGGACAGGCGCAGCACGATCGCCGGCGGGGAGATCGCTGCGATGCTTGAGCGCGTGCCGGTCATCCTGCCGAAGAAGCGGCATTACCTCATCGACACGCGGCGCGGACAGTTCATCCGCGCGCATGGCGCGGCGGCGTATGACGCGCTGCGCACGGTCATGGGGGAGAGGCAGCCGGGGTACCTGCCCGCGTTTGACCGGAGCATGGCGAGGACGAGCGGGCATTGCTTCAATATGTTCATCATGCGGCGGGAGCAGGCGGATGCGTACTGCGCGTGGCTCTTCCCGCTGCTCTTTGAAACGGAGGCGCGCATGCGCGCGGCGGGGCAGGAGATCGCGCCGCGGCTCTTCGGCTTCCTCGCCGAGCGGATGCTCGACAGCTGGGTGGAGACGAACGGGCTTGACTATGCGGAGCTGCCCGTGATCTATACGGAGGGACAGAATTGGCTGAAGAAAGGAACGGCGTTCCTGCTGCGCAGGATGAGGCGCGCATGAGCGGGCGGAGAATTGCCGCCGTTGTGGTGACGCACGAGCGGCTGGCCATGCTGCGCCGGTGCGTGCAGGCGCTGCTTGACCAAAGCGCGCCGTGCGATATCATCATCGTGGACAACGCCTCGCAGGACGGCGCGGGCGGCTGGGCGCTGGCGCTTGCGGCGAAGGAGCCGCGCGTCGCGTACATGAACACCGGGGCGAATCTCGGCGGCGCGGGCGGCTTTAACCGGGGCATGCGCCATGCCGTGGAGGCGGGCTATACCCATGTGTGGGTGATGGACGACGACGCCCTCCCCGAGGCGGACGCACTTGCCCGTCTCATGGAGGCGGATGCGCTCCTCGGCGGGGACTACGGCTTCCTCGCCTCGGCGGTGCTGTGGACGGACGGGCGCGAATGCCGGATGAACCGGGTGAAGCTGCGCAAGGCGTACTATGAGCGCCTCGAGCTGCTTGGGCACGGGCTGGTCATGGCGGAGCAGGCGACGTTTGTCTCCTGCCTGTTCCGCGCGGAGGTCATCCGCCGTGCCGGGCTGCCGGTGGCGGATTTCTTCATCTGGGGCGACGACATCGAGTACACGCGCCGCCTCGCCGTGCGCATGGGGCTGCCGTGCTATCTGGACGGGCGCAGCCGCGTGGTGCATGCGATGAAGGACAACAGCGGCTCAAGCGTCGCGACGGATGCGGCGGAGCGCATCGCGCGCTACCGCTATGCCTTCCGCAACGAGGCGTACCTCTACCGGCAGGAGGGGCTGCGCGGCATGGCGTATTACTATGCCAAGTGCGGCCTGAATCTCTGGCGCGTGCTGCGTCATGCGGGCGATCACCGCGCGGCGCGCTGCGGGGCGATCCTCTCCGGCATGGCGAAGGGGCTCTTTTTCAGGCCGGAGATCGAGCATATCACGGACGGCGCGCAGGATGCAGCGAAGGAGGGGATGCGATGAGCAGAGCGGCGGACGCGCTGCGCCGCGCGGGGCAGACCGCGCAGAAGCACCGCTTCCTCTTTGAGGAGCTGGTCAAGCGCGATTTTAAGCAGAAATACAAGCGCACCGTGCTGGGCATGGGCTGGAGCATCCTCTCGCCCCTGCTCACGCTGCTGGTGATGCGGCTTGTCTTCACCCGGTTCTTTGGCAGGAATCTGCCGCACTACACGACCTACCTCTTTGCGGGCAATCTGATGTTCTCCTTCTTCCGCGAGTCGACGACCGGCGGCATGAACGCGCTGATGGCCAACCGGCACATCTTCACCCGCATCAACGTGCCCAAGTACATCTTCCTGCTGACGAAGAACGTCTCGGTGGTCATCAACTTTTTCCTTACGCTGCTGGTGTTTTTCGCCTTTGCGCTGCTGGACGGGGTGACGCCGGGGCTGACGTGGCTGGCGGCGATCTATCCGATCCTCTGCCTTGCGGCCTTTAACATCGGCGTGGGGCTGGTGCTTTCGGCGCTCTTTGTCTTCTTCCGCGATATCGCGTATCTGTACGACGTGTTCATCATGCTGCTGATGTACATGTCCGCCATCTTCTATTCCATCGACGCGTATGCGCCGCACATCCAGCGGCTGTTTTACCTCAATCCCGTCTTCTGCGCGATCACCTATGTGCGCAGCGCGGTGATCGATCACGCCGTGCCGGGCGCGGGGCTGCATGGGCTCCTTGCCGTGTATGCGGCGCTTGCGCTGCTGGTGGGCGCATGGGTCTATAAAAAGAAGAACCACGAATTCCTGTATTATGTGTAAGGAGGGAGACGGCATGCCGATCATCACAGCAAAGGACGTCTCCATCCGCTACATCACAGGCGACTTCCGCGACATCGGGCTGAAGGAGTACGTCGTGCGCCGCCTGCGCGGGGACTACCATGTGACCGAGTTCTGGGCGGACAGGGACGTCAGCTTTACCCTTGAGCGCGGGGACATGCTGGGCATCGTCGGCGCGAACGGCGCGGGCAAGTCGACCCTCCTTAAGGCTGTCTCCGGCATCATGAAGCCGACGAAGGGCAGCATTCACGTCGGCGGCACGGTCGCCGCGCTGCTGGAGCTGAGCAGCGGCTTTGACGGCGACCTGACCGTGCGGGAGAATACCTACCTGCGCGGCGCGCTGCTGGGCTACACGCGGAAGTTTATGGATGAAATGTACGCTCAGATCATCGATTTTGCGGAGCTGCAGGACTTTCAGGAGCGCCCCTTCAAGCAGCTCTCCAGCGGCATGAAGAGCCGCCTCGCCTTCTCCATCGCCTGCCTCGTGCGCCCGGACGTCCTGATCCTTGACGAGGTGCTCTCCGTGGGCGACGGCGCGTTCCGCCGGAAGAGCGCGGACAAGATGCGCGAGATTCTGGGCGGCGGCGTGACGGGCATCCTCGTCTCGCACTCGATGGGGCAGGTGCGCGAGCTGTGCAACAAGGTCCTCTGGCTCGACCATGGCCGGCAGATCGCCTTCGGGGAAACGCGAGCGGTGTGCGATGCGTACGAGCGATTCCTGAAGGACGGAAAGCTGCCGGAATAAAAACAAAGCCGCTCTCCTTAGGGCGGGGTTCGTAAAACAGTTACGGCCAAGCTGCAAAAATGCAGCTTGGCCTTTATCGTTGTTCGCACTACATTGCAGTATGCTATGTATAGAAGTGCGCCCTTAGTATAATTACTAAGGGAATAAGAACGCTCTCTTGAAAGATCCGCAAAATCAGTTTCTATTCCTATCAATCAGGCTCCCAACGTAACATCCATTTCCTGAAATTGCAGTATACTTAGAATCA
>JAGBFR010000024.1 GCA_017936375.1 Clostridia bacterium
CCCATCTTATACCGGATTGCTCCTTTGACCCCTCTACCATGCGGTAGTGTGGTCTTACGCGGTATTAGCACATCTTTCGATGCGTTATTCCCCAGTGTAAGGCAGGTTGCTCACGCGTTACTCACCCGTCCGCCGCTAGAACAGAAAAGCAAGCTTCTCTGTCCCCGCTCGACTTGCATGTGTTAGGCACGCCGCCAGTGTTCGTCCTGAGCCAGGATCAAACTCTCGTGTTAAATCCTGTATGAAACCTGAAGTTTAACTTCAAGCTCAAAACTCATTTACGAATTGACTGTCTTTGTTTGATGCGACTCGTGAAAATCGCATCTTCGCGTTCTTCTTGATTCTGTATCGTTTTCAAGGATCATGTGTCAGGTTGAAACGTCGTTCGCGCTGACAGCTTAGTTAGTATAACTCGTCTGACCTCTTTTGTCAACACCTTTTTTACACTTTTTTGAACATTTCTTATTTCTGGCTGTTTTCTCCTGCTTCACCGCCGCTCCGGCTGCCCACAGGAAGATTGCGTTTGCACACAGGCGATGCTATAATGGAGATGCATTATCCCGTACTCTGCTTCACAGGAGGTTGTTCATATATGTTTTCCGGCGTTGATAAATACGTACAGGCGCGCAAGGAGGGCATCCGCGAGACGCATGCCCTGCAGTCCCGCGGCCTCGATCCCACGCTGCCCGTGCTCAGCGAGATCGTCCCCAAGCTCAATCTTCTCTCGCAGGTTTCCCTCGGCATCGTTCAGATCTCCCTTTCTCAGATCGAGGGCACGGTGACCAAGGGCAGGACGAACGCCTTTTCCCGCAGCTTCAGGCCGCTGATTGATCCCATGTCCGAATTCGCGGACAAGTGGACGCATCTTTACGATGCTGTCGTGCGCGACGGCCTGCGCGATCCCGTCAAGGCCATCGAGTACTACAACCGCTTCTATATTATAGAAGGAAACAAGCGCGTGAGCGTCATGAGCCAGCTGGATGCCGTGACCATCGAGGCCGACGTCACCCGCGTGCTGCCTGAGCCGGAGGACTCCCCCCGCTACCGCATCTATCAGGAGTTCCTTCAGTTCTATGACGATACGAAGATCAACTATATCGATTTTACCCGCGAGGGCAGCTATGCCCGTCTCTATGACCTGACCGACAAGACGCCGGGCGTCAAATGGAGCGGCGAGGAGATTGTCGACCTGCATTCCTGCTACGACCGCTTCACGCAGGCCTTCGAAGCGCTGCACGGCGAAAAGGTCATGCCCCGCAGTGACGCTTTCCTGATCTATCTGGATGTGTTCGGCTATCAGGAGTGCATCTCCAAGAGCCCTGCGGAGATCACCGCCGCCCTGCGCCGCGCATGGCCCGAGTTCGTCGTCGCCGCCGCAAATAAGCCCGCCGCGCTGCTGACCGATCCCGTCGAAAAGCAGCAGGGCCTCCTGCAGACCATGCTCCGCAAACCTCAGAAGCTGCGCTGCGCCTTCCTGTATAACAAGACGCCGCAGGATTCCGGCTGGACCTACTGGCATGAACTCGGCCGCAAGGCGCTCGAGGCGCACTACGGCGCGCGCGTGGAGACCACCGCGAGGGAAAACGTCCTGCGCAAGGACGCCCCCGCCGTCATCGACGAGCTGGTTGAAGAGGGCTACGACGTCATCTTCGCCACATCGCCCGTCTTCCTTGAGGCGTGCAAGCGAAAGTCCGCCGCCTATCCCGAGACGAAGATCCTCAACTGCTCCCTCCTCGCGGATTATCACAACGTCCGCGCCTATTACCTGCGCATCTACGAGGCGAAGTTCATCCTCGGCGCGATTGCCGGCGCGATCGCGGACGACAACCAGATCGGCTATATCGCCGACTACCCGATCTACGGCGTGCCCGCCTCGATCAACGCCTTCGCGCTCGGCGCGCAGATGACCAATCCCCGCGCCAAGATCCACCTCGAGTGGTCGACCATTCCCGGCCACGATCCGGAGACCGCACTCAAGGAGCGCGGCGTGCATGTCATCTCCAACCGCGACATCCGCGCGCCGCATCTGCACGACCTGGATTTCGGCCTGTACTACGAGCAGGGCGGCGAGCCGCACAGCCTCGCCATGCCCGTATGGAACTGGGGCAAGCTCTACATCGCCATCGTCTCCAGCATCCTCTCCGGCGCATGGACGGACGACGCGCAGCAGAACGCCGACCGCGCCATGAACTACTACATGGGCATGTCCGCCGACGCCATCGATCTCATCTGCTCGCGCAAGCTGCCCAGCCGCCTGCGCCGCCTTGCGGATCTGCTCCACGCGCGCATCCACGCCGGGGCGTTCCTTCCCTTCCTCGGCCCGATCTATGACCAGGCGGGCAATCTGCGCGTCCCCTACGACGTCGCCCTCACCCCGCAGGACATCATCGGCATGGATTATCTGGTCGAGAACGTCGTGGGCCGCATCCCCGGCTTCGACGAATTGAGCGACGCCGCCAAGAGCCTCGCCGCCATGCAGGGCCTGCGCAATGTCTCCGCCCCCGCGACGAGCTCCGAGGCCAAGGCAGCAGCCGCTGCGGCGGACGACGCGCAGCTGCGCGCGCAGGCAGACGCCGCGCCGGAAAGCAGCGGCGACCTGCCGGACGTCCTCGCCGCCATGGACAGCACGCAGCCGCCAAGCACTGACGACGAAGCTGAGAGGTAAGCACAAATGAAAATTCTCCTCCTCGCCGATCAGGCGGAGCCCATGCTCTGGGAGCATCTGGACAAGCGCAAGCTCGAGGGCGTCGATCTGATCCTCTCCTGCGGCGATCTGCCCGCCAGCTATCTTTCCTTCCTCACCTGTTTTACCAATGCGCCCATCCTCTATGTGCATGGCAACCACGACGGCCGCTATGAAAAGACCCCGCCCGAGGGCTGCATCTGCATTGAGGATACCGTCTACGTCCACGAGGGCGTGCGCATCCTCGGCCTCGGCGGCAGCATGCGCTATAACAAGGGGCCGCACCAGTACACGGAGAAGGAGATGAGCAAGCGCATCAAAAAGCTCCGGTTCCGCCTCTGGCGCAGCCGCGGTTTTGATATCCTGCTCACCCATGCCCCCGCCTATCAGCTGGGCGACGACACAGACCTCGCCCATCGCGGCTTTGAGGCCTTCCTGCATCTGATGGATAAGCACAAGCCCCGCGCCCTTGTCCATGGGCATGTCCATCAATCCTACCGCTATGACTTCAAGCGGGAGCGCGAATACAACGGCACGCGGGTCATCAACGCCTGCGGGCATACCTATCTGGAATTGTAAAGCAGATATACAAAAAACGGAGAGCATCGCGCTCTCCGTTCTTTTTTCTGATTAGAATTTGCGTCCGCCGCCGCCGCCGCGGGAACCGCCGCCGCCAAAGCTCCGTCCGCCGCCGCGGGAGCCGCCGAAGCTGCTGCGGGAGGAACCGAGGCTGCTGCGCGACGAGCTGCCAAAGCTGCTCTTGGACACGGAGGAACCGAAGCTGCGGCCAGCGCCGCCGCCGCGGGAGCTGCCCCCGCCGAATGTGCTGCGCGTGGTGCTCCTGCTCGTGGTGCTCCGGCCGGCGCTGCTCCTGCCCGTGCTGCCGCCAAAGAGGCTGCTGCCCTTATAGCCGCCGTGGGTGCCCTTGTATCCGCCGATGTGACCGCCGAAGAGGCCGCCCGTGCTGCGCGGCGTGCCGAAGCCGCCGCCCATCGGAGGCGTATTCATCGGGGGCGTGTACGTCGGGGGCTGCGGGGTGTGCCGGGTCTGCATGGGCGGCGTCGGCGGCTTGGGATCGCGCCGGTCATTCTTGTCAAAGAGCCAGCCGAGGAAGAACATCTTCAGGCAGCAGCTCTTGCCGCGGAAGATGGCGTTGACCACCACGCAGAGGATGAGATAGATGACGACAAAGCCAAGGATCGTGCTGAACAGGCCGCCCTCGCTCTTCTTCTCAGGCGCATAGGCGCTCTGCTGCACGGCGGAGGAGGTATTCGCCTTCGGGAAGAGCGTCTTGCCCTCCACGCGGGCGACGTATTCGCACACATCGGCGTAGAGCGCGGTCATGCCCTTGTCGAATTGATTGTTCGCAAAGTAGTCGATGTTCTCGTCGATCAGCTCGCCGCACTTGCTGCCGGTGAGCTTGCGGTCGATGCCCTTGCCCGTGCCGATGAAGATGTCACGGTCGCCGCGCGCCAGGAGCACGACCACGCCGTTGTCCTCGTCGGCGCTGCCGACGCCCCAGCTGTTGATGATGTCGGTCGCATAGTCGCCCGCTTCCATGCCGTCAAGGAATTCCACGACCACCGCGATCGCCTGCACGCCGGTCTGCGTCTCCAGCGCCTCGCCGTATTCGGCGATGGACGCCATGTCGCCGCTGTCCAGCACAGCGCCGCTGAAGTCATAGGCATAGGCGAACTCGGACGGCTTGTCCGGCACGTCGGCCAGGGCCAGCGCGCCCATCGCCAGCAGCAGCGCAAGACAGAGCGCAAAGATTCTATTCTTCATATGCTTCCCTCACTTCCGTCGCTTCAGATCCCCTCGTACACGTCCGGCTGCGGGAGGATGAACTTCGTGGGCAGCATCTCATAGAGCTTCTCCGCCTCAAGCGCATCCTCGTTGTAGCTGCGCGCCTCCTGACGCAGGAAGCTGCCCTGCTCCGCAAAGTCGTCCGCCGCGCGGGTGAGCATGGTCTTGTCCTCGCCGCCGAGCTTCTTGCCCGCGTCGTCGATCATCACGCTCACCGCAGCGGTCAGCGCCTGATCCGCGCGGCTGATGTCGCGCGCGCTCTTGGCGTCCTCCAGCGCATCCGCCGCGTTTTCGACGCTCGTGTAGATCGTCTCGTCCAGCCCCGCGCGCCTTGCCACGGTCAGCGCGTTGCCCGCCGCGTCGGCCCTGTCCTCAAGGATCGACTGCACGTCGCCCTGGCGGATAAACGCCTTGGGCGTCGCGCTCTGCAGCGCGCGGAAATTGCCGACGAACAGAGATACGACCAGCAGCAGCGCCATGATCGCGATGCCCGCCGCGCGCGGCAGGTCATGCAGCTTCTGCTTCACGCCGCCAGCCTGCCTGCCGCCCTTCTGCTCCTTGGGCGTATTCTGTGTATGCTTCGCGCCCGCGCTCTTCTTCGCTTCGGGCGCCTGCTGATATGCCATGCCAGCCATGATGATACGCTCCTCTCTATGCCGCCGGGCCGCTTACGCCATGCCCTTGCGCGCCTTCTCCTGCTCCTGCAGGGAAATCTCGATCTCATTGAGCTCCTGCAGCAGCGCCTCTGCGGTCTGCTGCGCGCTCTCCTGATCGCTCTTGCCCGCCTCGCGGACAAAGGCGTCCTTCTGCGCCCTCAGCTCCTTTGCGCCGGTGCGGATGCCCCGCGCCGCCTCGCCGGAGATGCGCCGCTGCATCGCCATCGAGTCCGTCGCCCGGGCGAGACCCAGCGCGGCGGCCATCTGGCTCTTCCACAGCGGGATCGTCACCTCCAGCGCGGACTGCAGCTTCTGACAGGTGAGCTCGTCGCTCTGCTGCACGGCGCGGATCTGCGCCGCCAGCTGCGTGCTCGCCAGCTGCGTCACGCGGATATCCTGCACGCGCCGCTCCATCCGGGCGATGATCGGCGCTTCCTCGCCGCGCTCATTCGCCTGGCGGATCACCTCGTCGCCCACGACGATCAGCGAGCAGAGCTCGCGGTAGAGCGCCTCATTTCTTTCATAGAGCCTGTCCAGCAGCGCGCTGTCGCGCATGAGCGCCACGCGCCTGTCGGTCATCTCGTCCGCGCACTTGTTGATGTGCGGCTCCGCCTTCTCATAGGCCTCGCGCACCTCCTTGAGCGGGGATGGCGCGCCGAACATCCTGCGCAGGAATCCCTTCGCCTGCGCGGTGAAGGAGCACGCGCGGATCTGATCAGTCAGCGTCTGCATCACCCCGGCGAGCGGGGTCACATCCTCGCGCAGCATCTGCGTCAATGCAATGCTGGTAAAGGCGTTCATGTCCTTCTGCGCCTTCGCGCCAAAGGCCATCACCGCCGCGTTGTCGCGGATATTCAGACGGGCGGCCATCTGCGCGATGCGCGCCTGCATGCCCTCGTCCAGCTGCTCCATCTGCGGCACGACGCCCTGCTCGGGCACCAGCGCAAACTGAGAAAACTCACCCATCGCTTACTTTCCTCCCTGAGTGAAGAGCCCCGCGAAGGGATCCTCCTCCTGCTCCGCCTGCGCCGCCGGCTCCGTCTGGGGCTCTGCGGTCAGGCCGTCGCTCCTGAGCATGTCGGAGAGCACGTCCATCTCGCTCTCCAGATTGATGAATCGGAATTCATTCAGCGCCTCAAGCTGCTTCTTGAACGCGCCCTGCACGGTCGCCATCGCCTCGCCGATGCGCGCGGCAATCTTCGTGCTCTGGCCGGCATTGACCTCGCCCTCCAGCTTCGCCCGCGCGTCCAGCAGCTTCATGGTCGCCGGCAGGTAATAGCGCAGGAACGTGCGCAGGGAAGAGAGCATATTCGGCTGCTCCTCGAGCCTTAAGAGGATCAGCCTGCAGGTCGCGCCGATGTCGGCGATCTGCGCGGAGAGCGCCGGATCGGCGATCGCCTCATTCGCCGCCTCAATCTGCTCAAGCTGCGCGCGCGCCTCGAGGATCAGCGCATCCACCTCGGCATTGCCGGAGCTGGGGCCCTTCTCCACCTCGATCACGCGGACGGGGAAGATCCTGCTGCCGACAAAATACGCCGCGACGCCGAGCGCCGCCGCCAGCAGATAGTCAGGAATCGCGCCGATGCCCATCACCAGTGCATACGCCAGCACAGCCGCGCCCGCCAGCACAAAGGGTGCGCCGGTGCGAATCGTCTTCTTTTCCATGATATCCATCCTCCTGATGCCGCGTCGTGCGCGGGAATTAGTCTTCGTCCGTGCGGAAGGTCGCCTTGACCGCCGCATGCGAGGGCGTCACGCCGTATGCGCCCCACTGCCCGGCGATGCCGTCGTCGATGCGGAAGCGGCGCAGCACCGTGCCGCCCGCCGGCACGCCCACATCCTGCAGCGTCACGCCGTCGGCGTAGAGCAGCAGCCCATCCGCCGTATACAGGCCGATGGCCACGGTCGGATCGTAGGCGTCCATATTCGTCGGGTTGTGCAGCGTGCAGGTCACCACGACGTCGCCCGAGGGCTCGACGGTGATCTGCGTATCCGCCTCCAGCGACTGCCCCGCGTGCTCGAGCGCAATGCTCATGTACCTGATGTTGTAATCGATGCCCGTCACCGACGGCACGACGGGGCCGCTTTCATCCGGCTCGAAGGAGACGATATCAAAGAGGTAGCCATCCTCACCGGGGGCAATGAAATACGGCCAGATGCGGGTGACGTCCTCCGTCGCGAGGATCTGCTCGCCATTGTGCAGCTCAAATGTGCCGCTCTCCAGGCAGATGATCTCCTCCGACTGATTATGAACCTGTGCGTAGCAGTAGACCAGATGATAATCCCCGGACTTCACAATGCTGCACGAGGACTGCACGATCACGCCCGCCTCATCAGCCGCGGCCGGCAGTACAGCCGCCAGCAGCAGCGCCAGCAGCACGGCCAAACAGATTCTGCGCATAGGGTTTTCCTCCTGTCCGCGCCTCCAAGAGGCGCCTTGCCTTTCCGGGTGAGCATCGCGCCGTCTGCGCGCGCCCGATGGTTAAAAGTATATCATGTTTCGTTTTTCATCGCAAGCTGACCCTGCGCACAATGTCGCCCCGCCCGCATAAAAACTGGGTTTCACTCTATATAAGCAGCGCCGGCGCAGACCCGGGGCTCTATCCCCGAATCCGCACCGGCGCAGAAAGACAGGTATATTATTTCGTCAGCTGGCGGCGAATGCCGTCCTCGCTGACCACGGTCACAGGGGCATGCTCGCCGGCGAGGCTCAGCTGCTCCGCTGCGCCAAGACCGAACATGCTGCGGATGGAAAGGATCTCGTCCACATTGTAGATCGCACGAATATCCCGCATGCCGTCCGCAAGGGCGATCTCCGTCACGCCCACGCGGTCGAGCACCTCCGCCGCATACTGATCCAGCTGCAGCATCGTGCCCTCCTGCCACTCAAGCACGCGCATCGTCAGGCGGATATCCTTCTCCCCGCCCGTCGCCGCCGCGCCGAGGCACTCCTCAAAGGCGATGCTGTCGCCCATCGGGGTGAACAGGCGCAGGTTGAGCATCAGACCGCCCACGCGCGCCTGCTGCATCCATGCCGTGCTGGACGTCACGCCCAGGTAGCTGCGCTTCTTGGTGAAGGCGTCGGCCTTGCCGTAGCTGGTCTCCTGCGCCTCCTCCTGCTGCGCGGCAGGGGCGAGGGGCGCGGTCTCCGCGGCGGCAGCAAGGGCGGCGGGGAGGGTGATCGCCGCGGCAATCAGCGCCGCAGCCATGGATTTCCTAAAGGCGAGCATAGGTAAGCTCCTTTCCCTTCTGTGTTTCCTGTGTGCATTCCCGGATCAGTCGTTCGTCTCCGGCACGGGCGTCTCTCTGGGCGTCACACCGACGTAGTACACCGGCGTCACGGCCTTG
The DNA here is from genome assembly GCA_017936375.1 of Clostridia bacterium. Lineage (GTDB taxonomy): Bacteria > Bacillota > Clostridia > Christensenellales > Aristaeellaceae > Ventricola. The sequence continues at coordinate 8,494 of JAGBFR010000024.1, forward strand.
TAGGTGTCCGTGTGGCTGAGCGTCCGGTCGACTTCAAGCCCGTTGGCGTCCAGCGTCACCAGATAGACGTCCACGACGTAGCCCTCCGCGCCCTTGTTGGTCTGCTTGGTCTCGTCGTCGTAGACGACGTACGTCGCGTCCTTGTCCGGGCGATAGGTCGGCTCCGGCACGGGCAGCGTCTCCCTGACCTGGCTCTCCAGCTTGTAGGTATAGCCGTTGGGGTCGGGTCTGCCGTAGATGGTGAACTGCGTGGCGTAGTAGTTGTTCTTCTTCTTATAATACTGCGTCTCGATGAAGATGTCCGCGCCCGTATTGTTTTTGAAGACGAAGTCAAGGCGCTCGTCCGATACGGTCGCGTCAAGGCCGAGGGGCACATAGCTCGAGGGCAGCGAGTGCTGCGTGCGCTCCGTGACGTCAAGTCCCGCGGCGATGACCGCGTTATACAGCGTGGAGGACACCTGGCAGATGCCGCCGCCCAGACCCTCGACGTATTCGCCGTAGGCCAGCTCCAGCGAGGGCTGATAGCCGTTCTTCGGGTTGCTGCGCTTACCGGTCACCTTGTTGAAGGAGACGGACTCGCCCGGCTTGATGATCAGGTGATTGAACTTCTCGGTGCCGATGCGGATGTTCTCATGGCGCGCCTCGACGTAATCGCCCGTCTTGCCGATCGAGGTCTCGTAGGTGGCGAGCTTGACGATCTGGCCCTCGAGGTATTCGCGCGTGACGGCGGCCTGCACCTGCGTGGGCTTGAGCTCAACCACGCCGGACTCCAGCTCGTTGACCATCTGGATGATCGTCTCGCTCAGGCCGGTGATGTCCAGCGCCTGCCCGGGCTCGTCGTCCGTGTAGGAATACGGCGGCCAGCGCGTCTCGTCGTTGATGCGCGTCGCGTTGACGGGCGAGCGCTCAACCTCGCTCTTGATCTGCAGCAGGATCTCATTGATGCTGGACAGGTCGTACGTCAGCGTCGTGTAGCGCATGACGGACTGATTGTCCAGCTGCTTGACCTGCTCATACCGCTCCGCCGAGGAGCCGCTGTGGCCGATGGACCAGAGCTGATCGAGCTGATCCGCCACGTCGTATTTCATGTTCAGGTCGCTGCTGGTGATCGTCCAGCTCCGCCCGTCCTGCGTGCGCAGGGTCAGCTGGAAGTTGGACATCAGATTGGCCACCTGCGCGGAGACGGCCTGCTCCGCCTGATCGAGGGTCTTGCCCTCCAGCGGGATGTCGTTGACGAAGATATTGTGGTAGAAGACGCCGTTGCCGCGGTCGAGCGTCGTCTTGATATCGGCGAGGCGCGCCCCGCCGATGCAGCCCGCGACGATCAGCGCAATCAGCACCGCCGCCGCCGCGATCAGGAGGATCGCATTGCGGATCTTTTTATTCCGGCGCGCGCGTGCCTTCTTGCTCAGCTTCTTTTTGGGCGGAGCCTTTTTCGTGCTCTCCGCCGTGCGGATTTTTCCCGTCTTCGGCGGGGCCTTGCGCACCACGCGGGGACGCGGCGCCTGCTGCCCGTCCTCCATGGCCATGCCGCCGGGGCGCTTGCTTTGCCCCTCTGCGGCGGGGGATTCCTGCGCCGGGGCTGCACCGCCTCTCTGCGGCTCCTCCGGCGGTGCTTTCCATATATATTCAGGCCTCTTGCGCTCCACCTCCTGCGGCTCCGCCTTGGGCGGGTGCGCCGCGCCATTCCTGCGCGAGGCTGCGCCGGATACGTCCGTCGCCGATACGAGCCAGTCCGGCTCGTCGTCCTGCGCGATGACGATGCGCACCGGCTCGGCGGGCGCCTGCTCCTGCTGCGGCGCATCCGGGATCTCCTGTCTGCGCCGCCTGCGATGCGGCGTCTGATCCTGCGTCAAGGCCTTCACCTCCTTCTCTTCCGGGTGATCTATCGATTGAGCGCATGTGCGCTAGTGTACAATCAAGCAACTTATATCATACTTCATTTCAATCCGGGATGCAAGCCCCATCGGGGGGAATTTCCGCCGGTTCGCCGTTTTCGCGCACATTCACGCCGCCTCTGTATGAATAAGACGGGGCAGCGCCCCCTCCTCTTTCATCCCGATGCAATTTTGCAGGGATTTTTCGCCTGTTTCCCTTCGCATGCTTTTTTGAAAATTTTTTCTCCGAAGCCCTTGACACAGGGCCTATTCTTGGATATAATAGTCACGTTGCATCCGAGATGCACCAATTGAATACGCGGTAGTGCTGGAATTGGCAGACAGGCACGTTTGAGGGGCGTGTGTTGTATGACGTATGGGTTCAAGTCCCATCTACCGCACCAGAAACACCATAGCGCAGGCTGTGGTGTTTTTCTTTATTCTTGATGCAATCCTTTTTCTATGAAAGACTGTGAATAGATCGGTAAGAGTAGAAGGGCTTCCCTTTGAACCTCTGGGCTTGATGCTGCCGATCGATAAAAGTCATATCGCTCCATTCCATCTGGAATCCGATATCATTCCGTGGCTTCTTTTATGCAGCTCCCCGGCATAACCAGACCGCCGGAGGCCTCCTCATTGATACTCAAACATGCTCACGACCGCATCCGAAATGTCCATGATCTCAAAATAGTGCGGCGTCTCGATCTTTGAATAGCCGCGCGCCGCCAGATCCAGATACCTGACCTGCTCGCTCCGCCTGCATGCTCCTTGACTTTTCCATGGGCTCAGGGTATCCTGTAGCTGTCGGGCGCTTCGCCGTCCGGCGGCACGGCGTTAGGCTCTCACCCGATTCCACTGCGGAAGGAGGTGAAGTCTATGCGAATGATGGAACTGATCAATTGCATCTGCAATGTGGTCAGGGCAATTTATCCAGTCCTCAAGGACATGTATGCCGCCATAAAAAAGAAGCCCGCAAGCGGTGAGTCAGACCGCAAGCGGACAAAGCTTCCTTAACGCAAGGCTTGTTCGCAAGAGAGCCTGCGTCGTGCCTTTATTATAGCAAACCATGAATTGAAAGTCAACCTTCCATCCCTTCATCATCCATCAACTGTCAACCGGAGGTGTCCCCCATGACCCGCTCTCTCTTTGCAAAAGCCATGGTCCTCTTCTTCGCCGGCCTTCTGCTCATCGCGCTGCTCATCTTCGTGCCCGCGGGCACGCTGCGCTACCCCGGCGGCCTGCTGCTGTGCGCCATCCTCTTCATCCCCATGTTCATCGCGGGGCTGGTCATGATGGTCAAGGCCCCGGCGCTGCTCGAAAAGCGCCTGCGCATGAAGGAAGAGCAGGCGGAGCAGTCCACGGTCATCAAGCTCAGCGGGCTGATGTTCATCGCGGGCTTTGTGCTCTCGGGGCTGGACTTCCGATTTGGCTGGCTGCCGCTGCCGGGCTGGGTCTCTGCCGCGGCGGCGGTCGTCTTCCTCATCGCCTATGCGCTCTACGCCGAGGTGCTGCGGGAGAATGCCTACCTCTCCCGCACGATCAAGGTGCAGGAGGGGCAGAAGGTCGTGGATACCGGCCTCTACGGCGTCGTCCGCCATCCGATGTACGCCGTGACGCTGCTCCTGTTCATGTCCATGCCGCTGGTGCTGGGCTCGGCGATCGGCTTTATCGTCTTCCTCGCCTATCCGGCGATCATCGCCAAGCGCATCCGCAATGAGGAGGAGGTTCTCACCGAGGGCCTCGCGGGCTACGCCGAGTATAAGCAAAAAGTCCGCTGGCGCATGATCCCCTTTATCTGGTAAAAAGGATAAGCAAATCCCCGTCCGTTTGGGCGGGGATTGTTGTTTATTCTGTTTCGCCTACTTCGCTTCCTTCTCCCCCGCCAGCCCGTTGATGAGCAGCGCGCAGAAGATCACCGCAAAGCCCAGCAGCACCTGCGGCGTCATCCGCTCGCCGAGCAGCAGGCAGGAAAAGAGCGCGCCGAAGACCGACTCGAGCGAGAGGAGGATCGACGCATGCGACGCGGGCGCCATGCTCTGGCCGATATTCTGCAGGCTCATGGCGATCGTCGTGGAGACGACGGACAGATACAACAGCCCGCCGACCGACGAGGGCGTAAAGGACAGCGCCTGCCCGCGCTCAAAGAGCAGCGTGTACAAAAGCGCAATCACGGACGAGAAGGCAAACTGCAGCACGATCAGCGCGTAGACGTTCGTCTTCTGATGGAAGCGGTCGACCGCCATGATGTGCGCCGCAAAGAGGCAGCCCGCGCACAGGGTCAGCACGTCGCCCGCGTTGAGCCCGCCGCTCTCCCCGTCCAATGAGAGCAGGCCGATGCCCGTGAGCATCAGCGCGGCGGCGATAAGCGTGGAGCGGCGCAGCCTCTGGCGGAAGATCAGCCACGAGGAGAGCGGCACCAGCAGCACATACACCGTCGTCAGGAAGGCATTGCGCCCCGCGGTGGTATGGTCAAGGCCGATGGTCTGCACGATATACGCCGAGGAGAGCAAAAGCCCCACCAGCGCGCCGCGCGCGACGTCCCCGCGCGTCAGCCCGCGCAGGTGCTTTCGAAAAATCAGCGCAGCGAGCACCGAGCCGATCGCATAGCGCATGGCGATGATCGCCCCGGGCGGAAAGCTGTCCAGCGAGTTTTTCATAAACACAAAGCCGCTGCCCCAGATCAGCGCCGTCAGCAGCAGCATGCCGTCCGCCAGCCAGATTTTCTTCGTCATCCGTATCCCCTCCGTCATCCCGCCCGCCGGAACAGTGCCCAGGCGGACGCGCGATGAGGCCATTGTACCACAGGCGGGGCCAAAAATGAAGCCGTGAATTGCCGCGCCGCCGACTGACGCATGCAATAAAACACTTTACACCCCCGGCGTTTTGGTGTATGATGAAAGTAGGAATATCTATACCTTGCGATTTCTGCCCCACAGGGCGCATTCCTTTCGCCTGAACGGGCCTTTATTCCCGATTTTTGACAAGAAAAGGAGATCTGACCATGGACAACAAGATTCCGAATCTCATGCTCCCGAGCGACGAGGCTGAGCTCGCCGCCGCTGAGGCCGCGAAGGCCGCCGAGGCCGAGCAGGCTGCCGCCGAGGTCGCCGCCGCTGAGGCCGAGACCGCCGCTGCCGCCGCTGCCGCCGCTGCTGTGCAGGCCGCGCCCGCTGCCGCCGTCGAGGAGGAGAAGGCCGAGGAGAAGCTCGAGCCCGTGTCCGCCGAGGAAGATTCCCTCAACTTTGAAAACCTCTCCGAGCAGGAGAAGGCCGCCGTCCTCGCCTTTGTCGAGCGCATCGACATCAGCGACAGCGAGACCGTCCTCAAGTACGGCAACGCCGCGCAGATGAAGATCACCCAGTTCTCCGACAAGATCCTCGAAGAGGTCAAGACCAAGGACACCGGCGCGATCTCCGACATGCTGACCGACCTCGTCGCCGAGCTCAAGGGCTTCGACGTGGACGAGGGCAAGCGCGGCGGTCTGTTCGGCCTGTTCAAGAAGGCCGGCAACAGCATCACCCAGCTGAAGGCCAAGTATGAAAAGGTTTCGGAGAACATCGGCGAGATCATCGCCTCCCTGCAGGGCCATCAGAAGCAGCTCATCTCCGACGCGATGATGCTCGACGACCTCTACGCGCAGAATGAGCAGTACTACCATGAGCTGACCCTCTACATCATCGCCGGCGAGCTCAAGCTGCGCCGCCTGCGCGAGGAGGATCTGCCGCCGCTGCTGGCCAAGGCGCAGGAGACTGCCGACCCGGCCGACGCTCAGACCGCCAACGACTTCTCCCAGCTGATCGACCGCTTCGAGAAGCGCATCCATGATCTCAAGCTCACCCGCATGGTCTCCGTGCAGATGGGCCCGCAGATCCGCCTGATGCAGACCAACGACAATGTGCTCGCCGAGCGCATCCAGTCCACCATCGTCAACACCATCCCGCTGTGGAAGAGCCAGATGGTCATCGCCCTTGGCATGCAGCACGCCGAGGACGCCCTCAAGGCGCAGAAGGCCGTCACCGACATGACGAACGAGCTGCTCAAGGCCAACGCCGAGCGCCTGAAGACCGGCACCATCGAGACCGCGAAGGAAGCCGAGCGCGGCATCATCGATCTGGAGACGATCCGCGTGGCCAACACCGCGCTCATCGACACCCTCACCGAGGTGCAGAAGATCCAGCGCGAGGGCGCCCAGAAGCGCGCCGAGGCCTCCATCGAGCTTGGCCGCCTGGAGAAGGAGCTGCGCGACAAGGTGCTGGAGATCAACAAGTAATCCCTGCATAAGATAAAGGCTGTCAGGACAAGGCGTCAGCGTATCCGCTTGTTCTGGCAGCCTTTTTTATCCAAAATGCGCTGCAAGGAGGATTCGCCCATGGCGAAAAGAAAAACCTATGCCACGGTCAAGCCCGCGCGCAGCTTTGAGGAGCAGGCCCAGCGCCTGACCGAGCTGCACGGCCTTGACGTCGGCAACGCCGACCGCGCGCGCCATCTCTTCTCCACCGTCAATTACTACCGCCTGACGACCTATGGCAATCACCTGCGCCGCGCGGACGACCCGGAGCGCTTTGCGGACGGCGTGACGCTGGATATGCTCTATGACCTGTACCAGTTTGACATGGGCATGCGCCATCAGATCCTGCCGGTGCTCGAGTTCTTCGAGGTGCAGCTGCGCGCAAAGCTCTCCTATCATCTGGCGATGACCTACGGCTCGCTGGGGTATATGCAGGCGGATAACTTCCGCGCGGAGCGCCTGCCCAACGGCAGCCTCGTCCACGGCAATCTGATCGGCAAATTCAAAAGCGAGGTCAAGCGCTCCGGCGACCTCGCCTTTGTCCGGCATCACAAGCAGAAATACGGCGGCCAGTTCCCCATCTGGGCGGCGGTGGAGCTGTTCACATTCGGCATGCTCGGCTCGCTCTTTGACATCATGCAGGAGAAGGATCAGTACGCCGTCAGCAGGCAGTACGACCTTGAGCCCTATCAGCTCAGCCGCCTGATCGCCGTGGCGACGGATGTGCGCAACATCTGCGCCCACTACAATCGCCTCTACAATCAGCCCCTCGAGCAGAAGCCCATCCTCCCGGACAAATACCGGAAATATGAAAAAAACACGCTCTTCGCCCTGCTGCTCGGCCTTCGCGCCGTCGCGGGGAATCAGCGTGTCTATCATCAGATGATCCGGGGCATCCGCGATCTGACGGAGGACTACCCCTGTGCGGAGCTCGCGCTCTGCGGCTTCCCGGAAAACTGGGAGGATCTGCTGCGGGAGGGGTAACCTCGCGCCTGCAGCAAGGACAATGTCCGGCATATATCCTGCTCCGCTTCCCGCATGCTCCCTCAGTCGGCTCCGCCGACAGCTCCCTCCCAGAGGGAGCCTTTTTCATTCTTAGCTCTGCAAATCAGCGGTTTATTGCATAGATTGCCGATACAAGCCTCCCTCCGGGAGGCACCGGAGCTCGCGCCGCCAGTGGCGGACAAGAGCGGGCGGAGCGTGGGGAATCGCAAGGAGCCGTTAGGCGACTATACGAGCTCCCCGGAATGGTGGCATCGCTGCAAGCGATGACGGAGGGAGAAGCGAGTGACAAAGATTTACATCCCCAATTTCTCAAGGATAAACGCCTTGAGCCGCTCCTTATAGCCAAACTTCATCTGCGGGACAACCTTCCGCTCCGGCGCGAGGAAGGACGTCCCATCCCTGTCGACGGACAGGCTGTCCAGCGGCCAGCCCTCTCGGCGCTTGGCGCACGGCTGATCGAGCATATAAAAGGCGTTGGCCCGCGCCTCCTCGCGCGTGGCGGCGAAGGTGTGGATCGCCCCATCCGCCTGCATGGCAAAGCCGTCCAGGTAATACGCCATCGCGTGCCCGCCCAGTTCATGCGCAAGCTGCGCGTAATAGGCGATCATCTGCTCGTCGTCAAGTCTCGCCCCGCCCTGCGGCGTGCGGATATGCAGCCCCGGCTGGCGCGGGTCGTCAAGCGCGAGCGCATCAAAATACAGCCCGGAGTCGCCGCAGATCACCGTGTCGGCATACCGCCCGTAGAAGGCCGCCTTGATCGCCGCATTCTCCTCGGGCGTGCGCCCGCTTTCCTCCGGGTCCTCCGTGATGCCCATCTGCGCAGGCGTCACCAGCTGGATGGGATATTCTGCAAACATCTTTTCGTAATAGCGCACCTTGCTCGGGTTCGTCGTGCCGACAAGGATCGTCCTGCGGTCAACGCCCTCAAAAAGCCTTCGGAATAGCACCGGCGTGATCGCGGGATAGGTGATGTTTTCCGGCAGCGCGTCAAACAGGCGCACCTCGGCCATCTCGCTCCCCGCCGGGATATCCCCAAGGGTGTGGATTTCCGCCGCGAATACGCTGCCGTAGCCCAGCGCGCCGGTGTCCTTTTCCCCGGCAAAGTAATCGCACAGCGGTCGGATATCATAATCCACCGCGCCGGATTCCTCATACAATTCGCGGCGGGCGGCCTCCAGCGGCGTCTCGCCCGGCTCGATATGCCCGCCCTGCGTCTCCCATGTGCTGCGCTGCGCATGGCGGGAGAGCAGGATCTTTCCACAGTATGTGGACAGAATCACCACAAAGCGATGGCTGGGGAGCGTACCGTAGGGCATGGTGCGGCAGATCATAAATACACCTTCTGTGCTGCAGATTTCGGTTTGTATTATACTGCGGGAGAGGGGGGTTGTAAAGGAGGGGGACATCCGCTGCGGCGGAGACCTCATCCGTCAGCCCATAGGGCTGACACCTTCCCCATAGGGGAAGGTCATAGAGTTGTCATGCTATGAAGCAATCCTGTGTACAATTGATGAGACGGCGCCGCGTATTATAGGGGGGCTTCGAAGCCGCAGACAAAAAATACCTTCCCCTATGGGGAAGGAGGCGCGGCGACAGCCGCGACGGATGAGGTCCCGCCCGCAGGCGGCATACAGAAAAAACGCCCAGCAAATGCTGAGCGTTTTTCTTTTGGAATCCGGCAACGACCTACTCTCCCGGGTCGTCTCCAACCAAGTACCATCGGCGCTGAAAGGCTTAACTTCTGTGTTCGGTATGGGAACAGGTGGGACCCTTTCGCCATTGTCACCGGAATATCTTCGCTGCTTTCGCAGCACGAGAATGGATTATACAGCAAGAACCGCCCGCTGTCAATCCCCCTCGTCCATTTATTTGGACGGCGCGTCAGCCTTCCTGCGCCATGGCAAGCAGGCGATCGCCCGTCAGCCGATAGACCGTCCAGTCCTCCATCGGCTGCGCGCCGCGCGAGAGGTAAAAGTCGATGCTCGGCCGATTCCAGTCAAGGCAGGACCACTCCAGCCGCCCGCAGCCGCGCTCCACGGCGATCTTCGCCAGACGGCGCAGCAGCGCGCTGCCGTAGCCCCGCCCGCGGTACGAAGGCCTAACAAAGAGATCCTCAAGATAGATGCCGCCGCGCCCGAGGAAGGTGGAGAAATTCCCGAAGAAGAGCGCAAAGCCCACCGGCACGCCGTCCTCCAGCGCGAGCAGCACCTCCGCCGCCCTGCGCTCAAAGAGCCACTCGCGCAGCAGCTCTTCCGTGGCGACGACCTCGTCCTCCATCTCCTCATAGGCTGCCAGCGCGCGGATGAACCCAAGGATCGCCGGGACGTCCGCCTCCTGCGCGAATCGGATCTCGCTCTGCGCGGGCAGCACGGTCGCCTCCGGCTCCAGCACGGCGCCGCCGCCAAAGAAGCAGCGGTCGATCTCCCTCGCGCGCTCCAGATGCTGATACGGCACAAAGAAGCTCACCTGCTCCAGCAGCGGGCCCACACTCAGCGCCAGCGCCGCGCCGAGCAGATTCTCCTTCTCATAGAAGATGCCCTCTTCCTCCAGCAGATCCTCCATCGCCTTCGCCCAGATCGGCGGCTTCTGCGTCAGATAGCAAAGGTCGCCCGTCGCGGGCTCCCTCAGGCTGTCGCTGCCGCAGAATGTGCAGCGCGGCCCCTGCGTCAGCATGCGGCACTTCGTGCAGTACATCGCAATCCCTCCAACGTCTGATTTCTCTGTGATTTCTATTATACCGGATTACCCGGCACGCGCAAGCCCCTTACGAGCCCGCCGACTTGTACCTCGACACGCCATAGCGCCAGCAGAGCTGACAAATAGCTGCAAACGGCAGCACGCCCAGCGGGCAAAATGCCAGCCATGGATTTGCGCTCCGCCCGAGCAGCAGCTGCAGCGGATAATACTGCACCACCGCATACGGCACCACCGCGATGGAGAACTGCATGACCCGCTTGCCATAGATATCCAGCGGATACTTGCCGTACTCCCTGCCGCCGTCGGTGAGGACATTCATGAATTCCAGCCCGTCCAGGGTAAAGAAGCACAGCGACGCATACACCTGAAACAGCGCGCCAAAGAGCATTGCGCCGCCAAGGAGCATCATCGCGAGCGTCGTCACCCGCAGCGGCGTCCACGCCACCGGCGACGCCGATACGACGTAGGCGAACATCAGGCAGGCCTGCGCCATGCGGCCGATGCGCGTGATCTCAAACCTGCTGCCCAGCACCTGAAGCACCGTGCTGCGCGGCCTGACCAGAATGCGGTCGAATTCGCCCCGGCGCACCGTCCCGGAGAAGGTATCAAACCCGCGCGCAAACATCTCCGCCAGCGAAAACTGCATCAGCACGATCGCAAAGCAGAGCAGCACCTCCTCGTAGGTGTAGCCCTTCACATGGGAAAAGCGCATGAACATGAAGTGAATCCCGAAGAATGTGCTGAAGGAAACGAGCAGCTGGCCCGTGATCATCAGCAGCAGCGACGCCTTGTACTGCATCGCGCTGCGCACATTCAGCGAGACGTAATGGAAATACAGGCGGACGGCGTCCGCGAGTTTTTGAATCGTCTTCATCGCTCAGCCCCCCTGCACCGTCATTTTCGTCAGCGCATGGCTGCAGAGCATCCGCCCCGCAGCAACGAGCGCCGCCAGCCAGAAGGCCTGCAGCCCGATCGCCCGCGCCATCTCCTGCGCGGTCATGCTCGCGCTGTATACGCGCAGCGGTACATTCTGCATCGAGGCAAACGGCAGCATCTCAAACACCCTGCGCACCCCGTCCGGGAAGAAGGGCAGCGGGATGATCGCCCCGGCAAAGAACTCGACGACCGAGGAGATCAGGATCCGCAGGCCGTTGGGCGACACGGTGTAGAACGTAAGCGCATACACCAGCATGAAAAACGCCACCGTGACCCCAAAGCCCAGCACCGCCGTCAGCAGAAAGAGCAGGAAGTGCGCGGCGCTCGCAGGGGCGGCCATGCCGTAGGGCGCGGGCAGCAGCGACGCCACCGCGAGAATCGGGAACGAGCGCAGCACCGCGCGGGAGAGCCTGTTCGCCGCGCTCCGGGCGAACCACATGTCATAGATATTCACCGGGCGGCAGAGCTCATAAGCCACATTGCCGCTGACGATGTCGTCAAAGATCTCGTTTTCCAGCAGCCACGCCGCAAAGAGCATCAGAAACGCCTGCTGCAGCCAGATGTAGGAGGACGTCGCCTGCAGCGTCATCGGGAAGGCCGCCGCGTCCGCCTCATAGAACGCGCGGTACATCAGGATGTTCATCCCGCCCCAGAAGAACTGGGTCACCATGCCCGCCAGCGCCGCCGTGCGGTACTGCAGGCCGAGCGCAAAGCGCACCCGGAAGAAGGAACAATATTTCTTCATGGTGCGCCTCACAGGATGTCGAGCCGGCGGTAGAGATTGGCCACCGCCTGGTCAAGATCGGTCGTCTCGCCGCCGGGGTTCGCGCCCTCGCGGCGGATGTCGTCGATCGTGCCGTCCAGCAGGATGCGCCCGCGGCCGATGAGGATCACGCGCTTTGCCAGCGCGGAGATGTCCTGCATGTCGTGCGTGGTGAGGATGACGGTCGTGCCGTGCTCCCTGTTCTGCCGGGTGACGAATTCGCGCACGGCGATTTTGGACACTGCATCCAGTCCGATCGTCGGCTCGTCGAGGAAGAGCACCTTCGGCGCGTGCAGCAGCGACGCCGCGATCTCGCAGCGCATCCTCTGGCCGAGGGAGAGCTGGCGCGTCGGCGTTTTGAGCAATTCGGAGAGGGCGAGCAGCTCGGTCAGCTCCTCAAGATTCTTGCTGTACTGCGCCTTCGGGATGGCATAAATGTCGCGCAGCAGCTCGTAGGAGTCGATCACCGGGATATCCCACCAGAGCTGGGAGCGCTGGCCGAAGACCACGCCGATGCTCTTCACATGCTCGATCCTGTTTTTCCACGGCACGCGCCCGTCGATGGTCACGCTGCCGCTGTCCGGGGTGAGGATGCCGCTGAGAATCTTGATTGTGGAGCTCTTGCCGGCCCCGTTGGGGCCCATGTAGCCGATCATCTCACCGTCCCCGATGGTGAAGCTGACGTCGTTCAGCGCGCGGATTTCCTCATATTCCCTGCTGAACAGGGAGGTCAGCGCCGCGGCAAAGCCCGCGCTGCGCTTCTGCACGCGGTAGGTCTTGCTGACATGCTCGACACGGATCATGCGCGCACCTCCTTCTCCCTCTGCATCGCCCAAGCCTCGCGCGTGATCCTGTATACGCGCGTGCGCACATTGACCGGGTCGTCATATTCCTGCACGAATGTGAAGCCGTTGCGGATTGCCGTCAGATAGGACGGAGCGTTCGTGTGCTTCATATAGGTATAGAGCTCACCAAACGTTGTCCGGGTGAAGATCATCTCCATGCAGGCCCGCGCCGCCTCGGAGGCATAGCCCTTTCTCTGATGCGCCTTATGGATGTGATACCCCAGCTCCGGCCTGATGACGCCATCGATCTGCTGCATCGTCACGCCGCAGTCGCCGATAACCTCGCCCGTTTCCTTCAGCACAACGGCAAACAGGCCAAAGCCAAACGTCCGGCAGCGATCCCGATTGACAGCGATCCATCGGCGCACCCGCGCCTCGTCAAATGTCCCCGGATAGTACTGCATGGTCTCCGGGTCGCTGAAGATCGCGAGGAGCGGCGCAAGGTCGTCCTCCCTCATCACCCTGAGGATAAGGCGTCTTGTTTCAATTGTCATGTGCATAACCCCTTTCTGTTCTCTTCCATCAGAAAGCGTCAGCTTCCTCCCGGCAGTTACGATGGCTTGATTTGTCTTACCGGGTCGGGCGGCGGCGCCTGTCCGCCGCTTGAAAATGGACACTCAGTCTACTGCGCGCATTCCCGCGCTGTCAAATGCTGTTTGATGCGCTTTTTCCCGATTCTTCGTTCCTTTCGCGGTCATCTTTCCTTTTTCGCCCAAAAACGCAAAAAGAAAAAGCCCAGCATCTGCTGAGCTTCTTCGTTGGGATCCGGCAGTGACCTACTCTCCCGGGCCGTCTCCAGCCAAGTACCATCGGCGCTGAAAGGCTTAACTTCTGTGTTCGGTATGGGAACAGGTGGGACCCTTTCGCCATAACCACCGGAATTCTTATAGGGTTTGTGCAGTCCACGTTCCTCTTGGCCTCCGCTTCGTCTATTGATAACCGAAGCATCAGACTTGGTGAACCCCCGCACAGTTCGCGCAGTTTCTATTATTTCGTCCTTGTCAGGCAAACGGCTGATTGCTCAGCTTGACCTGATCGTAAGGCCGCGGCCTATGCCGTACGCGTACCCTGAAAACCGCACATCCAGATTTCTTACATCCTGCAAGACCAGTTTCTTTCAATTTTCCCTTTGGTCTCACTTGTCTCAATTTGCTTTTTAGATCAAGTCCTCGACCGATTAGTATCACCAAGCTTCAAATGTTACCACTCTTTCACCGATGACCTATCACCTGGTAGTCTTCCAGGGGTCTTACTTCTTTCGAATGGGACACTTATTCTTGAGGTGGGCTTCACGCTTAGA
>JAGBFR010000025.1 GCA_017936375.1 Clostridia bacterium
AAGGTGTATGTATTCCCCGACAACCGCATTGAGATTGTTTACAAAGTCCATGACCTCTTTGAATAATTGAAGATACAAAAACGGAAAACCCAGGCTATCAAATCTATCTTGGTAGCTTGGGTTTTCTGCTTTTCAGAATTATATTTTTTTGTCGTGTGCTTGACATACGGGTGTCGCAAGTCATGAAATCTCAGGTGTTCCAGTCCCGCGTCTTTCAGGATTTTCTTATGGATGTTGACCACCGAGTCCGGGTGGTACATCTCGCCCGTTTTAGGTGATGGGAACATCCACGGGTTGCTGGGGTGCTTCTGATGTTCTGCGACCAACAGCTCGACCGCGTCCTGCGGAATTGAGATTTTGCGAATGGAGTTTTCCGTTTTCGGACGGGTGATGTCTGGTTCGCCCACATTGTTGCGTCCGGCCTGCTTGCTGACAGAGATGGTCTTATTTTCGATGTCCAAGTCTGTCCATTGGAGCGCGACCAGTTCACCTTTTCGCAGACCGCTGATGAGTTCGAGATAGAACATTGGCAAGACGCCGCGCTGCTCGGCAGCCGTCAGGTAGGACTTGATCTGCTCCGGCGGCAGGATTTTCATTTCGTGCTTCGGAATTTTCGGCGGTACGCAGTCGTCCGCCGGATTTCGGACAATCAATCGCTCCTTAAACGCGCGGTCGAGGGCGTTGTGCAGCATCGTGTGGATGCCGTGAATCGTCGAGTCGCTGAGCCCCGGCTGCTTCCCCTTCTGCGCTTCGCGGAGCCGCCCGTGTTCCTGTAGGTCTTTGTAGAGCCATTGCAGGTCGCGTCCAGTCAGTTTTTTCAGCGGAATATCTCCGAGGCGTGGTATGATATGCAATTCGATGCCGCGCCGGTAGTATTCGGCAGTCGAGAATCGCAGGTGTGGCTTTGCGTATAGCTCATACCACGTTTGCAGCCATGTGCCGAGCGTGTACTCGTCTGCTCTCCGCACATCGACAGTTTCCGCTTCCGCAACTGCCTTCGCCAGCTTCTCTTTTACTTCTGCCTGTGTCTTGCCGAGGACGTTCTTAATCAGCCGCTTGCCGGTCTTTTCGTCATATCCGGCAGTGTAGCGCCCTTCCCAGCGTCCATCCTTGCGCTTTCGGATGTTGCCTTCCCCGTTTGCCCGATTCTTTGCCACGTCTGTGCCTCCTTTTCTTCGGTAGCACAAACAACTACCACAGAACCGGCACAAAGTCTACTGATTTTTTTGGAAGATCGGAATATTTTTACTCAGTTCCACACATATCAGAAATCCCTATTCTTTGTTTACTGCGGCGCAGTTTTTGCGTGTGCCAGCTGCATTTCTCTTTGCCTTATCCGTCGCTCCCATCCACGCCCAATGTCCGCAAAACGGTCTGCGCATAGACGCGAACAGAAAAATCATTGGGGTGATTGATGCAGTTTCCGGTCAGCTCCAGATAGTGCTTCCCACGGGCGGTCATTTCCCGGAAAACAGAATGCACCGGCGCAATGCAGACACCTTCCAGCTCCGCCGCGATCTGATACAGCACGTCCTGCTGCGCGGGAAGCTGGTTGTTCTGAAAGCCTTTGATCTCCGGATTTGGGATCATGGGCGACACGAGCACAAACTCGCAGTCGGGGCATTCCTTACGTATGGTGCGTATAATCGAGAGAATTGCGCGCCGGTAATCCTCGGCGCTTTCCTGCATACTGTTCATACCAAAGCCCAGCATGATCAGATCCGGCTTGCAGGGCGGAACGAGCTCCGCCGCATGTTCGACCCCCCACTGTACGGTGGAGCCGCCCGCGGCGCGGTTCGTTTTGATCACGTTGCTCTGCGGATAGCGAGCTTGCAACGCGTTCGTCACAAGCTCCGCCCATGCTGGCTGATACGGCGCGTGCCAGAGGGAAACATGATATTCGCCCAGTGTCACCATATCGATGGCGCGCTCATTGCAGCCGCTGGCTTCCCAGCCGGCTGTGATGCTGTCGCCGTAAAATGTCAGATGAAAGTCTCCTCCCGCGCGCAGCTTTTCCATGCTGCGCGGAAGGCTCTCACCGCAAGCCTCCGGTTGAAATCCCGCCCATTTGTCTCTGTGCGTATAGGTCACGAGCGTCTGCCAGCGATAGACATCGGAAACGACCTCCATGTAGGCTTTTCCGCCCGACAGGCGGACCCAGGCTGTTTCCGGTACGCCGGTAAATGGCTTACAATACACGCTGCGCTCCAGATACGGGATGCGCGATGCCTCCGTGCGCACCAGCTGCCGCCCATTTGCGGTATAATCCCGCACCGGTTGGTAAAAAACACTTCCGTCAAACGACGTGACTGACAAAATCTCCTCCGGCTGATACAGCAGTGTTCCGCCGGTCGGTCGCCCGTCTTTGTCGGCGGAAAAACAGACCGGCTCCCGATAGACAAATGTCCCGTCCCAAATCGGCTGCAAAATCCCCATAACGGATGCCTCCTGAAATTTTATGCGTTTATCATAGCAGACTCCGACAGCGGGAAAATTGTACTTTTTTGATCTGTTTTTCGAAAGCTGCCACTTTGAATTTTTTCGTATTTTGTATATGATAGAGAAAACGGCTCGAAAGGCGGATCTGTATCATGAAAGTGCTGCACAGCTTTACCGCACGGATTCTCGCGATCATGGTGGCGCTGCTGCTTCTGTTCTGCGCAGTCAGTACACTGGCGTGGTATCGGAGCTTCACCCGCGAGGCGGTTGAGACCGCGCAGGCGCATCTGGATACGGTCATTGAAACGCTGAACGAAACGTTTGAAGAAAGCCTGCGCGAGATCGACTATACGACCGCGTTTATTTCCAACAAGGTCCGTTCCACGCAGAACAACTGCGTTGTGCAGTTTCTGACCGCGCAGGAGTCCAATGCGCAGATCGCCTCGTTACAGCAGGCGCGGAGCTATCTCTTCAACCGCTGCAACTTCAAGGCATATCTGAACGGCGTTTCCATCTACGGCTTCGACGGTCGTATCTGCACCTATGGGATCACAACGCCCTATGACGAGGTTTTTCAGACGGAGTGGTTTTCCCAGATACAAAGCGGGCAGGCGGATGTCGTTTATCTAACGCCGCACGCATATACAAGCAAGCAGCCGTCGCCCAAAAGCAGCTACGTCTTTTCCATCGTCCGCCCGGTGCTGAACAACGGCACGATCATCGGCGTGATCAAGGCGGATGTGAAAAGCAGCCTTCTGGAAACGATCTTTGACATTCAGGAAATGCAGGGCTATGCGCTGTATGTGTTTGACCGGGACACTGGCGAAGCCGTCTATGTGCCGGAGGGCGCGGACACTCTGCCGCTGACCCGTTTTCAGGATTCCGTCCCGCGCGGGCACGGAAGCTACACCGATCAGATCGGCGGCGCGGACTGTCTGGTCGTCTATACGACCTCTGAGATTACACCCTGGCAGATCGTCGGCGTCGTCCGGCAGAATACGGTCATATCTGGCTTTTTACAGGTCCGAAACCGTATGCTGCTAATCGTCTTGCTTTGTGCGGCACTGTTTGCGGTCATCGCATTTGCGCTGGCGCACTATCTGACGAAGGATTTACGGAGGCTGACGCGCGCGGTGGAGCAGACCGGCGATGAGGCGCTGGAGCTTCCGATCCGTATCACCCGGCAGGACGAGGTCGGCATTCTGTATCAGCGCATCTGCGCCATGCTGGCGCGCATCCGCACCCTGATCACGAACATCCGCTGCGCCGAAGCGGAAAAGCGCACCTCCGAGATCGCGATGCTTTCCATGCAGATCAACCCGCATTTTCTCTATAACACCCTGCACACCATCAAGGTGCTTTCCATCATGCAGGGCGTTGAGAATATCCAGACGGTCACAGACGCGCTTTCCCGGATGATGCACCTCAATCTGGACACGCGGAAGCTCATCAGCGTTGCAGAGGAAGAAACCTATCTGCGGGACTATCTGCAAATTCAGCAATACCGGTACGCCGGCAAATTCACCTACAACATTTCCATCGAAGCGGAGGCAAAAGGACATTTTCTGCCGAAGCTGCTCGTTGAGATGGATGGCTTCGCTGTCAACGAGGGCGTGATTGTCCTTGCTGCGACCAACCGCAAGGACATCCTTGACCCGGCGCTGCTGCGCGCGGGCCGCTTTGACCGGCAGATCACCGTCAATTACCCCGATGTGCGCGGCCGTGAGGCGATCCTGCGCGTGCATGCGAAGGATAAGCCGCTTGCCGACGACGTCGATCTGGCGAACATCGCCAAGCGCACGCCGTACTTTGCCGGCGCGGATCTGGAAAACATCATGAACGAGGCTGCGATCCTCTGCGCCCGCGAGGGGAAGGAGAAGATCACCGCCCGCCACCTGAACGACGCCATCGAGCGCGTGCAGATGGGTCCGGAGAAGAAGAGCCACATCGTCACCGACGAGGATAAGCGCCTTGTCGCCTGCCATGAGGCGGGTCATGCGATCGTCGGCGAGCTGCTGGACGGCTGTGACGATGTGCATCTGGTCACCATCATGCCGCGCGGCTCCTCCGGCGGCCATACGCTGCTGCTCCCGGAGAAGGAGAGCGACTTCACCACCCGCAGCCAGCTGCTGGACTTTGTGGCCATGGCGCTGGGCGGCTATGCGGCCGAGCGTGTGGTGCTGGGCGAGGTATCCACCGGCGCGGGCAGCGACCTGCAGCGCGCGACGGATATCTGCCGCCGCATGGTCACCCAGTACGGCATGAGCGACGATATGGGCCCGATCTATCTTGCCGGCGCGCACGACGAGGTCTTCCTCGGCCGCGACTACGGCCATCAGGACCGCATGTTCAGCGAGGACGTCGCCGCGCGCGTGGATGCCGAGGTGCAGCGCAAGATGAACGATGCGCTCAGCCGCGCTGTGAGCCTGCTCACCGAGAACAGGGAGAAGCTTGACGGCCTGACGGCGCTGCTCATCGAGCGTGAGACGATCGACAGGGCGCAGTTCACCGCATTCATGCGCGGCGAGCCCCTGCCCGAGACGGAGAAGGAGACCGCGAGTCTTGGCGCCACGGCGGGAGAGGAGACCGGCGCGAACGCGTAACTTAAGAGGCTGTCCTGACCGACAGCCTTTTTCCCGTTTTCTGCGGCCGCATGGCGCGGCGGCAGACGGGCGGAAAGAGCAGGAAGAAAGCGAGGATCTGCCGATGAATGCGCATATGTCGTCCCTGAAGGCCGATCTCCATCTGCATTCCACCGCCTCGGACGGCACGCTGACGCCGGCGGACGTCGTCCGTCTTGCGGCGAAGGAGGGGTATACCCTCATCGCGCTGACGGATCACGACAGCATGGACGGCGTGGCCGAGGCGATGGCCGAGGCACGCGCCTGCGGGGTGATGCTGATCCCCGGGGTGGAGCTCAGCTGCGGAGCGCAGCGGGAGATTCACATCCTCGGCTACGGCATGGACCCGCAGGATGAGGCGCTTGCCGCCTTCTGCCGGGCACGGAGGGAGCAGCGCATCGCGCGCACACGGCGCATGGTTGATCTGCTTGCAGAGCATGGCGCGCCGGTCGCGTTTGAGCGGGTGGCGGAGCTTGCGCGCGGGGTGATGGGCCGGCCGCATGTGGCGCGCGCCCTCGTGGAGGCGGGGCATGTGACCTCGGTCTCCGAGGCGTTTGACCGCTATATCGGCACGGGGAAGTGCGCCTATGTTCCCAAGGAGGATGTGCGCGTCGCGGACGCTGTCCGGCTGATTCACGGGGCGGGCGGCGCAGCTGTGCTGGCCCATCCGATGGAGTTGAAGATGGGGGAAACGGCCCTTGCCTCCCTGATCGTGGAATGGAAATCGCAGGGGCTTGACGGCATCGAAGTCTGGCATCCGAGCGCGCAGAACAATCACGCCGCCTTCCTGCACAGGCTGGCGCGGGAGGAAGGGCTGCTTGTCACCGGCGGCAGCGATTTTCATGGACAGGATCTGCACGGCGGGCGCATCGGCGATGGGCTGGAGCGCTGGCGCGAGGTGCAGAGCGATGCGCAGCGCCTGATGGAGCGCATCCCGCGCGGCAGCTGAGCGGAAGGAAACACGAATCGACGACAAGGAGGCAGGCATGCCGGGTATGACACAGGCGGGCTACAGGCCCCCGAAGATGGAGAAGCCTGCGCCGAAGAAGAGCGGCGCGCCCAAAAAGCATAAGAAAAAGAAGCGCCAGCGCATCAGCGGCGCGGCGATTGTCTCGCTCGTGATTCTGCTGGCGGCGGTGATCATCGGCGCGGGGACGCTCTGGGTTTTTGCCCGAACGAATCCCTATCAGGACGTCTTTCTCCCGGGGACCTATCTTTCCGGCGAGATGCTCACGGGCCTGACCCGCGCGCAGGGCGAGGCGAAGCTGGCACAGATGACGGAGGCTTCCGTCGCCGGCTGGAGATTTGAGCTGGAATTTGAGGATACGACCTACACCCTCACGGCGGAGGAATGCGGCCTCGCCGTCGACACTGCGGCGACGCTTGATCCTCTCTGGACGCCGGGGCGCGAGGGCGGCATGCTCGGCAGGCTTGCGGCGATGATGAAGCTGCGCGTGGAGCCTGTGTTTGCCGAGCCCGTCGTAACCTATTCGATGGACGCGGCGGACGCCCTGCTGGAGACCGTGCGTCTTGCCGTCGACCGTGACCCTGTGAATGCGGAGGTCTCCTTTGCGCCCGGTTCGAGCGAACCCTTTGCCTTTACCGACGACGCCCAGGGATTGAAGCTCGATACCGCGCCCGTGCGCGGCGCCATTGAGCGCGCGCTGGCGTCCATGGCCCCGGGCAGGATCATCCTTGAGCCGGAGCGCATCGCGCCCGCTGTGACGCGGGAGACGCTGGAGGAAGCCTGCGTGCTGCGCGGCCGCACGGTGCTGACGATTCAGGCTGACGAGGCGGCTGCGCAGAATATCGCGCTGGCCGCAGGAAAGCTCAATGGCGCGGTGATCGCGCCGGGAGAGACGCTCTCCTTTAACGATACGGTCGGCGCGCGCACGGCGCAGGCTGGCTATCTTGAGGCGGAGGAGGAGGCCTACGGCTTGGGCGCTGCCGGCGTGGGTGGCGGCGTGTGCGCCGTGTCCACCGCGCTGTATCAGGCGGCGCTGCTGGGCGATATCCCTGTTCAGGCGCGCAGCGCAGCCGTGCGACCGGTATCCTACAGCCCGATGGGGCAGGAGGCCGCCGTCTCCGGGCAGGGGCTGGATCTTGTGCTCGGCAATGACACAAAGACGCCGGTTTATCTGACCGCAAGGACGTATCCTGCGCAGGATGCGGAGGAAAAAGCAGGAACAAAGGCCGTCGTTGTCGAAATTCAACTGATCGGGGCTCCGCTCTCCTGCCGCTATGCGCTGGAAACGCAGGCACTTGAAACGGGCATGATCGAGGAGCCGCTGTATATCCGCGACCGCGATGGCGTCTACGCGACCTATACGGACGAGAAGGTCCCTGTCGGCGAGGGCGAACCGGGATATTCCGCGCTCGTGGAGCTCGTCAGCTTTGACGAGACGGGGAAGGAGACGGGGAGAACGACCGTCTCCGAGGACAGCTATGCGCCGCTTCCGCCGACGATTTACGTCGGAGCAAAGGAACGGCAATAACCATGAATAACAAGGCCGAAAGGCAAGGAGGATATCACGATGGAAAAGATTTGCTTTAAGACGGCGAAGGGACCGGCGGCTGTCGGCCCGTACAATACGGCTGTGATCTACGGCGACACCATCTATCTCAGCGGCATGATCGGCATCGATCCCGCCGTGCAGAAGCCCGTTGAGGGCGGTACCCTCGCTCAGGCGAAGCAGGTGTTTGAGAATCTGGTCACGGTGCTGGGCGAGCTGGGCGCGACGATGGACGACGTGCTCAAGACGACCGTTTATCTGACGGACATCGGCGAGTTCGCCGAGGTCAATAAGATCTACGCCGAGTATTTTGCGCCGAATTTTCCGGCGCGCACCTGCGTGGAGGTATCCAAGCTCCCGATGGGCCTGTCCATCGAGGTCGAGTGCATTGTGCGCAAGCCCTGATTGAATCTGCCTGACAACCCGATGACCCGGAGCGGCCGTCGGGCTGATTTGCTGTATCCCTTTCCTGAAAGAGGACGGGGAAGACGATGACGGACGATTATAGAGAAAAGGAAGCGTGTTGAGCAATGAAGGAAATGACGTTGTCGGGGCAGGATATCCGCTATCTTCAGCTGCTGAGAAAGGAATACAAGACGATACAGGAGGCGTCCGCTGAGGTGGCGCATCTGCAGGCGATCATGCATCTGCCCAAGGGAACGGAGCACTTCCTTTCTGATCTGCACGGCGAGCATGCGGCCTTCCTGCACATTCTGCATAACGCGAGCGGCGTCATCAAGACGAAGATCAAGGATCTGTACTGCGATCTGCTTTCGCGCCATGAGCAGGACATGCTCTGCACGCTGATCTATTATCCGGATGAGAAGCTTGCGATGCTCAAGAAGCAGGGCGTTGTGGACGACGAGTGGTACCGGCTGACGATCTACCGGCTGATCGAGGTCTGCAAGATGTGCTCGGTCAAGTACACCAGAAAGCGTGTGCGCGACGCCATGCCCCGTGCGATGGGCGCGCTGATTGAGGAGCTGCTCCTCAACGACGGCACGCCGGACAAAGAGGGCTACTACAAGGCGATCATGCAGTCCATCCTCGAGACGGAGCAGGCGGACGCCATGATCATCGCCCTCAGCCAGATGATTCAGACGCTGGTCATCGACCGCCTGCACATCATCGGCGATGTCTTTGACCGCGGCCCGCGCCCGGACAAGATCATGGACGCGCTGGAAAACTACCATCAGGTCGATGTGCAGTGGGGCAATCACGACATCGTCTGGATGGGCGCCGCGGCGAGGTCGGAGGCCTGCATCGCACAGGTCATCGTGACCTCTGTCAAGTACGGCAATCTGGAGACGCTGGAGGTCGGTTACGGCATTTCGCTGCGCCCGCTGACCACACTGGCCATGACCTGCTATGCGGACGACCCGTGCGAGGCCTTCCGTCCGCGCGATAACGGCGAGGAGCTGCATGAGGACGAGATGGAGCTGGCGCGCATGCACAAGGCGGCGGCGGTGCTCCTCTTCAAGCTCGAGGGTCAGCTGCTTGAGCGCCATCCGGAATACGGCATGGCAGACCGCCGCCTGCTGCACAGGATTGACTTTGAGCGCAGGGTGATCACGCTGGATGGAAAGGAATACCCGCTGCGCAGCGGCCTGTTCCCGACGATCGACCCGGCGGATCCCTACGCGCTCACGCCGCTGGAGCGTGAGGTGATGGACAAGCTCATCCTTGAGTTTGCCCATTCGGAGAAGCTGCAGCGCCATGCGCAGTTCCTTTACAGCGCGGGCGGCATGTACCTGTGCTGCAACGGCAATCTGCTCTATCACGGCTGCATTCCGATGGATGAGGAAGGCAGGTTCGCGCCCATTCCCGTCAGCAGGACGGAAAAGCTCTGCGGCCGTGCGGCGATCGACGCGGCGGATCAGCTGGCGCGTCAGGGCTACTTTGCCCGCCTTGGCAGTCAGGAGCGCCGCGACGGTCAGGACTTTATGTGGTATCTGTGGTCCGGCCCGTATTCTCCGCTCTTTGGCAAGAGCAGGATGGCGACCTTTGAGCGCTACTTTATCGCCGATAAGGAAACGCATACGGAGATCAAGAACGCATACTACGATTACCAGAACGACGAGGCGACAGCCTGCCGCATCCTTGGCGAATTCGGGCTGAGTGAAAGCGGCTTCATCATCAATGGCCATGTTCCGGTCAAGCTCAATCAGGGGGAGAGCCCGATCCGCGCCGGCGGCAGGCTGCTGGTCATCGACGGCGGCCTCTCGCGCGCCTATCAGAAGGTGACGGGCATCGCCGGCTATACGCTGGTCTTCTCCTCGCATGAATTGAGCCTCGTGGCGCATCAGCCGTTTGAGTCCCGCCAGAGCGCGATTTCCTCCGAGCAGGACATCCGCTCCGTGCAGAGCCCGGTGATGGAGATGCCGCGCCGCGTGCTCATCGCCGATACGGATGAGGGCCGGGCGCTGCGCCAGCGCATCGATGATCTGATGGCGCTGATCTACGCCTATCGCAGCGGCGTGATCAAGGAGTCCCGCGGATGAGCGCGGGGGAGAAGGCGCTGCGCAGCGTGATCACAGCCGGATGCGGCGGGGCGCAGCCCTGTCTGTCTGCGCTGGCTGCGCCGTATGCCGCGGGGCAGGAGCGCCCCGTGCTGATTGTGCTCGACCTTGACGGCACGCTCACCGACAGCGCACAGCTTGGGCGCGTGCTCTTCAAGCGCGTGTTTGCGATGCTCGGCTGCGGAGACATCAGCGATGAGCTGGCGGATTCCTTCAACGGCCCCAGCGCGGACGAGGTCTGCCGGGTGATGGGCGTGACGGGAGAGCGGCGCATCCTCTATGACGCGCTGCTGGATGAGGTCGAGGTGTCGCTCGTGCGCTCGATGGGCGTGGTCTATCCGGGCGTGCATGAGATGCTCGCGCGCCTTGCGCCGCATGCTGTGCTCGCCATCCTGACCAACGGCTCGCAGGCCTACTGTGAGGCCTGCCTGAGCGAGTATGGCTTTTCGCCCTATATCACGCTGCATACGGGCTATGTCTGCGGGGTGAGCAAGGCGGAGCGCATCGCCATGTGGGAGCGGGAGCTGAATGCGCGCAGGGTGATCTGCGTGGGCGACCGCGCAACGGATATCAGCAATGCGCGCGCGGCGGGCGCGTATGCCGTGGGCGTGACCTACGGCATGGGCTCCGAAGAGGAGCTCGCCGGGGCGGACTGCCTGTGCGGCAGCGCGGCGCAGGTCGCCGAGGCCTGCCTGCGCGTGATCGCGGGCGTATAAACAGACAGATACGATCCGCCATGACGGCGGATGACATACATATCGATATGACAGGAGGATAATCCCCATGGAAAAGAAGAATACGGCGGTTGTGACCGTTGTCGGCAACGATACGAGGGGCATCATCGCGCGCGTGAGCGCCGTGCTTGCCGCCCATGATGCGAATATTCTGGATATCTCTCAGACCGTTCTCTCCGGCATGTTCAACATGATCATGATCGTGGATATTTCCCTGAGCCGCTTTGCGCAGCTGGAGGAGGAGCTTGCCGCCGTCGGCGCGCAGCTCGGCCTGCAGATCCGCATCCAGCGCAGCGAGATCTTTGACGCGATGCACCGCATCTGATTGTCCGGCAGGGAGGAAGAGATATGATCAATACATCCGAAATCCTGCAGACAGTGCGGATGATCACCGAGGAGAAGCTCGATATCCGCACGATCACCATGGGCATTTCTCTCTATGAGTGCGCCCATCCGGACGCAAAGGTTCTCTATCAGAAGATTTACGACCGCATTACGAAGCAGGCGGAGCATCTCGTCCGCACGGGCGAGGAGCTTGAGCGCGAGTTCGGCATTCCGATCGTCAATAAGCGCATCTCCGTCACCCCGGCGAGCCTCGTCGCGGCGGCATGCGGCGATCCGATCGTCGTCGCCCGCGCGATGGACGCTGCGGCGAAGGAGACGGGCGTCAACTACATCGGCGGCTATACCGCGCTGGTGCAGAAGGGCATGACCGCGTCCGACAGGGCGCTGATCGCCTCGCTGCCGGAGGCGCTCTCCACGACGGAGCGCGTCTGCTCCTCGGTCAATGTCGCCTCCACCCGCGCGGGCATCGACATGGACGCCGTGCGCCTGTGCGGCCAGGCGATCAAGGACATCGCCGAGGCGACCCGCGATCAGGACGCGGCGGGCTGCATGAAGCTTGTCGTCTTCGCCAACGCTGTGGAGGATAATCCCTTCATGGCCGGCGCGTTCCACGGCCCGGGCGAGGGCGACTGCTGCATCAACGTGGGCATCTCCGGCCCGGGCGTTGTCAAGAATGCGCTTGCCCGTGAGGCGAAGGGCCAGCCCTTTGACGTCGTCGCGGAGACGATCAAGAAGACCGCCTTCAAGATCACGCGCGTGGGCCAGCTGATTGCGCGCGAGGCGTCCTCTCGCCTCGGCGTGCCGTTTGGCATCGTCGATCTGTCCCTCGCGCCGACCCCGGCGATGGGCGACTCCGTGGCGCATATCCTGGAGGAAATGGGCCTTGAGATGTGCGGCTGCCACGGCACGACGGCGGCGCTCGCGCTGCTCAATGACGCGGTCAAGAAGGGCGGCGTGATGGCCTCCAGCCATGTCGGCGGCCTGTCCGGCGCGTTCATCCCGGTGTCCGAGGATATCGGCATGATCAACGCTGCGGCCAAGGGCGCGCTCAGCCTTGAGAAGCTCGAGGCGATGACCTGCGTCTGCTCCGTGGGCCTTGATATGATCGCCGTCCCGGGCGATACCCCGGCCTCCACGATCTCTGCGATCATTGCGGACGAGGCGGCCATCGGCATGGTCAACAGCAAGACCACAGCCGTGCGCATCATCCCGGCTCCGGGCAAGAGCGTGGGCGACGAGGTGGAGTTCGGCGGTCTCTTCGGCCGCGCGCCGATCATGCGCGTGAGCCCGTATTCTGCGGAGGAATTCATCGCCCGCGGCGGCCGCATCCCGGCCCCGCTGCAGAGCCTGAAGAACTAAGCAAACAGACAGCGCCAAGCTGTATTCGGAAAGGAAGATCATCATGGAAAAGGAACTCACCCGTGCGACAGTGGACACGAAGTATACATGGGACCTGACCCGCATCTATGAGAGCGACGAGGCGTGGGAGGCGGCTTTCGCTGAGGTCAAGGCGATGGGCGGCGAGATTGAAAAGCTCGCCGGCACGCTCGCCGGCGGCAAGGAAGCCGTCCTCGCGGCGCTGCGCCTCGAGGATGAGCTGGGCCTCAAGCTCAGCTGCATCTACACCTACGCGATGATGAAGCAGAACGAGGATACGACCGTCGGCAAGTATCAGGCGATGCTCGGCCGCGCGGCCAGCCTGGCCAACGAGGTCATGGCCAAGGGCGCGTTCCTCACGCCGGAGCTGCTGTCCCTTGCGGACGGCGTGCTCGAGGGCTATATCGAGGATCCGGACTTTGCGGATTTTGACGCCTCCCTGCGCAAGACCCTGCGCATGAAGCCGCATACCCTCTCCGCGCGCGAGGAGCAGCTGCTGGCGATGGCCGGCGAGGTCTGCGGCGCGTCCGAGAATGCGTATGACATGCTGACCGATGCGGACATGGATCTGGGCAAGACCCGCGGCGAGGACGGCAAGAAGGTCAAGCTCACCGACGTGCGCCTGCTCTCCTTCCTGGGCAGCCATGACCGCGCCGTGCGCAAGGCTGCCTATACCAATGTCATGAACGGCTACAACAAGCTGGGCAATGCGATTGCCGCGATGTACGCCGGTCAGGTCAAGGGCGATATCTTCAACAGCCGCGCCCGCGGCTTCTCCAGCTGCCGCGAGTCCTATCTCTATCGCGACAGCGTGAGCGAGGATGTCTATGACAGCCTGATCAACGCCGTCCACGGCGGTGTGGATACGCTGTGCGAGTACCTGCGCATAAAGAAGGAGCAGATCGGCCTGTCCGTCATGCACCTGTATGACATGTATGTGGGCGTGGATACCGGCTTTGATATCAACATGGACGTCGAGGAGGCCTTTGCGACCTTCCTTGAGGCGGTGAAGCCGCTGGGCGAGGATTACGTCGCCGACGCCTCCCGCGCGTTGCCGGATCGCTGGATCGACTGCTACGAGACCAAGAACAAGCGCGGCGGCGCCTACAGCACCAGCGTGCACTGCGCCGCGCCGTACGTCCTGCTCAACCATAAGAAGACCTACGACGGCCTCTCCACGCTCTGCCATGAGATGGGCCACGCGATGCACAGCTACTACTCCAACAAGGCGCAGCCCAGCGCGAAGGCGGATTACACGATCTTTGTCGCCGAGGTGGCCTCCACCTGCAACGAGATCCTGCTCTCCGAGTATCTGATGAAGAAGTACGAGGGTAACCGCGCCGCGCAGATCATGCTCATCGGCCATCTGCTCGAGCACTTCCGCACGACGGTCTTCCGTCAGACGATGTTTGCCGAGTTCGAGCACAAGGCGCACAAGATGGCGGAGGAGGGCCAGACCCTGACCCGCGACAGCCTGTGCGAGATGTACTATGGGCTCAATAAGCTCTACTACGGCGGCGCCTGCAAGGTCGACAAGGAGGTCGCCTACGAGTGGATGCGCATTCCGCATTTCTACAGCTCCTTCTATGTCTACAAGTATGCCACCGGCTTCTGCGCTGCGGTCGCGATTGCGCGCGGCATCCTCAGCGGCGACAAGGAGAAGCTGGCGAATTACCGCAAGTTTCTCAGCCTCGGCGGCAGCATGCCGCCCATCGAGGAGCTCAAGGTGGCGGGCATCGACATGTCCACCCCGCAGCCGGTCTGCGAGGCGCTTGACTACTTCGCCGAGCTGGTGCTGCAGTATCGCGAGCTGCTCAATCAGGAGGATTGAGCATGGCGCTGATGCAGGGATATGACGCGCAGGCAGCGCGGGCGTTTATCGCCCGCGCGATGCGCAAGGCGGGGATCAAGGCGGCGCAGGATGAGCTGGACGCCTTCATTGCCCGTGCCATTGATGTCGATATGCAGTACATGCAGGAGACCGGCGTCATTGACGATGAGGGTCTGATGGGCGAGGGCGAGTACGACGATGACGACGCCTTTGAGGCACTGCTGGATATGCTTGCCGATGGTGAAGACGACGACGGCGAGATCGACCGCATCGCGCAGTGGCTGGACGCCTACATGGGCGCGCAGCAGGACTTTCTCGAGGAGAGCGGCCTGATGGAGTGATCCGCAGGACGATAAAACAGGAACACTAGGGGATACCATGGACGAGATCATCTTTCTGCAGAAGGACAGGCCGAAGGCCCTGACGGGCAGAGCCTTTGTGCGGGGCGTCATCGGGATTGTGCTGCGGCTTTCCGCTGCGCAGATCATTGTGACGCTGCTGGGGGGCACAGGGATGCTTTATTTCCTGCTTTATCTCTACGCCCTTGCTCTTCTGGTGCTCTTTGTGCAGGGGACGGTCGAAGGCTATACCTATGCGCTGGGGCGTGAGACGCTCGTGCTTCAGCGGATGCTGGGCGACAGCATGCGCTCTGTCGTGGAAATTCCGCTGCGGAGCATCCGGGCGATCCGTCCCGTCGCGATGGGCGAGCGCCTGCGGCTGTATTACAGACGGGTGACGGTCATCGACCCGAAGGCCGCGCCGTCCCTTCGCATGAGGGCGGCGTTTGCCGCGAGCCTGTTTTCTTCATGGCTGGCCAAGACGCTGGCGGGGCAGCGCGCTTATGACGTGATCGGCTGTGTGGCGGTCTATGAGGAGGAGGGCAGGCTGCATGCCTGCGTCTTCCGCCCCAATGAGCAGATGCGCGTAAAGCTGATGGAGGAGATCCCCGGCGTGTTCGGCGCGGACGACCGCGAGTGGCGCGGCAAGCTCGAGACGCTCTATGCAAGGGCGCTCTACCGCGCCTTCCCGACGCTCTATCCCCATGTGCGTCCGCTCTTTGACGAGCAGGAGGCCGCATGGGCCAGGGAAGAGATTGCCCGGCAGAAGGAAGAGCGCGTTCTGAAAAGGCAGGAAAAGGCAAAGAAACGGATGGAAAGCCGCGAGATTGTCAGCGGCTGGATCACCGGAAAAGACAGAAAAGCGAAAAAGAAAAAGGCGCAGGATGACGGCGCGCAGCCGGAAGCAAAAAAGCGCAGAAGGAAGCAGGGGTAAGCGATGAAGTATACGACGGTGCTGTTTGATCTGGACGGAACGCTGACCAGATCCGAGGAGGGCATTACCCGCAGCGCGCTCTATGCAGCGGATAAGATGGGCTTCACCGGCTTTACGAAGGAGGAGTTCATGGCCTTTATCGGCCCGCCTCTCTTTGAGTCCTTCAAGAAGATCTGCGGCATGACCGACGAGCAGGCCGATCAGGCGACGGCGCTCTACCGCGAGCGCTTTTCCGTCGTCGGCTGGGCGGAAAACGAGGTCTATCCCGGTATTCCCGCGCTGCTGCGCAGCCTGAAGAAGAATGGCGTGAAGATCGCCATGGCGACGGCGAAGCCGCTGGTCTTTGCGGAGAAGATTGCCAAGAGATTTGGCTTTGAGCCGTATCTGGACGCGCTTATCGGCCCGGGGCTTGACAAGAAGCATGCGGGCAAGGCGGATATCGTCGCCGAGTGCATCCGTCTGCTGGGCGGCGAGGTCGTCATGGTCGGCGACCGCTGCTATGACGTGGAGGGCGGCGCCGCCAACGGCGTGGATACCATTGGCGTGACCTATGGCTACGGCACGGAGGAGGAGCTCATCGCCTCCGGCGCGACGCACATCGCGCACAGCGTGCAGGAGCTTGCCGATATCCTTCTGGGCGACGCCCCGAGGGCGAAGGGGCTGTTTGTGACGATGGAGGGCGTGGACGGCTGCGGAAAGACGACGCAGCGCGAGGCGCTCGTCGCCCACCTGACCCAGCTGGGCTGGGAGGTGCAGGTTACAAGGGAGCCCGGCGGGGATGAGATCGCGGAGAAGATCCGCCATCTCGTGCTCGACCCGGTCAATACCGCCATGTTTGACGAGACGGAGGCGTATCTCTACGCCGCCAGCCGCGCGCAGAATGTCCGCGCGCTGATCCGCCCGGCGCTGGAGGCGGGAAAGCTCGTCGTCTGCGACCGGTATGTCGATTCGTCCATCGCCTATCAGGGCGGCGGCAGGCAGATGGGCACGGCGCGCATCGCGCAGATCAACAAAGAGGCTGTGGGCGATACGATCCCTGAGATCACGGTCTATCTGCGGATGACCCCGCAGGACGCACTGGCCCGCAGGCTCAGCGCCTCCGAGCCGGACAGGCTGGAAAAGGAAAAGGACAGCTTCTTTGCGCGCACGTTTGAGGCCTATGAAGCGCTCTATGCGCAGGCGGGCATGGAGCGTGTGATCACGGTGGATGCGTCAAAGTCCATCGAGGAGGTCACCGCGCAGATGCTTAAGCAGCTCGACGCGCGGCTGGAGGCGCTCGCGTAATTCAGAACACGATGCCCCAAAAGGGCGGAAAAGGATACAGTATGGCAAGAATTGTCGTGGGGATGTCCGGCGGCGTGGATTCGTCCGTCGCCGCGCTGCTGCTCAAGCGCGCGGGGCATGAGGTCATCGGCGTCTTCATGAAGAACTGGGAAGAGAAGGACGACAACGGCGTATGCACGAGCGAGGCGGACTGGGCGGATGTGCGCGAGGTCTGCGACGCGATCGACATCCCGTATTACTCGGTCAATTTCGTGAAGGAATACTACGACCGCGTGTTTTCCTATTTTCTCGATGAATACCGCCGCGGCAGGACGCCGAATCCCGACGTGCTGTGCAACAGGGAGATCAAGTTCAAGGCGTTCCTTGACTATGCGATGAAGCTCGGCGCGGATGCGCTGGCGACGGGGCATTTCTGCAATCTGGGCACGGCGCAGGACGGGCAAAGGCAGCTGCTGCGTGGCGCGGACGGAAATAAGGACCAGAGCTATTTCCTTTATATGCTCGGGCAGAATGCGCTGGAAAAGGCGATGTTCCCCGTGGGCGGCCTGACAAAGGCGCAGGTGCGCGAGATTGCGCAGCAGGAGGGCCTTGTCAACAGCCGGAAGAAGGATTCCACGGGCGTATGCTTTATCGGAGAGCGCAATTTCAAGCAGTTCCTCTCGCAGTTTCTCCCGGCGAAGCCGGGCGACATCCGCACGCTGGAGGGCAGGAAGGTCGGCCGGCATGACGGCCTGATGTACTATACCCTCGGTCAGCGTCGCGGGCTTGGCATCGGCGGCGTGGACGGCGAGGCGCATGACGGCGGGCGCTGGTTCGTGCTGGCCAAGGACATGAACCGGAACGAGCTCATCGTCACGCAGGGCAAGGATCACCCGCTCCTCTACAGCAAGAATGCCGAGGGCGAGGGCGCGACATGGATCGCCGGAGAGGCGCCTGCCGGTGAGTTTGACTGCACCTGCAAGTACCGCTACCGCCAGCCGGATCAGAAGGTGCATGTCACGCTGCTTGGCGATGGGCGCGTGCATGTGGAGGCGGCGGAGCGTCAGCGTGCCGTCACCCCGGGTCAGAGCATGGTCTTCTATCAGGGTGAGGTGTGCCTGGGCGGCGCGGTGTGCGAGAAGGTTCTTGATGTGGGCGAGGTGGGCTGAGATGAACGGATGGGCTAAGTTCTGGGGTCATCTGAGGACCATCACCCGTCACAGGCATGCCGTCATCCGCCACTGCGCGAAGGCGGGCATTTTCCTGCAGGGATTGGGGCATGACCTGTCCAAGTACGGCCCGGCGGAGTTCATCCCGGGCGTGCGCTACTTCAATGGGAAGCATTCGCCCACGGAGGACGAGCGCAGGACGCTCGGCTATTCCGCCGCATGGATGCACCACAAGGGGCGCAACCGCCACCACTGGGAATACTGGACGGACTACGACGCGCAGGCGGGCCGCTACAAGGCGGCGCCGATGCCGCGCAGGTTTGTCGCCGAGATGCTCTGCGACAGGATTGCAGCGAGCAAGACCTACAACGGAGCGGCCTATCGGGACGGCGACGCGCTCGATTATCTGATGAGCCGAAAGCTCAAGGATGAGATGCATCCGTCTACATATGCGCTGCTGGAGCGCTTTCTGACGCTCCTTCGCGATGAGGGCGAGGATGCGATGTTCGCCGCTCTCAGGCAGTGGCTCAGGGAAAAAGAATAAAAGAATTGGGGCCTCCTTTTCGCTTGATGCGGAGAGGAGGCCCTTTCTCTGTGCGCTTACATGCTTCAGGCGAGCTTGAGGAAGGTGATCGTCGCCAGAACGTTGTCAGGATCCGTGACGGTCAGCGTGAGATCATCCTCGGCGGTCAGCGCGATGGTATCCGCGCCGCCGGAGGTCACGATGGCGCTCAGGGTATAGCTGCCCGCGCCGGCGGCGGCGGGGAGCGGCGTGATGCTGGCGGGGATGACCGCGCCGTTCTGCGTCAGGCGCAGGCTGGAGTCCGCGGAGAGCGTCTGATCGAGATTGACGGTTGCTGTGATCAGATACGTGCCTGGCTGTGCAAGCGTAAAGGTGCCGTCCGTCTGCGTCACAGCGTCTGCTGGCGTGGACGTGAATACCGGGAAGACGAACGGCGTCACAGCCGAGATATCCGTCGGGGCTGTGCTGTAGCCTGAGGCATAGGCGGCAAGGCCGGTGCCATCAGCGCCAGCCGGACCGGTTGCACCTGTCGCGCCGGTCGGGCCAATGGGACCAATCGGACCAGTCGGACCAGTGGGACCGGTCGGGCCGACGGGGCCAGTCGGGCCAATGGGACCAGTCGGACCAATCGGGCCAATGGGACCAGTTGGACCAGTGAGGCCGGTCGGACCGACAGGGCCAGCCGGACCAATTGCGCCAGCCGGGCCAGCGGGGCCGGTCGCGCCAGTTGCGCCGGTCGGGCCAATGGGACCAATCGGACCAGCGGGGCCGATCGCGCCAGCGGGGCCAGTAGCGCCAGTCGGACCAGTCGCGCCAGCCGGACCGGCGGGGCCTGTCGCACCAGCCGGACCGGCGGGGCCTGTCGCACCGGCTGCGCCCGTTGCGCCGATCGGTCCCTGTGCGCCCTGAGGCCCCTGCGGACCGGTTGGTCCGGTGGCTCCTGTTGCTCCGGCGACACCCTGCGGGCCCTGAGGACCGACAGGTCCCTGCTGCGGTGAAGGCGGCCATGGGGACGGCGGCTGCGGAACTGGGTATCCCGGATAGGGATTGCAGCCGCCGAAGCAGCCGTCATGGCAGCCCTGATTGGCGATAAAGAACGGCATTGCGTCACCTGCTTTCATAGGATGAGAACGGACTGCGCAAAAAGCGCGGGGCAGGAGAACTTGTTTTCTCCTCCCTGGCATACTCTATGAACGATGGACCGAAGCTGTGCCTGTCCACTGAATGGTGAGGCCCAAAGGAGTGTGGATTCGGATGGAGCTATCGCTTTGCATGATTGTAAGGAATGAGGAAGCGACGCTTGCGCGATGCCTTGAGAGCGTCGCAGGAGCGGTGGATGAGATCGTCATCGTCGATACGGGATCGACGGATGGGACGAAGGAGATTGCCCTGCGGTATACGGATAAGGTGATCGATTTCCCGTGGAGAGATGATTTCTCTGCGGCGCGCAATGAGGCGTTTGCGCATGCGGCAAAGCCATACCTACTCTGGCTGGATGCGGATGACGTCCTCAACGCAGGCGATCGGGCGAAGCTGATCGCCCTCAAGCCCCGGCTCGACGGCACGGTGGATGCGGTCATGACGCCCTATTATTATGCCTTTGATGGCAGCGGCCGCCCGTCTCTGATCTTTGAGCGGGAGCGGATTGTGCGCGCGGCGGCGGGATTTCGCTTTGAAGGCGCAGTGCATGAGGCAATGGCGGTATCCGGGCGGGTGATTCATGAGGATATCGTCATACGGCATGCGCGCGCTGCGGACGCGGGGCATACCGGGCGCAACCTGGCGATCTACGAGCGCATGATCGCGAACGGAGAACGGCTCGCTAAGCGGGATCAGTATTATTATGCGCGGGAATTGGCGGACGCCGGACGGCATCGGGAGGCGGAGGCGGCGTTTGCCCGCTTTCTTGACATGGACGCCGGCGATGACGAGCGGCAGGACGCCTGCATCCGCCGCGGGCGCTGCCTGCTTGCGCTGGGGGATTATGATGGGGCGAAGGCGCAGCTTTTCGGCGCGCTCGCTGTGCGCGCGGGACGGGCAGAGGCATTCTGTGCGCTGGGAGAGGTCTGCATGGCGCAGGGGAAGGATGAAGACGCCATGTTCTACTATCGTGCGGCGCTGCTGTGCGGCGAGCCGCCGATGGGCTGTGCCTTTACCGAGCCGGCGGCATATGACTATATCCCGCTGATGCAGCTGTGCGTGCTCTGTGACAGGCGGGGCGATTACTGCGAGGCGTCGAGGATGAACGAGCGGGCGCTGCTGCTGCGGCCGGATGATGCGAATGCGCTGCGCAACCGCGCGTATTTCGAGGAGCTCTTTGAGCGCAGCAGGCTGATCTGCGGTTCATAAGGCCTGACGCGGTGCAGTCAGGGTGGACAGGGAGGGCTGAAAAACGAAAAGATGGGCGGCAGGGCTTTTCTTTGCCCTTGTTTTTATGTATAATCAATGTGGAGGATTGGCGCAGGGCGATACAAGCGCAAAAGCGGCCTGCATCATGGAGATGAAGACCGGGCGCGTGCTGTTTTCCTACAATATGCACCAGCGTCTGCCCATGGCCTCTACGACCAAGGTGATGACGGCGCTGCTTGCGCTGGAGCGCGGAGAACCCGAGGCCAAGGTCACCTGCTCGGAGCAGGCCTATGGCGTGCCCGGCACGTCGATCTATCTTTCCCTTGGAGAGACGCTGACCCTCAGGGAGATGCTCCTCGGGCTGATGCTCTCCAGCGGGAATGACGCCGCCGTCGCCATCGCTGAGCATATCGGCGGCAGCACGGCGCAGTTTGCGGCCATGATGAATGAGCGGGCGCGGCAGATCGGCGCGGTGAATACGAATTTCACCAATCCGCACGGACTGCCCGAGGATACGCATCTGACGACGGCCTACGACCTTGCGCTGATCGCGAGGGAGGCAATGCGCAACGACGCCTTCCGCGAGCTGGCGTCGACGAAGCAGGCGCAGATTCCGTGGGATGGGCGCGCCTATCCGCGTCAGCTGAGAAGCAAAAACCGCCTGCTCACCGATTATGAGGGCGCGACAGGCGTAAAGACCGGCTTTACCAGCCGCGCAGGCCGCTGTCTCGTCTTCGGCGCGCAGCGGGAGGGCATGGAGCTGATCGGCGTTGTGCTGGGATGTGCAGACTGGTTTGACGAGGCGGCGCGGCTGATGGACGCTTGCTTTGAGACCTATACGATGACGCG
Organism: Clostridia bacterium; assembly: GCA_017936375.1. Taxonomy (GTDB): domain Bacteria; phylum Bacillota; class Clostridia; order Christensenellales; family Aristaeellaceae; genus Ventricola. The sequence goes on from JAGBFR010000025.1 coordinate 21,805, forward strand.
CATGCTCGGCCCTATGCAGTCCGCAGGCGAGATCGCTGTGACGGGCGGCAGGCAGGAGCGCGTTGGCATGTGCCTGATGGAGACCTTATCCCTGCCGCTTGCGCAGGGGGAGGCTGCGCAGGTGGTGCTCGACGTCCCGCAGAGCGTGAGCGCGCCGGTGTATCCCGGCATGCATCTGGGAACGGCGTCGCTCGTGTGCGGTGGGCAGGTATACGGCCGGTGCGAGGTGGTCGCCGCCGGGCGCGTGGATGGAACGAGCGTTTCTGCGGGGCTGCTGCGGGTGATTGCGCTGTGGCCGCTGCCATAAAGTGAGATAACATACCCGGGGGCCTTCCGGGATCAGAATAAAAGGAGAAGACGCATGAGGCTTCAGAAATACATGGCGATGTGCGGCGTGGCCGCCAGAAGGAAGTGCGAGGAGATCATCCTTGCCGGGCGCGTGAGCGTCAACGGTCAGGTGATCGACCAGATGGGCACGCAGGTGGAGGAGGGCGATATCGTCGAGCTTGACGGGCAGAGGATCATGCCCGAGGAGCGCAAGCGCTACATCATCTACCACAAGCCCGCCGGCGAGGTCACGACCGTCAGCGACGAGAAGGGCCGCGAGACGGTCATGGACCGCTTCAGGGATTTTGAGGAGCGCCTCTATCCCGTGGGCAGGCTGGATTACGACAGTGAGGGCCTGCTGCTGCTGACCAATGACGGCGAGCTTGCCCAGCGGCTGACGCATCCGAGCTGCGAGGCGGATAAGGTCTATCTCGCCCGCGTGACAGGCAACCCGAGCAACGAGGCGATTGAGCGCCTGCGCAGGGGCGTCTTTATGGAGGGCGACGAGCGCAGGACATATCCGGCGCAGGTGCGCGTGGTGCGCGACGAGGCGCTGTATTCGGATATCATCGTCTCCATCCATGAGGGGCGCAACAGGCAGGTCAGGCGCATGTTTGACGCGGTGGGGCACAAGGTGCTCCTCCTGCGCAGGATCCGCTTTGGCCCGCTGGAGCTGGGCGATCTCAGGCGCGGGGAATGGCGCGAACTGACCGAACAGGAGATTGAGACACTCAGGCAGATGTAATAGACGCGCGCACGCGCGAGGATGAGCAGCGAGAGGTGACAGAGGATGAAAAGCGATCTGACCTGCCCGGTGGAGGTCGTCAGCGTACGGCTTGGCCAGGAGACCTATGGCGAGGAGGCAAAGGAGCAGCTTGTCTGCGTGATTGAGTTCTTCAATCTGTCCGACAGGGTGATCGAGAGCCTGCAGATGAACATCATCTGCTTTGCCGCGGACGGCACACGCATCGGCGGACGCCTTGTCCGCGCGAGCGCGAGGGGCGAGGGGCGCGCGCGCTTTTCCGGCGCGTTCATGCCCGAGCATGTCGACGGCACCGAGCGTGTGGAGGCCTCTGTGGAAAAGGTCTGGTTCCAGGGCGGCATGGTCTGGCGGCGCGAGGAGCGCAATGTGCGTGAATACACGCCTAACGCGCTGCCCGAGGGACGCGAACTGGATCGCCTGCGCGCCGTCGCCGGGCCGGACGCGGCTGGCTATGCGCGCGAGGACGACATCGTCTGGATGTGCGTCTGCGGCAGGGCGAACCGCACCAGCGACGGCAAGTGCCTGCGCTGTGAGCGCGAGCGCGCGGCTGTGCTGCGGGATTACTGCTTTGCTGCGATCGACTCGACCGTGGGCCGCAGGGAGCGCATGCTCGAAGAGAAGACCATGGAAACCATGCGCCGCAGCAGCGAGGAGACGGCGAAACAGGTCGCCGATGAAAAGAAGAAGGAAAAGCGCAGGCGCAGGCGCATGCATGCGGTCATTGCGCTGCTGATTCTTGTGATCATCGGCCTGCTGATGGCGCGCTGGGGCGTGCCGTACGCCGCCGGGCTGTATGCGGATTATGAGATGAAGCAGGGGCATGCGGCTGACGCCAAGGAAGTCTACGGCTTCATCGACCGGTATTGGCCGGGCTTTGGCGGCGCTGCCGATCGTGCCAACGAGGCGGAGACGATCATCATCGAGGGGCTCATCACCGCGAACACGGATGAGTCGCTGGAAAACGCCGCCCGCCGCGCGCAGGAGCTGAAGACGGAGGGCGCGCCGGCGCTGCATGAGCGCGCTGTTATCGCGCGCGCGCAGCTGGCGATTGAAAACAAGGATACCGACAGCGCAGAGGCGCTGCTTGCCGCCCTGCCGAAGAGCGAGACGGCACAGAATATGCTCCTTGAGCTGGTCCGCAGCATCGCGGACGAGGCGATGGCGATGACGGATTACCCGACGGCCATCGCGCGCTATGAATCTCTCGGCGAGGCGGGCGACGCGCAGGAGATGAAGCTTGAATGCGTCTATCTCTATGGCAGGCAGCTCATGCGCGAGGGGAAGTATGCCCTTGCCTGTGAGCAGCTGCTGCAGGTGACCGACCGCGAGGACGCGATCTCTCTGATCCGCCAGTGCCGCTATGCGCTGGCGGGCGAAAAGATGGAGGCTGGGGAATATATCGAGGCCGCCGCTCTCTATGAGACGCTGGGCGTCTACGAGGAGGCGGAAACGCGCGGAAAGTACTGCCGCTATACGGCGGGCATGGATGCGCTGGCGGACGGCAGGCTCGAGGAGGCTGCGCAGCAGCTGAAGCTGGCGGAGGATTACGAGGACGCGCATCAGCAGTATACGGATGTGTCCTTTACGCTGGGCAGCGCCGCGATGACCGACGGACGCTATGCCGACGCCATCCGCTGGCTGGAGCAGCTGGACCGCGAGGGCGAGATCGCAGAGGCGTATCAGCTCTCCGTCTATACCTACGCCAGGCAGCTGGAGGACGCGGGGCAGCTCGTGCCTGCGCTGGAGCAGTTTGCCGTTGTGGGCGACTATGAGGATGCGGCGGAGCGCTGCAGAGCGATCGAGTACACGCTCGCCGTGCGTGAGATGGCGCAGTCCGCCGAGGCGGCGCTGGCGCGCTTTGAGGCGCTGGGCGAGTATAAGGACGCGCCCGAGCAGGCGGACGCCTGCCGCTATATGATTGCTTCTGCGGCGTTTGACGCGGGCGAATATGAGGATGCACTTGAGCGCTTTGAGGCGCTGGGCGAGTATGAGGACAGCGCGAGCCAGGCGCAGCGCAGCCGTTACGCGCTGGCGAATCAGATGAGCGCGATGACGCTCTATGCCGAGGCGGCCTCGCTTTATGAGGCGTGCGGCGTCTATCTGGACGCGGAGGAGCGCGCGATGCGCATGCGCTATGAGCAGGCGGCTGCGCTGGAATCTGCCGGCGAATACGAGTCCGCGGCGAAGGCGTTTGCCGCGCTTGGCAGCTATGAGGACGCCAAGACGCGGACGGGCCGCTGCGAGGACGCGTGGCTGAAGAAGGCCTATCGCGCTGCTGTGATGGATATGGAGCTGGGTGATTACGACAGCGTGATTGCGGGGCTTGAGCCCTATTGGCAGAAGGAACTGCCGGAGCGGTATGCGAGCATGACGGATATGTACCGTGAGGCCAGCATCGCCCGCGGCGAGGCGCTCATCGAGCAGGGCAAGCCGTTTGACGCGCTGCCCATCCTTGAAAAGATTACGGACAGCAGGCGCGTGGACAAGCTGCTGGACGCCTATGTCTACGGCGTGATCGGCCGCTGGAAGGACCTCCAGGGCGGGGAATACATTTTCAGGCGCGACGGCTCCTGCTCGATTCTGGGCGTGGAGGGCTGGTACGGCGGCGAGGCGTATGACCTGTATATCGGCGAGGAACCCTATCCCGATAAGACGGTCTATTCTGTGGTCGATCTGAGAAAGAAATCGCTCACGCTGCGCCGGGCGGAGGATAAGAAGAACATCCGCCTGACGTATCTGGGCGAGCCGACTCCGGCGCCCGAGCCGGAAACTGAGCCGGAGATCACGCCGGCGACACCGGCTGAGGCGCAGCGCGCCGAGTCATAATCCCGAAGGGAAGCATTCAAAGGCATGAAAAAGAAGGACATGATACTCATCGCCGTGCTGCTGCTGGCTGCGCTTGCGCTCTATGCCGTGTCGCAGATCACGCTGGGCGCGCCTGCGGCGTCCGTGGTGGTGACGCTCGACGGCAAAGAGGTGCTCAGAAAGCCCCTCGCCGTCGAGGGCCGCTACCCGATTGAGCAGGCGGACGGATCGGTCAATGTGATCGCCGTCGAGGACGGCGCGGTCTATATGGCGGAGGCGAACTGCCGCGACGGCCTGTGCATCAGGCAGGGCAGGATGAAGAATGCTGCCAAAACCATCGTCTGTCTGCCGCATAAGCTGGTTGTTCAGCTCAGCGGCGAACCCATTGTGCAGGAGAACAGCGATCTGGACGTGATCATTCAGTGACGTCCTGCGCAGATGAATCGGGGAAAGAATCCGCGCCTTCGGGTGAGGGTTCTTTTCTCACATTTTACGGAGGTTTCATGAATCCCATCAGAATCTGGCTCAGCGACGCGAGGAAGCGTCCTGATTCCCGCCATGTCGATACCTGCGACGGCCTGCGCGCCATCGCGATCCTGATTGTCGCGTGGTATCACATCTGGCAGCAGTCATGGCTCTACCCGGCGGTGGATGTTTTCGGGCGGCATATCAGCTTTGATCCGCTGGTCCGCTCGGGCTACATGTGGGTCGACATGATGATCCTGATCAGCGGCTTCTGCCATTACCTGCCATGGGCGCGCCTTGCCGATGGGGATAAGCGCCCGCATCCTGTGGATTTCTATGCGAAGCGCCTGTTCAGGATTCACCCGTCGTATCTGCTGACGATCGCGGTGATGTTTGCCGTGGCGCTGGCGACGGACGCCTACTACAGCGATGCGCATCTGCGGCTGGATCTCTTCTCTCATCTGACGTACACGCATACGTTCTTTTACAATTCGTACTATGCCAGCAATCTCGGCGGCGCGCTGTGGACGCTGGCCATCGAGCTTCAGTTCTATCTGATTTTCCCGTGGCTGGCGAGGGAATTCAAGCGTTCTCCGCTGATGACCTTCCTGGCGATGACCTGCTTTTCCGTGGCCTTCAGGCTGTGGGGGCTTTCGCGCTATGCCGACGTGTCGATGATCGTCAATCAGCTGCCGGCGTATCTGGATACCTTCGCCTTCGGCATGGCCGGCGCGCATATCCACCATACGCTCTCCAGGCATAAGCGCGGCGCAGCATCGCGCATCGCCTGTTCGGCGCTCTGCGTGATGATGATTCCGCTTGTCTGGCGCGTGGTGCGCGCGCAGGCGTCTCTTTCCAGCGTGGAGGCGATCCGCATCGGTCAGATGAATCACCGCATGGCGATGAATGTGCTGGGCTGCGCGCTGCTCGTCCTCTCGGCGAATGCCGGGCTGATCGTGCGCAGGCTGCTGTCCAATCCGCTGACGCGCTTTGTCTCTGCGGTGTCGATGCAGTTCTACATCTGGCATCAGACGATTGCCGTCTGGCTGCTCAAGTACAGGGTGATCCCCAGCGAGGCGGAGCACCCCAATTACGAGGGCGATCTGAGATGGCAGGTGCTCTATACGATCGCATGCTTTGCTGTGTCCTTCCTCGTCAGCGCGGTGCTGACATACGGCTTTGAGCGGCCTGTGAGCCGGCTCCTGCAGAGGGAATGGAACGCATGGCGCACACGCCCGAAGAAGACGGCGCACGCAGAGGAGGCGGAGGAATAATGCTGCACATCGGATGCCATCTGTCGTGTTCAGCGGGCTATCTGGCGATGGGCCGTCAGGCGCTGGCGATCGGGGCGGATACGTTTCAGTTTTTCACGCGCAATCCGCGCGGCGGCTCGGTCAAGGCGTTTGACCCGGAGGACGCGAAGGCGCTGGTTGATTTCATGCAGGCGCACCGCTTTGCGCCCGTGCTGGCGCATGCGCCGTATACGCTCAATGCCTGCGCAGCGGAGCCCTCCATCCGCGAGTTTGCGGAGCGGACGATGCGCGAGGATCTGGAGCGGCTTTCGCATATTCCCGGCGCGATGCTCAATTTCCATCCCGGCAGCCATGTGAAGCAGGGCGCGGAGACGGGCATACGGCTGATCGCGCAGATGCTCGATCGTGTCCTGACCGCGGACATTCAGACGCCTGTGCTGCTTGAGACCATGGCGGGCAAGGGCAGCGAGGTCGGCCGCAGCTTTGAGGAGCTGCGCGCGATCATGGACGCCAGCCGCGAGGGGGACAGGCTGGGCGTTTGCCTAGATACCTGCCATGTATCCGACGCGGGCTATGACGTCGTCGGGCGGCTTGACGACGTGCTGGAGGAGTTTGACCGGGTCGTGGGCCTTGAGCGCCTTCGTGCCATCCATATCAATGACAGCAAGAATCCGCCCGGCAGCCGCAAGGACAGGCATGAGCGGATCGGCGAAGGGCAGATCGGGCTGGAAGCGCTGGTGCGCGTGATCAATCATCCTGCGCTGCGCAGCCTGCCCTTCTATCTGGAGACGCCCAATGAGATTGACGGCTATGCGCAGGAGATTGCGCTGCTGCGCAGCCGGTATAAGGAATGAGGAGGAACAGAAGATGGAAATCCGTAAGGTTGGCCTGATCGGCCTTGGCGCGGTGGGCATGAACTTTGGCGAGCACCTGCTTGACGCCGGCGCGGATCTGCTGGTCATCGCCGACGAGGGACGCATCGCCCGCTTCAGGGAAGAGGGCCTGTACAGCAATGGAAAGAAGATTGAATTCACCTATGCCTCGCCGAAGGAGGCGCAGGAGGTGGATCTGCTGCTGATCGCCACAAAGATCGGCGGGCTGCGCGGGGCGATGGAGACCGCCGCGCCCTTTATCGGCGCGCATACGCTGCTTGTCTGCCTGATCAACGGCATCACCAGCGAGAGCCTGCTCGCCGAACGCTTTGGCGGGGAGAATGTGCTATACAGCGTTGCGCAGGGTATGGACGCGGTCAAGGTGGGCAATCAGCTCACTTACACGAATTCCGGCAGGATCGTGCTGGGTGAAAAGGAGCCCGGCCCCGTCTCTGCGCGCGTGCAGGCGGTGGCGGATTACCTGAACAGCCATGGCGTGACCTGCCAGCCGGTGGAGGATATGGTCCGCCGCCAGTGGGGCAAGCTGATGCTCAACGTCGGCCTCAATCAGGCCTGCATGGTCTTTGAGGGCGATTATTCCGCCGTGCAGAAGCCCGGCAGGGCGCGCGATACGATGCTTGGCGCGATGCGCGAGGCGCAGACGCTCGCCGCGCTGGAGGGCTTTGCGATCAGCGAGGCGGAGTTTGAAGAGTGGGTGGCGATGGTCGACGGCCTCGCGCCGGAGGGCAAGCCGAGCATGCGCCAGGACGGCGAGGCGCACAGGAAGAGCGAGGTCGAGCTTTTCGCCGATACGATGATCCGCCTCAGTGAAAAGCATGGCGTGCCCGTCCCCGTCAACCGCTGGCTCTACGAGCGCGTGATGGAGATGGAAGCGGCTTACTGATCCCATTCCAAAGCATAAAGAAAACTGCCCGGCAGAATCGGACAGTTTTTTCATATCGGGGAAGAATTGGGTGATTTGAAGCGTCTTATATGTAACGGCTCAGACGAAGCGCAGCAGATCGTGCGACACAGGCTGATAGAAGAGTACTGCGATCTCGCTGAGCTCATGCGCCTGCGGGAGGATCCACATGAGCTTGGTGACGACGGACTCGACCGTCATCGTGTGCGCCTGCAGGACGCCCGGCGTATCCGCCACGCGCGCGCCGACCTGATAGACGGACAGATCGCTGCCTTCGTGCGGCACCTGCGTGGTGATGACGATGGGCTTGCCGATGCGCGCCCATGCAGCGACGGCGGCAAGGAAATCCTCGCTTTCATAGCAGGGGAGGCCGCCCACGCCGAAGCTCTCGATCACCAGCGCGTCAAAGCTGTCCAGCAGCGTATAGAGCACGCCCGGATTCATGCCGGGGATGAGGCGCAGGACAAAGACGCGGGGGTTGAGCTGATCGTAGAAGACGGGGCAGCCCTCGGGCTTGGGCTCGCGGATATAGTGAAGGATGCGTCCCTCGCGAAGGAGGGCGACGTCGGGATAATCGATGCTGGAAAAGGCGTTGAGGGATTTGGTGCGTGTCTTGCGCGCACGCGTGCCGGTGATGACCCGGCCGTCAAAGACCAGCAGCACGCCGTGAAGCTCGTCATCCTGCGCGGCGAGGAAGGCGTCGTAGAGATTGCGGCGCGCGTCCGTATCCTGAGAGTAGATGGACTTCTGCGAGCCGGTGAGGACGATGGGCTTGGCGCTTTGCTGGATGAGATAGGACAGGGCGCTGGCGGTATAGGCCATGGTGTCCGTGCCGTGGGTGATGACAAAGCCGTCGTAGTCCTCGTAATGCTTGCGCACGCAGGCGGCGATGGCCAGCCAGCATTCTGGGGACATGTTCGTCGAATCGATATTCATCAGCTGCAGGGCGTCGATGCGGCACAAATCCCGCAGCGCAGGCACACAGTCAAGGATATCCTGCGCGCGCAGCTGCGGCGCGAGGCCGGCGATCGTGGGCCGGCTGGCGATGGTGCCGCCGGTGGCGATGAGCAGAATGCTTTTCATGAGGCGCGTTCCTTTCGCGTTTGCTGGTAACAGTATACCACGTTTTTGAGGGATGAAAAAGAGGCTTTGACGAATGGCGCACGGGATGATATAATATACGACCGTGATCCATTTGCCATAGAGAAAAGGGCGGCGCGCTGCTGGCAGCTGCCGGCCGGAATCAAGGAGGATACAGAATGAAAAAACTGATGACTGCGCTGATGGCGCTTATGCTGCTGCTGCCCGCGCTTGCGCTGGCGGCGGGCCCCGTGCTGCTCGTTGAGCTGCCGGAAGATGCGCTGATGGTGGAGAATATTGAGTTTGAGGATGGGGATTTCATCCAGACCTATCAGATGGGCGGCGCTCAGGTGCAGCTGCTGCGCTATGCGTCCTTTGACATGACTGTCGAGGAGTTGGCGATGAGCGACTGGGCCGGTGCGCAGAATGTCCTGCCGATGGAGATGACCCGCGTGGGCAATTTCCCGATGAGCGGCGTGACGCTGACCTATGCCGAGGAGGGGCAGGAGCCTCTTGACGTGACCCTTGCTCTGGTGGACGCCGGCGCGTATACGCTGGTGTTCAGCGCGGTGGTTCCGCAGGGCGCGGACGAGGCTGTGCATGCGCAGATCGACGCCCTTGTAAAGACCATGCAGGTCTACAGCGAGGAGCTGGGCGGCGAGGGCGAAGTGGGCTGAGGCTCCAAATAAACAGCACACAGGAAAAGCAGCGGTGATCAAAGCGCCGCTGCTTTTTTATGTGATGGAAATAAGATCAGAGGACGTAATCGTCGCCGTGCTTCTGGATCTGCGCATTGAGCAGATGGACGTCGCCGCAGCTCATGGTGATGACCAGATCGCCGGGCTGCCAGTTCGCGCGGAGGAAGCGCTCCGCGTCGTCAAACGTCGGGGTGTAGTGCACGCGCTTGCCCGTCGCGGCGATGGCGTCCACGAGCATGGTGGAATGGATGTCGCCGGGGTCCTTTTCCCGTGCGGCGAAGATGTCCGTGATCAGGATCTCGTCGGCGAGATCGCAGCAGTGGATGTAGTCCGCAAAGAGGGACTTGACGCGTGAATAGGTGTGCGGCTGCATGACGGCGAAGAGCCTGTTATGCGGCTGATGGGCGGCATTCTCCAGCGCGCTGTGCATCTCAGCGGGGTTGTGGCCGTAATCGGTGTAGAGCTTCACGCCGCAGACCGTGCCCGTATGCTCAAAGCGCCTGTGCGGCGCAGTGAAGCGGGAGAGGGATTCGGCGACGACGCAGGCGTCTGCGCCGACCTCCACGCAGGCGGCGATGGTCGCCAGCGCATGCATGACATTGTACTCGCCGGGGACGTGCAGAACGACGTGCGCCTTGACCTCCCCATCGAATGCCGCGTCAAACTGCGTGCAGCCGGTCTCGTCATAGACGAGATTGGCCGGCTGCCAGCTGCAGCCCGCGCCAAAGCCATAGCTGACGGTCTTGACCGGGAGCGCCTGCATCAGGCGGACGACGCGCTCGTCATCGCCGTTGCCGATGCATACGCCATCCTCCGGCAGGAGGGCGAAGAAGCGGGCGAAGGCGGAGCAGATGTCGTCGATATCCTTGTAGAAATCGAGATGGTCTTCCTCGATATTGGTCACCACGGCGATCGTCGGATGGAACTGCAGGAAGCTGGCGTTGAATTCACACGCCTCCACAACAAAGGTCTCATGGCTGCCGATGCGCGTGCTGCCGCCGATGTAATCCAGCTGACCGCCGATATGCACGGTGGGGTCGAGCCCGGCGTCGAGGAGCACCTCGGCGATCATGGAGGTGGTGGTGGTTTTGCCATGCGTGCCGCAGACGTTGATGGCGTGGCGATAGCCCTCCATCAGCTGCCCGAGGAGCGTTGCGCGCTCCATCTGCGGGATGCCAAGCGCCAGTGCGCGGGCGCGCTCGGGGTTCTCGGCGGAGATGGCGGCGGAATAGACGACCAGATCCGCGCCGTCGACATTCTCGGCGCGATGGCCGATGGAGACGCTGATGCCGCGGGCGGCGAGCGCATCGGTCATATAGGAGCGGGCATTGTCAGAGCCCGAGACCTTGACGCCGGTCTTGGCGAGCATGCCGGCAAGGCCGCTCATCGAGCTGCCTCCGATGCCGATCATGTGAACGCGCTTTCCGGTATAATCCTTGATATGCGGCATAATGTGCCTCCTTGCTGTGCTGTAAGGCGCGTGCTATGTGCACGTCAGCCGTCATAGTGAAATGGGCATGATAAGAATATTATACGTCAAACGGGACCCTGCAATCAACCGGAAAGCAGAAATCAAAGACAAAAATTTGCCTGAATGGACGAAGGAAGGCAGCTGAGAGACGGAAGAAGCTGAAATTTTTGAGAAATTTCAAAAATGGCTGGATTTCTGTCAAAACATGAATTATAATATGTAATAAACTGCCTAACATTCGGGAAAAATTGATGCAGGAATATTCGTATTTGGGAGGGACTAGCATGGACCGCATCCGCCGAAATGAGCGTCTTGCCGCCATGACAAGGATTCTTGTTGAATCCCCTAATAAGATTCTGACGCTTGGAACGTTTTGTGAGATGTTTGGCGCGGCCAAGTCCACGCTCAGCGAGGATATCGACATTCTGCGTGGTGTGTTCGCGCAGTTCCATCTGGGTCAGCTGGATACCGTGACCGGCGCTGCAGGCGGCGTGCGCTATCGCCCCGTTCCGTCTGCGGAGGATGCGCATCTCTGGGTGAAGGAGCTTGCGCAGATGCTCTCCACGCCGGACAGGCTGCTTCCGGGCGGGTTCATCTATATGGCGGATATCCTTGCCATGCCGGAGCAGGTGGAGCGCATGGGCGCTGTGATCGCCGCTCAGTATTATCGCGCGGAGCCGGACTTTGTCCTGACGATGGAGACCAAGGGCATTCCGATCGCGATGATGACGGCCAAGATGCTTGGCGTGCCGATGGTCATCGTCCGCCGCGACAGCAAGGTCTATGAGGGCCCGGCGGTCAATATCAACTATCTTTCCGGCTCCGGCGGAAGGGTGGAGACGATGAGCCTCTCCCGCCGCGCGGTGAAGGAGGGGCAGCGCGCGCTGATTATTGACGATTTCATGCGCGCAGGCGGCACGGCGCGCGGTATGGTCGACATGATGCGCGAATTCTCGGTGACGGTTGTCGGCGTGTGCGTGCTGGCTGCGACGCAGGAACCTGTGCGCAAGCGCATTGACGGCGTCAAGTCTCTGCTGGTCATCGAGGGTGCGGACGAAAACAGCAGCACCATCAGCATCCGTCCGTCTGCATGGCTGACCAGCGCAGCGGAGAAGTCGAAGGCATAACGGCGTTTGGGGACGCGCATATGCGTGAAACCCGAACGATCAGCATAAAATCAAGCGGGGGCCCCTGTATGGGACTCCCGCATAGGCTGTTTTGGGATAACGGAGGTTTACATATGTTTATTGTGATCGGCCTGGGCAATCCGGGCAGGGAATACGCGAGAACGCGGCACAACGTCGGCTTTGACGTGATCGATGTGCTCAGCGAGAAGTATGGCATTCCGCTGACGAAAAATGCCATGCATGGTCAGATTGGCGAGGGCTTTGTCGGCGGGGAGAAGCTGATCCTTGTCAAGCCGCAGACATTCATGAATCTCTCCGGCCAGTGTGTGACGGAGATCGTCTCCTGGTATAAGCCGGAGATGGACCGCGTGCTGCTTATCTACGACGACATTGATCTGCCGCTGGGCAAGCTGCGCCTGCGCAAGAGCGGCAGCGCCGGCACGCACAATGGCATGCGCTCGGTGATCGGCTTGCTGGGCAGGCAGGATTTCCCGCGCCTTCGCGTGGGCGTGGGCAAGAAGCCTGAGGGATGGGAGCTGGCTGACTGGGTGCTCTCCCATTATCAGACCGAGGAGGACAGAAAGGTGCAGTTCGACGCCTTCATGCTCGCCGCGGACGTGGTCATCGACCTGATGAAGAACGGCATCGACAGCGCCATGCGCACCGCGAACACGCAGAAGTGACGCGGCGGGCCATCGCGCAGAGTTGTGTATTGACGATAAGGAGTCATCATGCAGACGCATTTCTTATTTGATGCGCTGGAGGAGCTCAAGCCCTTCCGGGAGATTGTGGAGGAATCCGCGAAGCCCGGCGCGGTGATCGCAGCCTCCGGCCTTGCCGGCGCGCAGAAGATTCATCTTGCCTGTGCGCTGGCGAAGAAGACGGGCAGACCGCTCGTCTTCCTTGCCGCCAGTGAACGTGCCGCAGCGGAGGCGATGGAGGATGTCGCCTCGCTGACGGATGGCGGCGTGAGCCTCTTTCCGGCGAGGGAGATCACCTTTTATCAGGACGTTGCGGCCAGCCGTGAGGTCGCCTTCCGCAGGATTGAGACGCTGCGCAGGCTGGTGACGGGCGAGGTGCGCGCTGTCGTCGCCCCGGCGGACGCTGTGCTGCACAGGGTCATGCCCCGCAGCGTATTCAATGATTTTACCATCGATCTGCGCACGGGCGAGCGGATGGACATGGATTATCTGGTGGAGAGCCTGCTCGCCGCAGGATATTCGCGCGAGCACATGGTCGAGGGCAAGGGGCAGTTTTCCGTGCGCGGCGGCATCGTGGACGTCTATCCGGCGGATGCGCTCAATGCGGTGCGTGTGGAGTTCTTTGACGATGAGGTCGACTCCATCCGCGCCTTTGATGTGATGAGCCAGCGCTCGCTGCACAACCTTCGCGAGATCGTCATCCCGCCGGCGAGCGAGGCGCCGTCCCTCCCGGAGAGCGCTGAGGAATTTGCGGAGAGAATCGAAGCCGCGCTGCGCGCGCAGAGTGAGCGCATGCGCCGGGCGAAGGAAAAGGACGACTCGGAAGGCTCGCTCGCTGATCTGCCGCTGGAGGAGGGGGAGATCGCCGTTCCCGCGGCGAAGGAGGCCTTCACTCGCGAGAGCAGGACGCTGGACCGCTATCAGGAGAATGTCCGCACGGCGCTGGAGCAGATGAAGAAGGGTATTTCCAGCCGCCTGCTGGAAAAGTACATCCACCTGCTCTATGAGCAGACGAGCACGCTCTTTGACTACATGCAGCGCCCGATCATCGTGCTGGATGAGCCGGAGGCGCTCTTTGCCCGCATGGACAGCCGTCTGTCCGAATTTGGACAGGCGATCTCCGCGGCGCTTGAGCGCGGAGACGCCATCCCCGAGCAGGAGGGCCTGATGCTCGGCAAGGATGAGACGATCGAGCTCATGCACGGGCAGACGATGCTCGCCCTGACGACAATCCTGCGCCCTGTCGAGCGCCTCAAGCCTACGCTCCTTGCCCAGATGGGCGGCATGGGCGCGGGCAGCTATGGCGGGCGCATCAAGGACATGTGCGACGACGTCACCCGCTGGATGAACGATGGGTGGCGCGTGATCATGCTCTCCGGCGGCGCGGCGCGCGGCGAGCGCATGCGCCAGTCCTTTGAGGACGAGGGCGTCAGGACCCGGTTTGACGAGCTTGGCGCGTCCATGCCGGAGCGCGGAGAGTGCGCGATCTATCCGATGATGCTCTCCGGCGGCTTCCAGTATCCGCAGATCCGCCTTGCCGTGCTGGTGGAGGGCGACGTCTATGGCGCGAAGGGCGCAAAGGCGAAGGCTAAGACCAAAAAGGGCAGCAAGATCGCCTCGTTCACCGATCTGACAGTGGGCGATTACGTCGTCCATGAGATGCACGGCATCGGCATCTATCAGGGAACAAAGCGCATCACCACGGACGGTGCGGCGCGCGATTATCTGCTGGTGCAGTATCTGGGCAGCGACAAGCTCTTTATCCCCGTGGATCACCTTGACCGCATCCAGAAGTACATCGGCGGCGGCGAGGCGGCTGCGCCCAAGCTCTCCCGCCTTGGCGGCAAGGACTGGGATAAGCAGAAGAGCAAGGTCCGCGAGAGCCTCAAGGAGCTGGCGTTTGACCTTGTCGGCCTCTATGCCCAGAGGCAGAAGAACGCGGGCTATGCCTTTGATAAGGACACGCCGTGGCAGCAGGAATTCGAGGAGAATTTCCCCTATGAGGAAACGCCGGACCAGCTGCAGGCGACGGACGAGATCAAGCGTGACATGGAGCGCGCGCAGCCGATGGATCGCCTGCTCTGCGGCGACGTCGGCTACGGCAAGACGGAGGTCGCGCTGCGCGCAGCCTTCAAGGCGGTGATGAGCGGCAAGCAGGTCGCCATCCTCGCGCCGACGACCATCCTTGCCCAGCAGCATTACAACACGCTGCTGCGCCGCTTTGAGGGATTCCCGGTACAGGCGGCGGTCCTGAGCCGCTTTGCCTCGGCAAAGGAGCAGAAGGAAACGCTGCGCCGCGTGGAGGCGGGCGAGGTGGATATCGTCGTAGGCACGCACAGGCTGCTGGCCAAGGACGTCAAATTCAAGGACCTCGGATTGCTGATCGTCGACGAGGAGCAGCGCTTCGGCGTGGGGCATAAGGAGACGATCAAGAATCTCAAAAAGAGCGTGGACGTGCTGACCATGTCGGCTACGCCCATCCCGCGTACGCTGCATATGTCCATGGTCGGTATCCGCGATATGAGCCTTCTGGAGACGCCGCCGCAGGCGCGCTATCCCGTGCAGACCTATGTCATGGAGTATCAGGACAGCGTCATCCGCGACGCCATCCTGCGCGAGCTGGGGCGCGGCGGCCAGGTCTTCTTCCTCTACAACCGCGTGGGCTCGATCGACCTATGCTACAAGCAGCTGCAGAAGCTGGTGCCCGAGGCGCGCATCGCCATCGCGCACGGCCAGATGAAGGAAAATGTGCTGGAGGACGTCATGCTCGACTTCAGCCAGCAGAAATACGATGTGCTCCTGTGCACGACGATCATCGAATCCGGCCTCGATATTCCGATGGCCAATACGCTGATCATCTATGATGCGGATCACTTCGGCCTCTCCCAGCTCTATCAGACGAGGGGCCGCGTCGGCCGCTCGAACAGGCTGGCCTATGCGTACTTCACCGTCCGCCCGGGCAAGGTGCTCTCCGAGACGGCGCAGAAGCGCCTTGACGCCATCCGCGAGTTCACGGAGTTTGGCTCCGGCTTCCGCATCGCGATGCGCGATCTGGAATTGCGCGGCGCGGGCAATCTGCTCGGCCCGCAGCAGAGCGGCCATCTGGCGAACATCGGCTATGACCTGTACTGCAAGCTGCTGGAGGAGGCGGTCCTTGAGGCGCAGGGCGAGGAGCCCAAGCCCAACCGCGACATCGAGACGCGCATGGATGTGCATATCAATGCCTATCTGCCGGCGGATTATGTCACGGGCGACAAGCAGCGCCTTGAGGTCTATAAGCGCATTGCTTCCATCACAACGGCGGAGCAGCGCGACGAGATCGAGGATGAATTGATCGACCGATTCGGTGACGAGCCGCTGTGCGTGTCCAATCTGGTCTCCGTCGCGTACCTCAAGGCAATGTGTACGCGCCTTGGCATCGACAGGGTGCACCAGACGGACGGCTTGATTGAAATGCGCTTCCATCCGCAGGCGAAGATCGACGGACAGAAGCTCTTTGAGGCGCTGCAGCGCTTTGATCCGAGGCTGACGCTCAATGCCCGCGTGCCGGTTTCTCTGCGCCTGCAGGACAGGACGCTGGCGAGGGATGATCTCTTCCAGCTGTGCGTCAAGATCATGGAGCGCCTGCTTACGCGCATGGGCATGCCGCTGTAAAAACTGCGCCGAGAAATGGAAGAAGCTTCATTTATGAATTCTTTGTTAACTGACTTGCATTTTGCCCGCAGATGAGGTACAATAGGCGGGTAGAGTGTGATGACGGATGGAACTCATGCAATGCGAAGGTGTGAACCTTGTCAGGGCCGGAAGGCAGCAGCAATAAGCATTGTATCGTGTGTGCCGTGGGAATTTTCTGCCCCGAGCATTCTACGTTTTTTATGGAAAAGCAGCGCCGGAGCGATCCGGCGCTTTTCTATATGAATATAACAGGACACGGATCGAGATGGGGATCCGTGTCCTGTTTGGCTTTTATTCCGGCTGGGTGAAGAGCGCGGCAAACGCCTTATCCTGCATCAGCCTGGAGATCCACCAGGCGCTGGCGAGCGGATTGCGCTCACGCATGAGGGCTGCGCACTGCTGCATGCTGCGGGATGGCAGCTCCGCCCACTTGACGGTCAGCCAATACGAATGATGAATCTTGCGCGGGTCGGGATTGCGCGGCGTGGGATTCTGCTCCGTGTTCATACGGAATTCGATGCCATCCTCCGTGTTGTGGACGGTGACGATCTCCCTGCACATATAGAGCATATCGTTCCACGAGCGCGCAGCGCCCGCGGCGATTGGCGCAGCATCCAGCAGATCATTGAGCACGTGCTGCAGCGTCTCGCGCTGCTCCGGCGCTGCGGCGGCCAGCACGCGCGCGGCGACCTCGGGATGATCGGGCATGGAGATGGCCAGCACATTCTGCGGGGAGAGCGGACCCCAGCCGCTGCGGACAAGCGTCCCATCCTGCGCGGGCTTATGAAGGTCGATATAGTAGTAGCCGATCTCCTCGCGCATGCGGATGATGCTGGTCTGTCCGTCCTTTTCCCGGCGCATCAGCTCGATATCGCTGCTGAGCCAGCGGTTGAGGCGCTCCGCATGCCGGACGAGGCGCTCGCGCCAGTCGTCGTTGAATACGGCGGGTTTGAGCCCCTCCAGCGCGGCGGCCTTCTCATTCGGTGCAAGCGCTTTGTCGCGCCATGCGCTGCCGGGGGTGGGGATAATATCGGGCAGGCCTGCGGCCAGAGCGCTCTCCTGCGGATTGGATGGAGCAGGAGGTGCGGCCTCTATGAGCGATGCCGGCGTAGCCGCCAGCTCAGCCTTTTCGCGCGCGGCTTCGCGGGCGTCCTCTGCGGCGCGGAAGGTGGCAATCTGCCTGGCCTGGGCGAGCTGGGAAAGCTGCTCGGCCTCTCGCTTTTTGAGGCGGGCGGCATACAGGCGCAGGCCGCCCCAGACGAGAAGAGCAATGGGCCCCGAGATCAGCCACAGGGCGAAGAGGAAGACGGGCGCGGCGGCAACCTCCGTGATATCGGTGACGGCCTGAATGACCATCATGATGAAGGAAAAGCTGAGCACGAAAATCAGGCTTCGCCGATAGACGGAGGCGATCCTGCGGCTTTGCTCAAGGATTCTTTCTGAAGAGCGCTGGGTCGGGCGCATGGCTTGCCCTCCTTGGTGTATAGATACATACATTATAGCATTCTTTGGCGCGGCAGGCAATCGCAGACAAGCTGGCCGGGCTGTGGGTTGAGATTGAAAACGCGGCTCCTTTGGGGTATAATGATATGAGGATTCGTCTGCGCAGAGGATGCGCAGGCGATGGAATGTGAACAAGAGCATCGGAGGATGAGAATATGAATAAAAAGGCCATTCTGATCGTGCTGGACAGCGTGGGCATCGGCGCCCTTGAGGATGCTGCGGCCTATGGCGACGCCGGCGCGGACACGCTGGGGCATATCATCAATACCTGCCATCCCGCGCTGCCCAATATGATGCAGCTGGGCCTTGCGCATATCGACGGCGCATCCTTCTCGGGGCGTGTGGAGGCTCCGACGGGCTGCTACGGCAGGCTGAAGGAGGTCTCCGCCGGCAAGGACACGACCACCGGCCATTGGGAGATCGCCGGCGTGCAGCTCGCGCGCCCGTTCCCGACGTTCCCGGAGGGATTCCCGCAGGACTTCATCGAGCGATTTGAGCAGGCTGTCGGCCGCGGCACGCTGGGCAACAAGCCCGCCTCCGGCACGGCGATCCTCGACGAGCTGGGCGAGGAGCACATGCGCACGGGCAAGCTGATCGTCTATACCTCTGCGGACAGCGTCTTCCAGATTGCGGCGCACGAGGAGGTCGTGCCGCTTGAGGAGCTCTACCGCATCTGCGAGATCGCGCGGGATATGCTCGTGGGCGAGCTTGAGGTGGGCCGCGTGATCGCGCGTCCGTTCATCGGCGAGCGCTCCGGCGCGTTCACCCGCACGGGCGGGCGCAGGGATTTCAGCGCGATTCCGCCGACGACGATGTGCGACCTGCTGGAAAAGGCTGGCAAGACCGTCTACGCCGTGGGTAAGATTGAGGACATCTTCTGCCTGCGCGGCATCACGAAATCGAATCACGCTGCGGGCAATGCGGCCTGCATGGAGGCGGCATTCGCCGCGCTCGACGAGGACTTTGATGGCCTGCTGTTCGTCAATCTGGTCGACTTTGACATGCAGTACGGTCATCGCCGCGACGTCGAGGGCTACACGAAGGCGCTGGAAGCCTTTGACGCGCAGATTCCGCAGATCATGGAGAAGATGAGCGATGAGGACATCCTGATCCTCACGGCGGATCACGGGTGCGATCCCTGTCACACCGGCACGGACCACACCCGCGAGCATACGCCGCTGCTCGTCTGGGGAAAGGGACTCAGGAGCGGCGTGAATCTTGGAACGCGCGCAACCTTTGCCGACATCAGCGCGACGGTGCTTGATTTCTTCGGCGTTGCCAATACGCTCAAGGGTGAAACCTTCCTCGACGAGACGGCGAAGTGAGCATGCCGTGCAGCGGCGATGACAGGAACGGAGAAGCACATGGAGATACTGCATCAGGACAGGGAGCTGGCCGTCGTCGTCAAGCCCGTCGGGCTGGATGCGGAGCACCAGCTGCCGGAGGCGATCCGCGCGAAGCTGGGCGGCGAGGTATATCCCATCCACAGGCTTGACCTGAATGTCGGCGGCGTGATGGTCTACGCGCGGACAAAGGCTGCAGCTGCAGCGCTCTCCCGCGCCGTGCAGGAGGGGACGATGGTCAAGGAATACGTCGCCATGGTGCACGGCGAACCGCCGGAGGCAGGCGACTGGGAGGATCTGCTCTTTAAGGATTCCAGAAAGAACAAGGTCTTTGTCGTCAGCCGCATGCGCGCGGGCGTCAAGCGCGCCCGGCTGGAATACAGAAGGCTGACAGCGGGCGAGACGTCGCTGGTGCGCATCCGCCTGCATACGGGCCGCAGCCACCAGATCCGCGTGCAGTTTTCCAGCAGGAAGTATCCGCTGGTTGGCGATCACAAGTATGGCGCGCGGGATGAGGCGGCGGCGCCGATGCTCTATTCCTGCTGCCTGACATTCCCGTGGAAGGGACAGACGCTGCGCTTTGAACAGCTGCCCGATTGGGCAGAGCGATCGACTGCGGAGGCTGAAGCATGATCTATACACCGATGACAATCCGGGCAATGAGGCTTGCATACCGTGCGCATGAAGGTCAGATGGATTACAGCGGCGTGCCGTATATTTACCATCCCATGCACCTGGCGGAGCAGATGGACGACGAGGTGAGCTGCACCGTCGCGCTGCTGCACGACGTGGTGGAGGATACGGATGTGACTGCGGAGGAGCTTGC
Organism: Clostridia bacterium; assembly: GCA_017936375.1. GTDB lineage: Bacteria > Bacillota > Clostridia > Christensenellales > Aristaeellaceae > Ventricola. Next base: position 41,636 of record JAGBFR010000025.1, read on the forward strand.
GCGCGAGTTCCCGCAGGAGGTTGTGGAGGCGGTGCTGCTGCTGACGCACGACAATCAAACGGATTATTTCGACTATGTCCGGGCGATAAGCAGAAACCCCATTGCAAAGAAGGTCAAGCTGGCGGACGTCGCGCACAATTCCGACGAGAGCCGGGACGTCGATACGGAGATTTCGCCGGAGCGGCGCATCTGGTGGAAGAATAAATACGCAAAAGCAAAGCGGATTCTGATGGGGGAAGAGTAATCCCTCGGAACGGACCGAAAGGTTTCGGAGGAACGTATGGAGAAATGGAGCGCCGTGGCGCAGGTGGTTGCGCCGATTTTTGCGGCGGTGTTCGTCGGCATCTATGCCAGGAAAAAGCAGCTGCTGACGATGAAGGAAGTCAAGGGCATGCAGTCGTATGTGATGAGCTTCGGTCTGCCGTGCGTGCTGTTCAATTCCTGCCTTGGCGCGACGATGAATGCGGGCTCGCTGGCCAGCTTTGCGATGGTCTTTCCGACGATCCTGATGACCGCGCTCTTCGCCTTCTTCTATCTGAAAAAGAGGATGCCGTATCATAATCTGCCCATGCTCTTTGCCGCGCAGGAGAGCGGCATGCTGGGCATTCCGCTGTATATGACGCTCTTTGGGGCGGAGCATATCTTCAAGATGGGCGTATTGGATCTGGCGCAGGCGCTGATCTGTATCGCGACGATTGCAATCCTGACGGCGGACGCGGGTGAGAATCCCACGCCCGGGGCCATCGCCAAAGAGGTGCTGCGCTCGCCGCTGCTGCTGATGTGCGCGGGCGGATTGATTCTCAATGTGACGGGCGCAAAGCTTGTGCTGGACGGCTGGGGCGTGCTGCCGGTGATCACGGAGGTCGCCTCGTTTATCGCGCAGCCCGTCAGCGCGCTGATGCTCTTTACTGTGGGCTTCAGCCTGTCGCTGTCCGAGGGTAACCGCAGCGTGATTATCCGCATCTGCGTGATTCATTTTGTGATCATGGCCGCAGCCGGTCTGGTCATGCAGGGAATCATGTGCCTGCTGCCACAGGTGGAGGCGGAGACCCGCTGGGCGATCCTCCTGTACACGATGCTGCCGGGCAGCTATATCGCCACGACGCTCAGCCGCACGAAGGAAGAATCCGAGATGGCCTCCGGCGTCTGCTCGATCCTGACGCTGGTGACGCTGGCGGTGTTCTGTGTGATTGCGGTGTGCGTGGCGTGATGCTGGAGGCGAAGCCGAGACTGAGAGGGCTTTCACTATGTTGATTCGTGCGGATATCACTCAAGCAGGTGTAATTGCTGCACTGGCTGTGCAGATGTGGGACGAACATACGCAGGAGGAGCTTGAGCGGGATTTCGCTGCGCTGCTCCAGAGAGAGGACGCCGCTGTCTTTCTGGCGGAAGAAGAGGGCAAGGCAGTTGGCTTTGCGCAGTGCCAGCTGCGGCGCGATTACGTTGAGGGAACGGAAACGAGCCCTGTCGGGTACCTTGAGGGCATCTTCGTAGAGCCTGCATACCGCGGAAAGGGCGTCGCCCGCGCGCTGCTTGCCTGCTGTGAGCAGTGGGCGAGGGAGCAGGGCTGCATGGAATTTGCCAGCGACTGTGAGCTTGACAACACGCAGAGTCTGGCTTTCCACATGCGGCTGGGCTTTGACGAGGCAAACAGGGTCATCTGCTTTACTAAATTGCTTTGATAATTGTTAAGGTTTGATTTCGTTGTTGGCGTTTTGATATTGTTCCAAGTAGTGTATATGAGAAGGAGAAATACAATGGCGATATTTGGTTTTGGAAAACAAAAGAAGGAAAAAGAGTACTTATTACAATGGCAAAACACCATCATCTCTGAACCTATCAATAAGCTTGTCCTTTCGAAGGAAGAACTTGAGGCACAGACAAGGGAATTGGCTTCAAATGATATTCGCATTATTGAAGATTCGCTCGCCATTGTTCAGAAGACATTAAATCCAGATGTGTTTTTCACACGAATGAACCTTCTAATTGATGTTTCTACTAGGCTGAAAAAATATGAGCCGTATTTGCCTAGAGCAAGAACGACACCAAGTGAGCTGAATTTACATTTGAAAGAGCAATATCAGAGCGTTGTAAGGAGGTTCCTATTAAGGTATTATTCTGACACTAGAGACAAAATAAATGCCCTAAAAACAGACAAAGGAAAACTTGCAAGATGGAAGAACTGGTATGATTCATTGCGTGACTATTATGAGTATATGGACGAAGAAAACATCCATTTGATAGAAGCGGATTACCGTATCAATACAAGAGAAAAGGAATAAAATCAACAAATCCCCCTGAATGTCTGAGAAACAGAGATTCAGGGGGATCATTCGTAATACTATTACAGCTTCGCCATTGCGGCGTCAAGGCGCTTCATAGCCTCGTCCTTGCCCAGCAGGTAGAGCATCTCAAACGCTCCGCCCGGTGTGGCGGCGCGGCCGGTGACGGCGATGCGCAGCGGCCAGAGGACGGTGGCATTCTTCATGCCGGTCTGCGGAATAGCCTCCATGACCACGTCGTGCAGATTCGCCTCGGTCCAGTCGGTGATGCCCTCAAGGATCGGACGGATGAACTCGAGCGCGGCCTTGCTGGTCTCGGGGGTGGACTTGCTCTTCTTGTTGGTGAAGAGCGCCATGTCCAGTTCCGGCATCTCAGCGAGGAAGTCGACCAGACCCGGCAGCTGGGAGAGAATCTCGGTGCGGGCCTGCAGCAGCTCGCAGATGCGCTTGAAGTCGAACTTCGCGGGATCGAGCACCTTCGCCAGCCACGGGGTGGCCTTCTCCTCGAACTGCTCGGGGGTGAGCCTGCGGATGTACTCGGCGTTGAACCAGTTCATCTTGCCAAAGTCGAAGAAGGACGGGCTCTTGGACAGGCCTTCGAGGTCAAAGACCTCCTCCAGCTCCTTGAGCGTGTAGAACTCGCGCTCGCCGCGCGGGCTCCAGCCCAGCAGGACGAGATAATTGATGATCGCCTCGACCAGATAGCCGCCGGCCATCAGATCCTCAAAGGACGGATCACCCTGGCTCTTACTCATCTTGCGCTTGACGATGGCCTTCTTCGGCTCGCCGTTCTCATCGAGGACGACGTTGCCCTTCTCATCGGTTTCATAGGTGTAGACGCCGGTCTTCTTGTCGCGCAGCGTGCCCTCGACCATGACGGGGGTCAGGTGCACATAGGTCGGCGGCGTCCAGCCGAAGGCCTCATAGAGCAGATTGTACTTCGGCGCGGAGGAGAGGTACTCGTTGCCGCGCATGACATGGGTGATGCCCATGGTGTGGTCGTCGATAACGTTGGCGAAATTGTAGGTCGGCAGGCCGTCGGCCTTGATGAGCACGTTGTCGTCCAGCGTGTCGCAGTCCACCTCGACATGGCCGTAGATGACGTCGTCAAAGCTGGCCTTGCCGGTGGTCGGGATGTTCTGGCGGATGACGTACGGTTCGCCCGCGGCGATCCTGGCCTCGATCTCTTCCTTGGACAGGTGCAGGCAGTGCTTGTCGTACTTGAAGGTTTCGCCCTTGGCCTCAGCCTCGGCGCGCGCCTCGTCAAGGCGCTCCTTGCTGCAGAAGCAGTAGTAAGCGCCGCCCTTCTCGACGAGCTCCTTGGCATAGGGGAGGTACATGTCCTTGCGCTTGGACTGGATGTACGGGCCGCAGGGGCCGCCGACGTCCGGACCCTCGTCATGAATGAGGCCGGCAGTCTTCATGGAGCTGTAGATGACGTCCACAGCGCCGGCGACCTCGCGCTCCTGATCGGTGTCCTCAATGCGCAGGATGAACTTGCCGCCGTTGCGGCGGGCCCACAGATAGGTATACAGCGCAGTGCGCAGATTGCCCAGGTGCATATAGCCGGTCGGGCTCGGCGCAAAGCGCGTACGAACATCGTTAGACATAGATTTCTCTCTTTCTGTTAAAGTAGTTTCCGAGCGCCCTCTGTGCGAAGCGAAGAGGGGGCGGGCACTGCCCGCTTAATCGAGCTTGAAGCTGTCCTTCAGCGTGACGACACGGTTGAAGACCGCCAGCTCGTCCGTGGAATCCTTGTCCTTGCAGAAGTAGGCCATGCGCATGAACTGGAAGCCATCGCCGACATTCGCCTTGGCAAGCCACGGCTCGGCATAGCCGCGGATGACCTTGAGGGAATCCGGGTTGACCTGGCGCAGGAAATCAGCGCCGGCGGCAGCCTCCTCGCCCTCTTCATCCTCAGCGTCGGCAGCGGGCGCCTCCTCGGCCTTCTCATCGAGGATCAGCACATCGTACAGACGGCCTTCGAAGGGCATATTCTCCTTCGCGCTGACCCAGTGGATGGTGCCCTTGACCTTGCGGTCCGCGCCCGGCATGCCGGACTTGGAGTCGAAGTCGACCGTGCAGTAGATGCAGGTCACCTCACCGTTCTCGTCGAGGTCATAGCCCTCGCACTTGACGATGTACGCGCCCTTGAGGCGAACCTCGCCCTCCGGCTTGAGGCGGAAATACTTCTTCGGCGCGTCGACCATGAAGTCCTCGCGCTCGATATAGAGCTCGCGGGTGAAGGGAACGTCATGCGTGCCCATCTCCGGTTTCTTCGGGTGATTCTCGATGGTGCAGGTCTCGGTCTTGTCCTCCGGGTAGTTGGTCAGAACGACCTTCACCGGATCGAGGACAGCCATGGCGCGCGGGGCGACGTCGTCCAGATCCTTGCGCACGCAGGCCTCGAGGTACTGATGCTGCACGGTGGAGTCGGTCTTCGCGACGCCGATGCGGTCGATGAAATCGCGCACGGCAGCGGAGGTGTAGCCCCTGCGGCGCATACCGGCAAGCGTGGGCATGCGCGGATCGTCCCAGCCGGCGACGTGGTTTTCCTCCACGAGCTTGCGCAACTTGCGCTTGCTCATGACGGTGCCGGTCAGGTTCAGGCGGGCGAACTCGATCTGGCGCGGCTTATGCTCAAAGCCGCAGACCTCGACCACCCAGTCATACAGCGGGCGATGAATCTCATACTCCAGAGAGCAGAGGCTGTGGGTCACGCCCTCCAGCGCGTCGCCGATCGGATGCGCGAAGTCGTACATCGGGTAGATGCACCACTTGTCGCCCGTGCGGTGATGGGTGGCGAACTTGATGCGGTAGATCGCCGGGTCGCGCAGGTTGATGTTGGGGGAGGACATGTCGATCTTCGCGCGCAGGGTGCGGGAGCCCTCGGGGAACTCGCCGTTCTTCATGCGCAGGAAGAGGTCCATATTCTCCTCGGGCGTGCGGTCGCGGTAGGGCGAATTCTTGCCCGGCTCGGTGAGCGTGCCGCGATACTCGCGCATCTCAGCCTGAGAGAGGTCGTCGACATAGGCGAGGCCGCGGCGGATGAGATCGCACGCGTACTCGAAGATCTGGTCGTACTGCTCGGAGGCATAGTACACGCCGCCGTATTCAAAGCCCAGCCAGTGGATATCGTCCTTGATGGCCTCGACGAATTCTTCCTTTTCCTTGGTCGGATTGGTGTCGTCAAAGCGCAGATTGCACACGCCGCCGAAGCGCTCGGCCGTGGCAAAGTCAACGGTCAGCGCCTTCACATGACCGATATGCAGATAGCCGTTGGGCTCCGGCGGGAAGCGCGTCTGCACGCGTCCGTCGTTCTTGCCCTCGGCCAGATCGGCCTTGATCGCTTCCCAGATAAAATTGCTCTTCTCCCTGATCTCTTTTTCCTTGACTTCTTCTGCCATGGAAATCCCTCCTTTGGAGTACCTTGGATTAGTATCCATATTGAGATAGTATACTATACCTGCGTTTTTTTTTCAATGATTCTTTGGCTATTTCGCCCCCGTGCAGAGAAATTTGCGCAGGAAAAACCGCGGACAATCGCGATGCGCCGTATCGCTTTACAATCCGATTTGTTTGATATATGATGGAAATAGAAAAAGCCCGCAGAAGCGGGCAGCTCACACACTGTGAGGTTGGACAAAGCCAACAGGTTTGGCAACGCCGTATTTGAACGCGTTGTGTTGTAAGATGGTAACCTTACACGGTTATCTTATCACGGCGTGCGCCTGTTGTCAATGGACAAAGGAGGAAAATGCATGTCCGAATACTTCATTGGTCTGGATATCGGTACGGATTCCGTGGGCTGGGCGGTGACGACGCCGGATTACCGCGTGGTAAAGAAGAACGGCAAGGCGCTGTGGGGCGTGAGGCTGTTTGAAAGCGCGCAGAATGAGAAGGACAAGAATAAAAAAACGCCCATGGCCGAACGCAGAGGACACAGGTCAGCGCGCCGCCGCCTTGAGCGAAGGAAGCAGAGAATCAGCATGATCCGAGCGTATTTCAGCGAGGAGATTGCGAAGATTGATCCGGCGTTTTTTCTGAGATTGGACGAGAGCAAATTCCACCCGGAGGATAAGAAGCTCACCGATGATGGGATGCCGCTGGGGAAGCATCTGCTTTTCACCGGGAGTGCGTATAATGACAAACAGTATCATAAGGACTATCCGACGATTTATCATCTCAGGCATGCGCTGATGACACAGGAACGGGAGTTTGATGTGAGGCTTGTGTATCTGGCTGTCCACCATATTATTAAAAACCGTGGTCATTTTCTTCAGCCGGATATGAACATAGAGGATGTACAATCGTTTGATCTGTGCTGGAATGCGCTTATTGATTATCTGAGAGAAGAATCTGATGCTGAAGATGTGCCCGTGATTTCCTTTGCAGATATAAAGGGGATTGAGGATATTCTGCTCAGCCGTGATCTCCGGGCGAAGGAGAAGAAAAAGCTGCTGTGCGAAAAGGCCGGACTTAATCAGAAGAACGACGCGCACAAACAGCTGTGTGCAATTCTTGGATTGATCTCGGGAAATACCGAGAGCGCAGCGACGGTATGCCGTCTCAGAATACCTGCGCAGGAAGATATGAAAGTCAGCTTCAGTGATTTTGACGAAGAAAAAGAAGGCAAGCTTGCAGAACTGGTCGGCGAGAGCATGGAATTGATGAATATTATCAGGGGTGTTTTTGACTGGGCAGTACTCAATCAAATGACGCATGGCAATAGTTCTATTTCTGAAGAACGGATAAAGACATATGAATGCCATCGTCAGGATCTGAAAGATTTGAAAGCGGTCTTTGGCACAGACAGGAAACTCTATAACGAAGTATTCCGCAAAGAGGGAATGGATAATTATCCCAGCTATATTGGACACACGAAGCGGAAAAGCAATTTCAAATATGAGGACTTCTGCAAATTTGTCAAAAAGCGGGTTGAAATGGTCAAGAATGGCCTCCATGGTGAACTGAGAGAGAAAGCCGAGAAGATTCTGCAAAGGCTTGAGGATGGCACATTCATGCCCAAACAGACGAACAGGGATAACGGTGTGATTCCCCATCAGCTGCACGAGTATGAGCTGAAAGTCATTCTGGATCGCGCGAGCCGGTATCTGCCGTTTCTCAATGAGATTGACGAGAGCGGCCTTGCGTGCAAGGAACGGATCATGGCGATTTTCCGCTTCAGAATTCCCTATTATGTCGGGCCGCTGACCAGCAAGGGGGCAAAAAAGCCTGAGGAGAATGGCAGAAAGGACAGAAAGAAACAGAACTGCTGGGTGGTTCGCACCGATGAAAAGATCACGCCGTGGAATTTTGAGCAGGTCGTGGATCTTGAAAAGTGCGCAGAAAACTTTGTTACCCGCATGACGGCAGTCTGCACCTATATCGGGGAGCCCATTCTGCCTAAGGATTCGCTGCTGTACAGCCGCTTTATGGTGCTCAATGCCATCAATAAAATCAGGATTAACGGGGATCTGATCTCGCCGGAGCTTAAGCAGCGGATATACAATGAGCATATTCTCGCACAAGGAAAGACGAGCTATGCGCAGATTCGGAGATTCATGCTCGCCAATGGATTGATGCAGAAAGGCGATGAACTGACGGGCATTGATGAAGAATTCAAGGCAACGCTGACCGGGTACAAGACATTCAAGCAGATTCTCTCAAAGGGCGGCAATGAGGAGATGATTGAGGACATCATCCGGCATATTGTCCTATTCAGTGAGGAGAAAAAGCGGCTGGCCATATGGATGGAGAAAACGTACGGCAACCGTCTTGGCGAGGGGGACTGCGATTATGTTCTCAAGCAGTGCGGCCGATTCAAGGGCTGGGGTAAGCTGTCGGCTGAGTTCCTGACAGAGATCAAGCATGCTGACAGTGAAACAGGCGAACTGCTGTCCATCGACGACATGCTCTGGCAGACGAGCGATAATCTGAATGAACTGCTCTCGGACAAATACAGCTTTATGCAGGCAGTCAGGGAATACCGCGCCGGTAAGGCTGGGGCGAACAGGGACACGCTGGAAGATGTGCTTGACAATTCCTATGTATCGCCCAATATCCGCAGAGCGATCCATCAGACGATCGGCGTCATCTCGGAGATTGAGAAGATCATGCGCGGAAAACCCAAGCGAGTGTTTGTCGAAGTGGCCAGAGAGAAGGGAAAAGAGGGACGGGTACCCTCACGAAAGAGGGAACTGGAAGCACTCTATGCCAAATGCAGCGGCGAAGTCGAGGCAATCTGCGAGCAGCTTGGGCTGGAAAATGAAGGCAATTTGCGCAGCAAGAAGCTGTATCTGTATTACAAGCAGAAGGCACAGTGCATGTACAGCGGAGAACCGATTAAGCTGAGCGAATTGATGACCAGCAATGGGCGCTATGACATCGACCATATCTATCCGCAGAGCCTTGTGAAGGAAGACAGTCTTGACAATATGGTACTGGTAAAAAAGAGCCTGAATCAGGAAAAGAGCAACGATCTGCTCAGCCCGAAGATTCGCAGCGATAGAAGGCCCTTCTGGGAGGAACTCAAACGAGAAGGGTTTATCTCAGAGGAGAAGTTTAAGCGGCTGACGCGCAGAGAGCCATTCGGCGAGGAGGAACGCGCGGGATTTATCGCCAGACAGCTTGTTGAAATGCGGCAGTCTACAAAGGTGATAGCGCATCTGCTTGAGGAGCGGTATGGCGAAGCAAGCGAGGTCGTCTATGTAAAGGCGGGCAATGTCAGCGCATTCAGGCAGGATCAGCACATCCTTCCGGATGGAACAAGGATTGACGCCAGCGTATGTAAGAGAGATGATTCTAAGCAGGATCCGCTCTTTGTCAAGTGCCGCGAGGTCAATGATTTCCACCATGCGAAGGACGCCTACCTCAATATCGTTGTGGGCAATGTGTATCACATGAAATTCACGCGGAGCCCGATTACCTTTATCCGCAGCGGACAGCCTTACAGCATGAACTGCGTGTTTGCCAGAGATGTTATCCGCAATGGCGAGTGTGCATGGAAGGCGGGGGACGAGGGTTCGATCGCCATGGTTCGCAGCATGATGCGCAAAAATAATATTCTCTTTACGAGGTATACGCATGAAGCGGCGGGTAAGTTGTTCGATGCAAATATTGTATCCAAAAGAAAAGGATTGACGAGAATCAAGGAAAGCGATCCAAGATTAACAACCGAGAAGTATGGTGGATACGATAAAGCCCGAACTGCGTATTTCTTCTTTGCAGAGCATACAGAAGGAAAAAAACGCATACGTTCGATAGAAACTGTGCTGATTATGCACAAAGAGATGTATGAAAAGAATCCTGAATTATATTGCGAGATGATGTGTGGATTAATAGAGCCAAGAGTTCTTATTCGCAAGATTCCGATTGATAGCCTTATTTCCTACGATGGATATAGGATGTTTATGGCCTCAAGATCAAACGATAATATATTCTATAATAATGCTCATCAGCTTGTGATTGACAATGAGATGTGTTCATATGTAAAACAGCTGGCAAAGAGTAAAAAAACAGGGATTCTTGTTAAGGGGATTACTGCAGAAAAGAATACTGAACTATATGATTTAATCAGATCAAAACTGAGTGCAACAATATATAGGATTAAGTATGAAACACCGCTTAAGCATCTGGATAGTCTGAGAGAGAATTTCGTATCTGCTGCTATAAAAGATCAGGTTGAAGCACTCATGCAGATTATGAATCTGTTTACAACGAGTACAGTTAAAAAGGATCTCAAGATCATAGGCGGAAAGGCAACGGGGCAGTTAAGCCTTTCAAAGAGGCTTGACGTTTCTGGGAAACACAAAGTGATACTGATTCATCAATCAATCACTGGCTTCTTTGAGCAGGAAATCGACCTGCTTGGTGAATTCTGATGAACTTTGGTATCATCTTATACTTCTGAAACCTGAGATGGATTATCCTGTCGCCTATGAGCAGAGCGAGAATCTGGCGGCTCTGCTCAAGGCGATGGATTTCCGCGTCGAGCTCGACGGGCTTCCTGTTGTCGAGGCGCTATATGAGCATATTGCGCTGTATCACAGGCTGATGAAGAATCAATGCTTTATCCTTGTGCATGCGAAGGCGTACTTTTCTGAAGATGAGATGCTGAAGCTGTATGAGATGGCGCAGTATCAGAAGTGGAATCTGCTGCTGGTGGAGTCGCACGAGTACGAAAACAAGCTTAAAGCTGAACAGCACAGGCTGTTTGATGCAGATTTATGCGAACTCATTCTTGAATAATGGGGAACCATGCGATAAAATGAATGTACCATCTACATGCACGGCGCTTCGTTGTGGCGTTATCTCTCAATTTGAGGTTTGAGGATTGTGTTGTTTTAGATGGTAATCAAACCATCTCCTGAGTGTGACCCTTTGGCAGATCGTTTGAGGATTGTGTTGTTTTAGATGGTAATCAAACCGTAGAGCTAGAGACATTGGAGATAACGGTGTTTGAGGATTGTGTTGTTTTAGATGGTAATCAAACGCGGGATTCGCTCTGGCTGTCGCCCTTGTAGTTTGAGGATTGTGTTGTTTTAGATGGTAATCAAACAAGAAGGCGAGCACGATGCTCGCGCCCAAGGTTTGAGGATTGTGTTGTTTTAGATGGTAATCAAACGTCGTAAAGCTCGGCTTCGACATCGACATGGTTTGAGGATTGTGTTGTTTTAGATGGTAATCAAATATCCTGCATATACACGCCTGTGATTCTCCCATGAGCATCGCAGGCGTTTTGCTATACAGACGAGCGCCACAGAAAGCGCCCCGCCGCCCCGGCGCATTCCCCCGAATTCCGTCACATACAGGCAAAAAAGCGCGCGAAATCTTCACCCTCTTGTGAAAAATATGCCGCAGGGTGTTTCCTTTTGCCGAAGGGATGTGCTATAATAAACCGGTTGCAAATATTGAGCATTCTCTGCTCTCAAGCATCACGATAAGGAGGACACACACTATGCAGTATTCCCGCGAAGTGGAAGAAATGATCTGCGTTGCCAAGGGTCCGAATCACGGCCCGGCTCCGATCCCGGAAGAGGGCAAGTGGGTTCAGGCGAAGGAGATCAAGGATATCTCCGGCTACACCCATGGCATCGGCTGGTGCGCCCCGCAGCAGGGCACCTGCAAGCTCTCCCTGAATGTTAAGAACGGCGTCATCGAAGAGGCTCTGGTCGAGACCATCGGCTGCTCCGGTATGACCCATTCCGCCGCGATGGCGTCCGAGATTCTCCCGGGCAAGACCATCCTCGAGGCGCTGAACACCGACCTCGTCTGCGACGCGATCAACACCGCCATGCGCGAGCTGTTCCTGCAGATCGTCTATGGCCGCACCCAGTCCGCTTTCTCCGATGACGGCCTGCGCATCGGCGCCGGTCTGGAGGATCTGGGCAAGGGCCTGCGCTCCATGGTCGGCACCATGTACGGCACCAAGGCGAAGGGCACCCGCTACCTCGAGATGACCGAGGGCTACGTGCTCAAGATGGCGCTGGACAAGGACGATCAGGTCTGCGGCTATCAGTTCCTGTCCCTGGGCAAGATGATGGACGCCATCAAGAAGGGCATGTCCCCGAACGAGGCGTATGAGAAGAACATCGGCACCTACGGCCGCTTCAAGGCTGAGGATGGCGCTGTGAAGTGGATCGATCCGCGCAACGAGTAATAGAAGGAGGCGTACGGAAAATGGCTCTGTTTGAAAACTACGAAGGTCGTATGCCCCAGCTCCAGCCTGTTCTGGAGAAGTACGGCTTCAAGGACTTTGACGAGGTCAAGGCCTACACCAATTCCATGGGCGTTGACGCCTACAGCATCGTTGAGAGCACTCAGCCGATCTGCTTCGAGAACGTGAAGTGGGCCTATGAGCTGGGCGCTGCCATCGCCATGAAGAAGAATGCGGAGACCGCCGCCAAGGCCGCTGAGTACATCGGCGAGGCCTTGCAGGCCTTCTGCATCCCGGGCTCCGTTGCTGACCAGCGTCAGGTTGGCTACGGCCACGGCAACCTGGGCGCCATGCTGCTGGACGAGAAGACCGAGTGCTTCGCCTTCCTGGCCGGCCACGAGTCTTTCGCCGCTGCTGAGGGCGCCATCAAGATCGCGCTGAACGCCAACAAGGTCCGCAAGAACCCGCTGCGCGTTATCCTCTGCGGTCTGGGCAAGGATGCGGCGATGATCATCTCCCGCATCAACGGCTTCACCTACGTGGAGACCAAGTATGATTACCTCTCCGCCGACGTCAAGGAAGACCATGCGCTCACCATCGTGAACCGCACTCCGTATTCCAACGGCGACCGTGCGAAGGTCAACTGCTACGGCGCTGACGACGTCCGCGAGGGCGTTGCCATCATGTGGCACGAGAATGCCGATGTTTCCATCACCGGCAACTCCACCAACCCGACCCGCTTCCAGCATCCGGTTGCCGGCACCTATAAGAAGGAGCGCATCGAGGCTGGCAAGAAGTACTTCTCCGTCGCTTCCGGCGGCGGCACCGGCCGTACCCTGCACCCGGACAACATGGCTGCCGGCCCGGCTTCCTATGGCCTGACCGATACCATGGGCCGTATGCACGGCGACGCTCAGTTCGCGGGCAGCTCCTCCGTCCCGGCTCACGTCGAGATGATGGGCTTCCTGGGCGCGGGCAACAACCCGATGGTCGGCATGACCGTCGCTGTTGCCGTTGCGGTTTCTCAGGCGCTGGCGAAGTAATTTTTCTAAGTATTGCTTGATTTCTTGAGGGTTGCCTCAAGAGGGAATAAGCGATACAGACGGGATAAAAACCACTCAGTTTGGTTTGTGACCCCGTCGTGACCCCGACAGCTCAAAAAGCTGTTTGAATATGTGGGGTCACAGCTGAATACAGCAAATTAGAGAGAGTTCGTAAGAGCTCTCTCTTTTCATATACCTGTGAACATACGCTGCAAAGGCGCAGTTGTATGGGGCATAGCAGATTCAAGGCGTTCATGAAAATGAGCGCCTTTTTTTGTTTCTCGGAAACAGAGAAGGAGGAGTGATTCTTTGACAGCCAATATCATCGCCATCGCCAACCAGAAGGGCGGCGTCGGCAAGACAACGACTTGTGCCAACTTGGGAATCGGATTGGCGCAGGAAGGAAAGAAGGTGCTGCTGATTGACAGCGATCCGCAGGCCAGCCTCACGATCAGCCTTGGATTCCCGAAGCCGGATCAACTGCCTATGACGCTTTCGGATGTCATGGGCGCAGCTATGATGGATCAGCCGGTGAACGTACAGGACGCCATTCTTCAGCATTGGGAGAAGGTGGACATTCTGCCGTCGAGCATCGAGCTTTCCGGTCTGGAGGTATCGTTGGTTAATGCCATGAGCAGAGAGACGATTCTCAAGCAGGCGCTTGAACCGCTGAAAAGGCAGTACGACTACATCCTGATCGATTGTATGCCCTCGCTGGGGATGCTCACGATCAACGCGCTGGCGGCAGCAAGCAGCGTCCTGATTCCAGTTCAGGCGCAGTACCTTCCGGCGAAGGGCCTTGAACAGCTTCTGCACACAGTATCGCGTGTACAGCGGCAGCTTAATCCAAAGCTCAAGATCGACGGCATTCTGCTGACAATGGTGGATAGCCGGACGAACTACGCCAAAGAAATCAGCGGCTTGCTGCGTGAGACATACGGCAGCAGAGTAAAAGTCTTTGGAATGGATATCCCGCACTCCGTTCGCGCTTCAGAGATCAGTGCGGAAGGCAAGAGCATCTTCGCACACGATCCCAAGGGAAAGGTTGCAGCGGCGTATCACGATCTTACGAAGGAGGTGCTCAAGATTGAAAGGCAGCGGCAGAAAGCTAAGTCTGACCTCTTACGATGAAATCTTCTCGACGGAGGAAAGCAGGGCGGATGAGCGGCGCGAGAAGGTCACGGAGATTCCGCTTTCACAGCTTCATCCGTTCAGAAATCATCCCTTCAAGGTGCAGGACGATGAGAGAATGGCAGATACGGCTGAGAGCATCCGGGAATACGGAGTTCTTGTTCCTGCGATTGTCCGTCCACGGGAAGAAGGCGGTTTCGAGATTGTTGCCGGTCACAGACGAAAGCGCGGATGTGAAATCGCTGGGCTTGACACGATGCCGGTGATTGTCCGTGATCTGGATGACGATGCAGCGACGATCATCATGGTTGACAGCAACATCCAGCGCGAGAGTCTTTTGCCCAGCGAAAGAGCGTTTGCGTACAAGATGAAGCTGGATGCCATGAAAAGACAAGCCGGAAGGCCGAGCAAGGGAAATTATTCCCAAGTTGGGAATAATTCTTTGGGAACGACTTCAAGTGAGCTTATGGCTCAACAAATTGGCGAAAGCAAGAATCAAATATTCAGATTCATTCGCCTCACCAACCTGATTCCTGAACTGCTGGAAATGGTCGATAATCGCAAGATTGCGTTCAATCCTGCCGTGGAACTGTCGTATCTCAAACAGGACGAGCAGACGGAACTTCTGGACGCTATGGACAGCGAACAGGCGACACCTTCGCTTTCTCAGGCACAGCGCCTGAAGAAGTTCAGTCAGGAAGGGCGCTTGTCCATCGACGTGATGCGCGCGATCATGTCGGAAGAAAAGAAAAGCGATCTGGATCGTGTGACGCTATCGAGCGAGAAGCTGTCAAAATACTTCCCCAAGTCATGGACGCCTTCGCAGATGGAAAACCAAATCATCAAGCTCCTTGAAAGCTGGTACAAACGACGCCAGCAGATGCAGGAGCGGTAACGCCCTGCATGGGCGTTTTTTTGTATCCGTGAGGAAAGGGGGAAACCAGCGTGGCGTTTTTTCGCGTGGAGAAAACGAGGGATTACACGGTTATGGCAAACCATCACCTGAAAAACAGGAATCTGACGCTCAAGGCCAAGGGGCTGCTGTCCGTCATGCTTTCGCTGCCGGATGATTGGGATTTCACACTCAAGGGGCTGGCGCGGATCAACCGCGAGGGCATCGACGCGATCCGGGAAGGGATCAGGGAACTTGAGCAGGCTGGTTATGTGATGCGACACAGGGTACGGGACGAGCGGGGAAAGCTGCGCGGCAATGAATACGTGATCTATGAACGCCCGCAGCTGCCAACATCGGATTGTCCTGCGCAGGAAAAGCCTGCGTTGGAAAACCCAACGTTGGATAATCCAACGCAGGAAAACCCAACGTTGGAAAAACCTACGTTGGAAAATCCAATGCAATTAAATACTCAAGGAACAAGTACGTATTCCCCAAATACGTATGTACCCAATACTCATGCAGAAAATCCTAATCCATCAAATCCTTATCCATCCTTCAGGCAGACGCCTGCGCGGGAAACGGATGGAGTGATGGAGCTGATGGATGCCGTCCGCAGCCAGATCGGCTATGACTGCATTGCGGACAGGTTCAACCGGGAACGCCTGGATGAAATCGTCGAGCTCATCACGGAGATTCTTGCTTCCCAGAGTGAAACCATCACGATATCTGGCATGGCGTACCCGGCAGCGCTGGTGAAGCGGCGCTTTGAAATGATCAACAGCCTGCATATCGAGTTTGTCTTTGCCAGCCTTGAGCAGAGCGCAAGCCCGATCCGCAACATCAAGCAGTACCTCAAAACGACGCTGTTCAATGCGACCGGCACGATGAACAGTTATTATGACGCGCTGGTTCGACACGAACAGCGAAGAAAATACGATTGGATGGATGATCTGGATGGATAGGATGGGATATGGATGCCGCTCGCCGCCGCCAGAGGATGGGCAGCATTTCACAACGACAAACAGGAGGAATCCCAATGAGCAAGCACAACGACAGGAAACACAGTGGACGCAAAGGCGTCATGGGTACGTTTCTGGCGCTTCTTCTGATCGGCGCGCTGGCAATTGCCGTGCCGGTCATCATGCAGGATATGGAGCTGAACCGCGATGCGGCGGAATACGAGGAACTGCGTAAGTCATTGGTGACCGCAGTGCCCGTACCGACGCCGGATGAACCCAAGCCGGTCGATCCGGCTGTGAACGTAGGCATTCCGGACGAAACGGAAACGCCGGACAGCGAAACCGAGGAAAGCGGCGATGAGTCGGTGCCGCCCGCAGCGGCGGCAGAACCGCAGGCAACCGAGAACCCGGCAGCAGAGGAATCTGCTGCCCCTTCTCAGGTGCAGGAAGAGAGAACCGTGCCCGATATGGCGGCGCTCAAGGCACAGAATGACGATTTCGCCGCCTGGATTCAGATTCCGGGTACGAATGTCGATTATCCCGTGGTGGTGTCGGACGATACAGAATACTACCTGACGCATACGTTCACCGGGAAGGAAAGCAAGATCGGCACGCTCTTTTCTCTGGCGAAGACCGATTACGCAGCGCCCAGCAGGAACATTGCCATCTACGGTCACAACATCAAGAGCAGCGGAAACAACATGTTCCGCACGCTCCACTCCTACAAGGATCAGGACTTCTATGACGAACACGATACCGTTTACTTCGATACGCTGTATCGCTCCGGCGCGTATTCCATCTTTGCGGTGCTCAACATGATCGACGGTGAATGGGACCCGTCCACGGCGATGTTCGTGGATGATGATGCGTTCATGCGATTCGTTGAGCGCGCAAGAGCACAGTCCATGTACGAGACGGGCGTGGATGTGACGCCGCAGGATGAAATCCTCACGCTCATCACCTGTGACCGTTCATACAGCTCCCCGGATGGCCGCCTGCTGGTGATGGCAGTCAGACAGTAATGAAAAGCACAACTGGAAGGAGGAACGGCATTGAAACTGACGAAAGGCAAAGTGATCTCAGCGCTGCTGGTTTTGCTGCTGGTGCTTCTTGCGCTCTTCCCGATTCCGGCGACGTCGGAAAGCGGGATGGGAGAAGAGGCGGCGATTGAAATCACGATCCCGGATGAAGAACCGCCGGAAGAACCCGAAGCGATTCAGATTGAGCTGGATGCGGATGACGATGAACCGGCGCAGGAAGATGTTCCTGAGATTGAGGTGTCCTTGGAGGAAACCGAAGATGATCTGCCGGATGAAGAACCAGCAGACGAGCTGGTGATCGAAGATATCCAGATCACCGAAGAAGCGCCGGAAGAACCCGTGCAGTCGGAAGAACCTGCACAGCCGGAAGAAGAACCGGCTGATCTGGCGGGCGTGATTGCGGCACACGGATATGCGTATGTGGTGACAACCGGTGAAACGAAGGTGTATGGTTCTTCGGATTTGGCGGAAGATCAGCACGTTTTCACGATTACAGGCGGTCAGCCGCTTCTGGCAACGGCTTGTATTGACAGCGAAACACATTCCAGTATCAAGGTCTGGTTCATCACGGGAACCGGTGAGGCGATGACCGGCTATGTGCCCGCGCAGTTCCTGGAGGAAGCGCCGCTTGATGTGGATGAAGCCAATGCGGTGGCTGCCTATGGTTCCGGCTATGTGGATTCGGAAGCGGGCATTCTGCTGGCCTTTGTCGTTCTGGGAGAGTTCCCGCAGACGATGGAGGAAACAGCGCCTGACGACATGGTGGCGGAGGACATTCAGATTCCTGACGAGGAAGAGAGCGCAGCCATCGAAGTGGTGCTGCCGGATGAACAGGAGGACGAATCGATTCCCGCTGAGCCTGAGACAACTGAAGAGCATGAAGAAATCCCCGATTCCAAGCAGATGCTTGCTGAAATCGGGGATTTTGCTTATGTCACGACGAATACGCGAGCCTTCATGGAGGTCGATGAATCGGCTGCGGACGATTACTACGGCGACTATTTCCTTGGCTACTTCCTCAAGGACGCCGCTGTTCAGGTCGAGGACGTAGTGACAGATTTCCTTGACCGCACATGGTACAGCGTCTCATACATCTACGGCCCGGATGAAGGCGACGGCCTGACCTGTGAAATCGTCGGCACGGTATACGTCCTTGCAGAAGAAACGGAGCAGACCGATCTTGATGAGCGAACGGCGACGGATTACGGATATCCGCCTGATTATTTCAGGCCGATACTGCTGTCATCGTTCTATGTGGATCTGGAAGACCATTATGGCGGTGTGGCGAGCTTCTATGTCGGAGAATCCGGCCTGCATGCCACGACCGGTCACGACAACGAGTATAAGCAGATCGCCCGGCACGACGAGTACGGCACGATCTTTGCTACGCCGCATTACCTCAAGGGAGAGACGGCGTACTGCCTTGAGCATACCCAGCCCAGCCCGGTTGTACGCGATCATGCTTCCGGCCCTTATCAGATCGTCGATCTGGACGGCTACAAGGTGACGCCCGGTTACTCCGGCTACATCTTCTCGGATAAGACCATGCACGCGCTTGCATGGGTGCTGCGGCATACCTACCCGTTCATGGTGCTGGATCGCAGCGATTCGGATAACGAAGTCTGGTGCCGCGTTGCCGGTCAGTTTGCCATGCGTGAGGTCATCAAGCAGCTTGAAGGCGATTTCTACGTCATGGACTATTGGGAGATGGACGAGTTCTATCGCGCCTACGATCAGGCTCCCGGCGTCTATCTGGATTATGCCAGATGGCTGGCGGAGGAAGCACTGGCCTACGTAGAGGATTACGGAAACGTCACGGTATCGAATAAATCCGTCAGCGCGTCCGGCGGCAAGTACATCGGCACGGCAACGCTGTATACGAGCGCGGACAGACTGCGCATCAGCACATCGGTTGGTTCGGTTTCAGGTCACTCCGGTGGCAGCGATGGCGAATACTATTACGTGTACAGCGGCGATACGATCTCCATCACGTCCAGCAAGAGCAAGTTCTCCGTGCCGATTGAGATCATGCCTTCTGCGGATGATGAGGCGCGCTTCTATGTTGGCGTCACCTATGAGGATATTCAGAAGCTGGTTCTGCCGGTATACGGCGAGCCGTATCCGATCCTTGCGACGTCGCTGGATTTTGAAGTGCCTCACGGCTCTGTCACGGTGAGCAAGAAGAGTGCACAGACCGGTGCGCTGCTGCCGGGAGCCGTCTTTGAGCTTTTGAACAGCTCCGGCAGCGTCGTGCAGACGCAGACGACCGGGGCAAATGGCACGGCGACGTTCAGCAACCTGACGCCGGGTACTTACAGCGTCCGTGAAAAGACAGCGCCGCAGGGCTATCTGCTTTCGGCGACGAGTTCGCAAAGCGTCACGGTGACGGCAGGCGTCAATGCACAGGTGAGCTTCTCCAATGAAGTCAGCAAGTCGAGAATCCGGATCATCAAGACGGATTCGTTGACCGGCGATGCGCTGGCTGGTGCAGAGTTCACGATTACACGCCTGTCTGCACCGTCTGGCGGTTCGGGCGTTGGGAGCGTCGCGGCAGTCCTGACGACGGGTGCAGATGGCACGGCTGAAACCGGCTGGCTTGAATGGGGCAGGTACAGGATTGAAGAAACCAAAGTGCCTGAACATTATGAGGACAGCGGCTTTGTCACGGAGATCGATGCGTATGAAAACGGCAGAACGTATGAGTTCAGCGTGAAGAATACGCCGGTCTGTGGTTACATCCAGCTGACCAAGACGGATGCTGAGCGCGGCATCCCACTCAGCGGCGTCCAGTTCGATATCTATCACAATGACGCCTACGGATCGGGGCTTGCCGGCAGCATGACGACGGATGCAGACGGAATTGCGCATTCCGGGCCGCTGCGAAAGGGAACGTATCGCGTGGAAGAGCATGCGAATCCCGAAGGCTATACCGGCGAGCTGACAACGCTTGACGCAGTGGTAAAACCGGATGAAACGACAGCGCTTGAAGCTGAGAACCAGCCGATTCAGGGAAAGATTCGGATTGTCAAAACGGATGAGCTGACCGGCGAAGCACTTGCAGGCGCAGAGTTCACGATCACGCGCATCGAAGCCTCTCCAGCTGCGAACGGCGCTGGTGTTGGCGAAACGACAACCATCACGACGGACGAAAGCGGCATTGCTGAAACCGGATGGCTTGACTATGGTACATATCGCATCACAGAAACCGTTGTCCCGGAACATTTCGTGGACAGCGGTTTTTCTGTTGAGGTAGACGTCCATGAGGATCAGCAGACCTATACCGTAGATGTTCCGAATGAACCGACGAAGGGATACATCCAGATCGTCAAGACGGACAGCCTCGATCAGACGCCGATTGAGGGCGTGCAGTTTGATATCTACTACAACGACGAGTATGGCGAAGGGCTTGCGGCGACCATGACGACCAATGCAGACGGCGTAGCGGTTTCGCAGCCGCTTCGCAAGGGCAGGTACATCGTGCGCGAGCACGACAATCCTACCGGCTATGTCTCTGAGCTGATCGAGCTGAACGCTGCGGTCAAGTCGGATGAAACGACGTATCTGAGCGCAGAGAATGAACCGATTCAGGGGCAGATTCGGATCGTCAAAACGGATGAGCTGACCGGCGAAGCGCTTGCGGGCGCGGAGTTCACGATCACCAGAATCAGCGGCCTGCCGTCTCATAAGGGCGCGGGCAACGGCGATGTTGTTGCCGTGCTGACTACGGATGCTTCCGGCGTTGCGGTTTCTCCGCTTCTGACGTGGGGCGTATACCGGGTGGAAGAGACGAAGGTGCCGGAGCATTTCGTGGACAATGGATTCACCGCTGATGTGACCATCGACGCGGAGAATATGCAGACCTATGAGGTTGCGGCGGAAAACGAGCCGACAAAGGGCTACATCCGAATCACCAAAACGGACAGGGTAAACGGCAATCCGATTGCCGGTGTTCGTTTTGATGTCTACTACAACGATCAGTACGGTGAAGGTCTGGCGACGAGCATGGTGACGGATGAAAACGGCGTCGCTGTATCTGAGCCGATCCGCAAGGGACGATACATCGTCAGGGAAAGCGGCGCAACGACCGGCTATCATTTTGAAGAGGTCACGCTGGATGCTACGGTCAGATCGGATGAAACGACGGAGCTTGCGGCAACCAACATGCCTGTGCTGGTCAAACTGAGGATTTACAAGCGGGACGCCGGGGAGATGGCTCCCAAGAGCATCGGCCTGAAGGCTCGCGGCGACGGTATCCTGACCGGAGCGGAGTTTCAGGTGCTTGCTGCCGAGGACATCGTGGATCGACAGGGAAATGTGGTACATCCCATAGGCAGCATCGTCGTGGATTCCATTGTGACCGAAGGCGATGACGCGGCAGCTCTTACCGATAACCTCTGGCCCGGTCTGTATGAGATCGTGGAAGTGACGCCGCCTGAAGGTTATCATCTGAGCAGCGAGCCGATCATTGTGGACGCGAGAAGCGCTGCGCAGCAGTCGGAGGAAGCGGTCATCATCTACGAAGGGACGAAATCCAATGAGATCATGACCGGCGCGCAGGCTATCGTGAAAATCCTTGGCAGCGGCGATCATAACCCCGATCCGGATCGCGTGGAGATTCCTGAACCCGGAGCAGAGTTTGAGGTTTATCTCAAGCGCGCTGGATCGTATGAGAACGCGAGAGACATCGAGCGCGATTACCTGGTGACGGATGAAAACGGCTATGCCAGAACCAAGGAGCTTCCGTATGGCGTGTATGTGCTCAGGCAGACGGTCGGCAAGGACGGCTATGAGCTCAAGAGCGCTATCGAGTTTAAGATCGACGGTACGGAAGATCTCATTTATCCGCCGATCATGACGCTCAGCGACAGACCGATCCTGTATCGCCTGCGCCTGATCAAGACGGATGCCAAGACCGGCAAGGTGATTACGCTGCCCGGAGCTTCGTTCAAGCTCAAGGACGCGGACGGCAATTACGTGAGGCAGACGGTTTACTATCCGACAGAGAGGGAAATCGACACCTTCACAACGGATGATTCCGGTGCGGTGACGCTGCCGGAGACGGTTGGCTGGGGACTTTACTTCATCGAGGAAGTCAAAGCGCCGCAGGGCTATCTGATCAGGGATCAGGAACTGGCTGTTTTCGTGGGCAGAGACGGCGATACGCCGGACGGCGTGTATGAACTGGATATCGAGATTCCCAATGATCCGGTAAGCGGCAGGATTGTGGTGCACAAGAAGGGTCTTCAGATGACCGGTGTGCATGAAGAAAAGGACGAGTATGGTAATACGGTGTATGCGCCGGTTTTTGAAGAACGATATCTTGCAGGCGCGGTCTTTGAAGTGCGCACTGCGGAGGATATCGTCGGCGGCGACGGAACGATCTGGTATCAGAAGGACGAGCTGGTGGACACGATCACCACGACGGAAGAAGGCTGCGACACATCCAGGGAGCTGCCGCTGGGCAGATATGTCCTGATCGAAACGCAGATGCCGGATGGCTATGTCGGATTTGCTGAGCGCTATGAGGTCGATCTGGCCTATGCGGATGAGCATACGGCAGTGGTCGAGATCAGCACGGAGATTCACAATGCCTATCTGCCTGCGCAGGTCAGTCTTGCGAAGGTAAAGGAGATCACGCAGACGGCAAAGCAGGATGATCTGGTCAAGCAGGAAATCGTCATCGTACCTGGTGAAGGATTTGTGTTCGGCCTGTATGTGCAGAATGATATTCCGTACAGCGGCAGTACGCTCATGGCGGATACGCTGGTGGCAACCGGGGCAACGGATGCAGACGGCAAGCTGATTTTCGGCGGTATGTTCCCGCATGGCGATTACTACCTGAAGGAGCTGTCTGCGCCGGACGGCTGGAAGATGAGCGCGGAGCGGTATCCGATCCAGATTTCTGCGGAAAACCGGGCGGAGGATCAGGCAATCATCCGCGTAGGCATGGAAGAACCGATTCTGAATCGCCTTGTGTATACGCCGGTCACGCTGACCAAGACGGACATTACCGGTGAAAATACGGTTCCCGGCGCGCTGATCGTGGTCAGGAACAGCGAGGGAGAGATCGTCTATCAGGCGTATACCGATGAAAACGGCGAGATCCCCGATATGCCGCTGACGCCGGGCGATTACACCTTCCGCGAGATTCTCGCGCCGGAAGGCTATGAGCTCAATGTGACGGAGATGGCCTTTACCGTCCATGAGGATGGAACGGTCACGGGCGATACCTCAATCCGGGATGACTTCACGCGCGTGCAGCTGATCAAGCACGATGAAAACGGCAAGCCGCTTGCGGATACGCAGTTCATTCTGAGCGATGAAAGCGGCAGGATTCTCAAGATCGAGGTGTCGGATGAAAATGGTCTGGTGACGTTTGACAGGATTCCGTATGGCACGTTCGTGATCGAGGAAAGCAGACCCTTGAATGGTTATCTGCCAAGCCGCAAGAAGGTGACGATCACCGTTACCGGCGCGTTCATCAATCCAACCAAGCCGCTGGATACATTCGTGAATTATCCGAATGAGGCGGTGATCCGCAAGGTGGATCAGAAGGGCAAGGCGCTGCCTGGTGCGGTGTTCGGCTTGTTCGATGAAAACGGTAAGCGCAAAATGACGGCTGTATCGGATGAAAAGGGTATTGTCCGTTTCACGAAGATCCCGCATGGCGATTTCACGATCCGTGAGATTGAACCGCCGAACGGCTATCTGCTCTGCAAAGAGGTCGTGAACCTGACGATTGACGACAGCTATGTGAGCAGCGATACGCCCATTGCGACGCTGACCAACCATCTGAAGCGTGTGCGCTATCAGAAGGTGGACACGTCCGGCAAGTATCTGCCCGGTGTGGAGTTCAGCCTGATCAACGCAGCGACCGGCGAAGTTGTCGAAAACGTAGTCAGCGACGATCATGGCGAGTTCGTGTTCACGAAGTTTGACTATGGCGACTGGATTATCCGCGAGACGAAAGCGCCGGAGGGATTTAACCGCATGAACGACCTGACGCTGCACGTCGATGAAAACTGGAAGGAGCCGGAGCCATTCACCTGTGTGAACATTCCCAACCACTATGAGTTCATTAAGACGGATAATCGCAGGAATCCGATTCCGGGCGTGAAGTTTGCGCTTGAGGATGAGGACGGCAACTTCCTGCGCGAGCTGGTGTCCGGTGATGACGGTATCGTGCGTGCGGACAACCTGACGCCCGGTAAGTATGTGATCCGCGAAACGGAAGCGGCAGAGGGCTACACCAAAACGGATGAAGTGATCGAAATCACCATCGATGAAAACTATGTCCCGCCCAAGCGCCTCAAGCGTCTCAAGAACTATTCCACGATCCAGACGGGCGTGGAAATCGAGATGACGCCGGTCATGTGGGCGGGCGCTGGGCTGATGGCAGTTACTGCTGTGGTCATGGTTGTTTATGCTGTGCGAAGCAGGAAGCACCGCAAATAAGTCATGGGGAGGTCGCAAAACGGCCTCCCTTTCTCGTTTGAAAGGAGGTCTGAGTTTTGCAGGAAGATATCGAAAACAGAACAGTGAGCATGGCCGTCAGCGGCAGCAAGTTCACAGGAAGGATGCTCAAGGATGCGATCACCAAGCTGCTGGCGCACCAGAAGAATCCCAAAGTCGCAAAGGACGTCACGCCGCATGGCAAACAGACAGTCAGGCAGCTGGCGGCGCAGAATCAGGGCATGACGAGCATCGAGATCAAGGACAAAAGCATGAAGGACTTTGAAAGGATTGCCCGCAAGTACGGTGTGGATTTCGCGGTAAAGAAGGTGAAGGGGGACGATCCCAAGTTCTACGTGTTCTTCAAGGCGAAGGATGCAGATGCGCTGACCGCCGCCTTTGAAGAGTACACAAAAAAGCGTGTACGCGATAAGAGCAAGTCGTCTGTAATCAAGACGCTGCGCAGCCTTCAGGCGATGATTGCCGCCAAGCAGATCGATCCGGTCAAAAACAAGAAGCAGGAGAGAAGCCTATGAATGTGAAGAAGCGGCTGATTCTGTATCTTCCGTATCTGGTGATCGGGCTGTATGCCGGCAAGCTGCCGCAGGCGTGGCGAATGGCGGCAGGAGCCAATGCATCTGAAAAGCTGCTCAACATCATGGGCGGCATGGAGCAGGCGTTTGCCTCCCCGCTGCCCAGCTTCTATCTGCCGGATCTGCTGATTGGCCTGATGCTCGGCGCGGCACTCCGTCTGGCTGTCTATCTTAAGGGCAAGAACACGAAGAAATACCGGCATAATCAGGAACACGGCTCTGCACGCTGGGGGAATCAGACGGACATTGCGCCGTATATCGATCCGGTGTTTGAAAACAACGTGATCCTGACGCAGACGGAAAGGCTGACAATGAACAACCGGCCCAAAGATCCCAAAACGGCGAGGAATAAGAACGTGCTGATCATTGGCGGCTCCGGCAGCGGCAAGACGCGCTTCTGGCTCAAGCCGAACCTCATGCAGTGCCATTCCAGCTACGTCGTCACCGATCCCAAGGTCTATAATACAGATGGATAGAAAAAAGTAGCGTGTTGCATACAGAAACAGACGAAAAATGTCCTGATGAAGGGAGGTGTAAATTGTGCAGAAGAAAGATGCAGTCAAAATTACAGCGTTGTATGAGCGCTTGTCCAGAGATGATGAGCAAGTCGGAGAATCGAACTCAATCCAGAATCAGAAGATGTATTTGGAGGATTATGCCCGCCAGAAAGGACTAAGGAATATTCGGCACTTTTCTGATGACGGCTACTCCGGTACGAATTTCAACCGGCCTGGATTTGCCGCGCTGCTTGAGGAAATAGAGGCAGGACACGTTGAGACTCTTGTGGTTAAGGATCTCAGCCGGTTTGGTCGTAACTATCTGCAAGTCGGTTACTATACCGAAATCCTGCTGCCGAAAAAGGGCGTGAGGTTTATTGCCGTCAACAACAGCGTTGACAGCGCGAACCCAGCGGAAAATGACTTCACCCCGTTTTTGAACATCATGAACGAGTGGTATGCCAAGGATACCAGCAACAAAATCAAGGCAGTATTCAGGGCCAGAATGCAGAAAGGGCTGCGATGCAGCGGCGCTATTCCTTATGGTTACAAGCGAGCGAAGGGCGATAAGCAGCTGCTTCTCGTTGACGAACCTGCTGCTGAAGTGGTCAGAAGGATTTTTCGGCTGGCTTGTCAGGGTATCGGGACGACGGTTATTGCTGAACGGCTGACGGAAGATAAAATCCTGATACCATCCGCATATGCCGCTATAAACTCGCCTGAGAATTGTCGATGCAAGGAGGTTGCCGATCCCTGCCGATGGAGCGCCAACACCGTTGGCACAATCCTTGACAGGCAGGAATACCTCGGTCATACCGTGCTGGGAAAATCCATCTGCGAGAACTTCAAAACCAAGCAGCGCAGGGCAGCTACTGCTGACGAGCTGATGATATTCCCTGACACACACGAAGCCATCATTGATCAGGATTCATGGGATATCGCCCAGAAGTTGCGATCCCGGAAAAAGCCAAGGGCAGCCAACGGAACGTATTCCCATCGCCTTTCCGGTTTTGTGTACTGCGCTGACTGTGGTGCAAGAATGGGCTTTATCAGTCCAGAAGCCGGACACAAGGGAAAGCACTACGATTCAGATTCCGCTTTCCAATGCGGCAACTACCGCAGCAAGTGCGATAAATGTGCCTCTCACTTTGTTAAATCATCAGTGCTGGAAACGGCTATTTCACAGGCGATTCGCGGTGTCAGCCGATATGTCCTTGAAAACGAAGAAGGATTTGTTGCACAGCTGAAAGCCGTTTGGAACGAGAATAAATCCCGCAGCACTTTCATCGGGCAGCAAGAGCTTGAACAAGCCATGCAGCGCATGTCCGAACTGGATGCCCTGATACAGAATCTATACGAAAGCTCTGTCAATGGCTTATTGCCAGAGCGACAGGCCAAGAGGATGATTCAGCAGTACGACGAAGAACAGATTCTTCTTGAACGGCGAATCGAGGAACTGAAAGGGCAAATCCAGTATGAAGAAGCCAAGGTAGCCGAGACGGGACGATTTATCGCGCTGGTCAGAAAGTACAAAGACTGCGACGAGCTGACTGATGCTATGCTATGTGCTTTCATCGACAGGGTAGAGGTTCACGAGGCCACAGGCGGACGCACGATTTATCGCCAGCAGAGGATCGACATTCACTTCAACTTCATTGGTCAGTTTTCCCCGCCTGCTGGGACTACCTCCGATGAGGAGCATATTGCTGCTATTGAGGCAGAACGGCTTCGCAAGAAACAGGAAAAGGCAAAACGAGCTGCCGCTGTTCAGAAGCAAAAAAAGGCGGAACTCAAGAAAGCAGCGCAAGCAGGAGATCCTGAAGCAATGGCTGAACGCGAAAGGCAACTCGCCATGCAGCGCGAGCGCAACCGCCGCAGACAGCAGAAAATCAGAGATGCCAGAAAAGCCGACCCGGAGTACATCCGCCAAATGGACGAGAAGGAGCGCATCAGACAGGAAAAACTGCTTGAAGCAGAACGCAGACGAATAGAAAAGCAAAACCGGAAGGCGAAGCTGTCGCGCGCGGAGCTGAAGGAGAAAGCCAAATCCGATCCTGAAGCTGCCAAGGAATGGGAAGCACTAAAGGCAAAAGAAGCCGAAGCACGGCAACAAAAAAAGGAGCGGGAGGAAGCGCGCATGGCGGCTGATCCTGAATATGCAGCGATGATGGTACAGCGCAAGGCAGAATACGCCCGAGCAAGGACAGCCAAGCGGAAGGCAGAGCGTGAAGCCCTTATGGAGCTTGCCCAAACCGATCCCGAAGCCGCTAAGAAGCTGGCTGAAATGAGAAAGTATCAGAGTGAAGCGACTGTCAGGAGCTATCAGAAAATGAAGGCTGACGCGGAAGCGGGAAATCCTGATGCAATCAGACGCTACGAAACCTACCTTGCCAAACGCAGGGAAGAATATCACAAGAGGAAAGCTGAAAAGGAGGAGATATCAGCATGAAAGAAAGCAATTCCTGTACCTATAAAATCAGAATCAACTATATTCGCGTTGGCGATTACTATGTTCCAGACCTTGCGCTTCCCAAGAGTGAAGCCTATTCTCTCGGAAAATATGGCCGCATGCGTGAGCGCCATTTGAAAGAGAAGCATCCTGTGCTGTACAATGTACTTATGCTTTCCGGTAAGCTTCAGCTTCATCTGCGAGAGATTGACGAAGCCGCCTGCAAACGCATGGAGATGATGATGCCGCAGCTCATGCAAGCTGCTGGCGTGACCGAAGAACTGAAAGCAGCCGATCCCTTGCGCTGGGCAGGACTGATGAATACGCTGAAAGCGCAGGCGGAAGAAATAATTCTGACCGAATTGATTTATACCGAGGAACAGGAGGCAGCTCTATGACGTTTGAAAAGGTTTTGCAGGTGTTTGATGATATAATCGAAAATGACCCGATGTATGAGATTGTCACAACCAGCCACGGCTATGCGCTTCTGGAATGGTGCGCGCCGCAGGAGGAATGGAGCAACATTGAACATCTTCCCACGCCGGAGGTTATGCTGGAAAAGCTCCTGGACATGCACAGGAACTTTCTCACATGGCAGATCATGCAGGATGCGGGCAGGGAAGAATTGACGCTGCTGGAACAGAACATGGTAGATTCTAAGTGTCAGAAGTTAAAGAGAGAATGCCAAAAAGAATAAAAGCAAACGGAGGACACGCTCAGGTGTCCTCCATTTGCTTTAACCTCATAGCGCCATCAATCGCACCTTCGATGATGGGCAGATATTCTTCCGGGCACAGCTTCATTTTATGGGATACTCGTTGACGCTGTGTGCTTTCCTCCCTCATGGTTTCCGGATTGAAGTAACGTTCTATCGGAAGGCCGCAGATCCTGATGAGCTGTATAACGACTGGCAAGCTGGGAATCGTGTCTTCGTTTTCAATGTTGGCGAGGTAACGTGAATCAATGTGCAGCAAATCGGCCAATGCCTGTCTGGACATGCCCTTGGCTTTTCGGGCATTTTTCGCATCGCGTCCAAATGTTTCAAATCCGGGACAATCTGCAACTTTAGCCATATAACATCACCCGCATACATTGTATATTTCATAATGCTTGCGGAAAATGATGTAATATGCACTTTGACTACACTTTATAAAACATAATCGAACGAAAAAGGAAAGCGACTATCAAAACACAGATAGCCGCTTTCGGCGTTATTCTGATTTTTTGGCGTTCTTCAGGAACGGCAGCACGACTTTGGCATGGAACTCATTGTCCTCGGTACGGAACTCCGCGCGTCCTTCAGCCCGTTCAGCAATGGCTTCGATGCTGTGCAGGCCGATGCCATGTAATCCCGGTTCGTTCTTTTTCTTAGAAGTGAGGAATAGTCCTTTTTTCGGAACAAGCGTGGACGGTTCGCACGGGTTTGTGCAATAAACGTAGAACATGTCCCACGAACGGGAGAATGTGAGATGGATCAGCGGATTTGCAGGAGGTTCTGCGATGCGCTGGATACCTTCAATCGCGTTGTCAAGCAGATTGCCGAGGATTGCGCAGAAGTCTGTGGTGGTAATCGGCAGGTTTGCAAGTGGATAAGGCGTGAGCTTGAATTCAATTCCTTTTTCACGCATAATGCGGCGCTTAACTGTGAGTAGAGCATCCACTTCCGGAGAACCGGTTATGATCATATCCTCATCGGCGGCTTCTTTGGTGATGGAGTCAAGATATTCCTTTGCCGTGGAACTGCTGCTGCTGACGAGTTGTGTCAGCGTCTGCAGATGATGCTTGTAGTCGTGCTGGCGCGCGGTCAGGGTTTCATACATCTGCGAAAGCTCGTGCTGATGCTGCTTTGTCAAGCTGAGCATCGTGATTTCGGTTTGTAAACGGTTTTTGCGTTCAGTATCAAAGGAAATAATACGGAAAAGAAGGAAGGACATTATCGTAATAGCAATCATGCCCAGACACGCCAATAAGAAGGGGAGTTTGACAGCAGTTCCTATTTCATTAAATATGGTAAACAGGGATTCCACTACTACAAATGCAAAACCTAAAATGAGAATAAATGCAATGTAAGAGGAAGTGCCGGGCGGTGGGCAGATTCTTTTAAGGCGAATGATGCTCTTCAGCACTATAAATAGTATGATATTTACTGTTACAATGCAGAAGAAGCGTTCCATATACTGCAGGGGTAGACGATAGTGAAGGACTGCGGGAACCAGCTCAAAGATGGGCAGTAGCATTGTTGGTACTATACTGAAAACCATAATTAGGACGACTAACCAATATATGATAGATATCTTTTTTTCGGAAGAAAAGAGAAAAGCGTAGATTATGGGAAAAGCGAAAAGAAGATAATCTACGTGAAGCATATTGCCGAAAAAAATAAAATAGCTTAGGAATCCTGCGCAGGAGCAAACAAGAAGCACATCGGCGATCGGGTGCTTTTTTTCGTATGTGAAGCATTGCTTGACATACATAAGAAGCAGGTATCCCTGAAAAATGTTGATTGCAATCTCAAACGCCGTCCAGATCATATTTTACATGTCCTCCTTGGTGATAGCGGTCAAAGATTTCCTCGACTTCAGCGCTGTATGTTCTGGAGATCGGAATGTTCATATCGTTTGATAGCGTACACTCCGTCCTCGTCAGCATCCGTATATGGGCAATGTTGACGATATAGCTGCGATGGCAGAGGATAAAGAGGTTTTCTGGCAGACTGCTTTGGATATCTGTCAGCTTGGCATTGATGCGGAGCGGTTCGTCGCTGAGCGTTGTATAGAAAAGCAGACTTCGCAGACGCGCTTCGATGCAGCGGATTTCGATATGGCGCAGAACGTATCGCTTTCCGGCAGAAAAGAGCGTCAGCGCATGGTCGTTCCGGATGGCAAGCCGGTTATAGACGTAGCTGCAGCAGTAGTTAATATCCTCCTGCGTGACGGGCTTCTTGAGGTATCGGAGTGCATTGACGGTGTATCCTTCAAAGACATATTCGCTGTAGTTCGTGCAGAATACGATGGTCATGTCCAGATGCGCTTCGCGGATCTTGCGCGCCAGCTCGACGCCGTTCATTTCTCCGGGAATCTCTATATCGACGAAGAGCAGATCGACCTCGGCTCCGTGCTCCAGATGATCAAGCAGATCTTCGGAGGAAGAGAACACGGACAGCTCAATATCCTCGTGATCGCTGGCGGCTTTCCAGCTTCCGATTGCCTCGACAATCTCCTTCTGATACATTTGCTCATCTTCGCAAATGACGATCTTCAAGTCGCTATCCCTCCTTCATCAGAGTTTCTAATCACATACTATCAGGGGAATCTCCCCTTGTCAAATTAGACGTTGGGAATCGGCAATTTTTATCTTTTTTCAGGAAAAAAGTTTTGAAAAGAGGAAAGCGCTGCATTTCATTACAAAAAAGTTGCGCTTCATGCTTTTGGAAACTTTTCGAATGGAAAGCCGATTAGAATAAACTTGCCACATTGGAGAAGCAGCCGATTGGCGAGTTAGGAGGTGCTGATGTTGAATCCCCTGCGAAAAGAGAAAGTGACTACAGAAGAATATGATCGAGATGCGCTTGATGAGGTGATCCGGAAGGAACTGCGCAAAGGCGTCGAGCAGCTTGATTTGCCGCTGCGTGCGCACGACAGGTTCTTTGGATGGCTTGAAGCTGAAGAACAGAAAAAGCAGAAAGCAAATAGAGGCTTCCTGTGGCGGCTGGCTGATGGGATCAGGAATCTGTTTTACAAGAAGATGTGAACGAGGAGGAAACATAATGAAAATGAAGATTACAATGCTGCTTGCGCTCATTATCCTCTGTGCTTGCACTGCGGCATCCGCGCAGGAATACTATACGCTGCCGGAGATTCGGGAGCAAGCGGCTGTTGGGTGGCATGAGACGTATACCGATAAATATGGACGAACGATTCCTGTTGATCTTGAGATTGATGTGTTTGGTGAGGATGTTGCACCGGTTCTGAAAGTAGGAATTGCACCTTACGAGAAATATCGAGTTAAGGAGAATAATCCATTTGAGTCGGATAGAAGCATTGAGAAATCGGGTGGGAAACGCACTTTTGTCGTGCGCCTGAGTGGACAAAAGATAGATTTAGATAAAGCATATGGAATTGACTATGAGAATGACTTGACTGTGCGGGAAGCATATGGCTTTGTGCGCAAGGAAGATATCGTTGTGGGTATTTCGCGGACAGATGCCAGATACAAGAATTGATTTGCGTAAAAGCGGAATCTGCAAAGGAATCGGATCATGAAATCGGTAAGAAGCTTAATTGGCGTACTTCTGGTTACCCTCTTTCTTTATCCACTTGGTGCGTTGAGCGAAATCATTACGGACAGGCAGACGTGGGAGAAAACAAATCTGCTCATCTCAGATTCCTATTGCACATCAAATGGTTCATTTGTAGTGTCGGGATATCGAAATGAACAGGATGTATCTATTGCTAACGGTCTGGTCAGATCCGTCACAGAGAGCAGCTTCGTTTGGGATGACGATAAAACGATACCGACCAGCGTGGTTGAGTGCTATTCGGAATCGGGTGAATTACGTTGGTCTTGGAAGGATGAGGCTGAAATGCCAAACGTGATGACCGTTCTAGGTGAGTTTCCGGATAGCAGGATTCTGATAAAAGCTATTGCAGTTGATCAATGGTGGGAATTGGGAGAGAAGCACAAGTGTTTCTTTCTGATCGATGAAAAAGGAAAGGGCATACCGCTTCCTCTCGAATATCAGATTCTCGAACAGGAAGCTTTTTTCTTAACTGATGACGGCATAATGATCCAGCGGAAAGGACAGACGGGCTCCTTTATATATTACACACATGAACAAGATGCTCTGACAGAAGTGTGGTCTGTATCCTATACGGAGCTTGATGGGTTATGGGGAAATCAGATGATCGCTGTGCCAGGCGGATTTGTTTTCAGCGGCTTGGATATTCGTGAGGAAAATGGTTATCAGGGTGCGGTTTTTATGCTGGGAAAAAACGGAGAACTGAAGTGGAAATATACGACCGGCACAAAGCTTTCGATGATTTATGACGCCGCATTACTTGAAAACCAGGTACTGTGCGGTGGCGTAGAGACGTCATTTCTCCCGGATGGAAGCGTAAAGCAAAGAGCGGTGCTATTTGGTTTGGATGTTTTCAGTGGAGAACGCACGAGCGAATATGCGGAATGCGCAAGCGGTGTTACATTAATCAATGAAATTGAGGTCGTGGACGATGGAAAAGAGGTTATCCTGTATGGTCAAAGTCGGGACGAGATGGGAAAAACACTGCTGATTACAGATCGATTGCTTAATACAATGGAGGAAATCTCTTTCAATCCAGAGGGGTACTTTGTTGAACAGCCTCGTATTCTACGGCAAAACGATCAGGATTATTCGATACTGTACTCGGTGTATTATTATGAGTCAAAGCAGAATGATGTTGAACGGATTCAAATTGAGAGGATTGCTTCTTGAGTTGGGATTATGCCGGTTGATAGCAAGTTGACATTATAGATAAGGAGGGGGCTTAGTGCATAAATTACTTAGATGCGGTGCACTTATTGTTGCGGTTCTTCTGATCTTCAGCCAAATCGCGATGGCAGATAGAGATGTGCTTTTTCCGATATCTCAGAGCAAACTAAATGTTGATGAAGTGAAAACGGTTTTTATCGAACATTTTGCAAGAAGATGCAATCTGCCTTGGGCAGAAGTTGAAAAAGCATTCGAGGCAAAGGAAGCTAAGGACGGTCTGCAATTTGGTTTGTTTGGTTATGGCTATCTTCCTGATGCGAGT
Source organism: Clostridia bacterium (assembly GCA_017936375.1). Classification (GTDB taxonomy): domain Bacteria; phylum Bacillota; class Clostridia; order Christensenellales; family Aristaeellaceae; genus Ventricola. Next base: position 75,424 of record JAGBFR010000025.1, read on the forward strand.
ACTACCCCAGTATGGCAGGCTCATCTTCGGCTTCATGGAGGAGTTCATTATGCGCTTCTCAATGCTGAAGGAGAAATTCTATATTGGCAAAGCCATGGTACTGAGCATTACAGAAATGAACCGGATGTATGGGAAACTGCTGTGACTTCTACGCCTCTCAAAACGGATGCTTCGGAAGATCAGATTTTGTCTGATGTAAAACTGCGTTTGATGGAAAAAGCAGGATACTCGAAAACTGAAATTGAAGACTTTGACTATCGCATGCGATTTGTCTATGAGAAACACTTTAACGAAGGGAACATTCCGGTGTGGCTGACCTATGTATATGATGCCAACATACTCATCTATAAGCAGGTAAACGGATATGACGGTTCATTCATGTGCTTGAATACACCTGAAGAGGATTTCGGCGAATACAGAACGAATCTCCCTTCTTTTATCGATACGATGAACTTTCCGTATTCTGACTGGTGGGGAGATACGATGACCATCGAAGAAAAAGCCATGCAAGCAGAATACTGGCGTCCTGCTGTCGAGCAATGGCTCAAGGATTATCCATATTCAGAAGAGAGCCTTGGCTTGGTCTACGATGTCACACTCCATCAGACTTTTGGTGTCCCCGACGATGAAGCTATCACGCAGCGTGAAGCAGAGCAAATCGCAAGCGATTATGCTTCTCATTTGGGATTCAGTGATCTCTTTTTTGAACAGCGAAAGTGTAGGGCAAATTATCTGGTGACTGATCCAGAAAAGCCAATCTGGAGAATTTTGGTCAGAACTCCAGAGATTTCAATGGAGAAATCAAAGAAATACTGGGGAGTAGACGAACTCCTTTTCAGAGAGTATGTGGTTGAAATCGATGCATACACAGGAGAGGTGGTTTTTGCAACTATCGTTGATGTTGATACGCCTAGGTACTTGTGGCAATATTGATTAATTTGGATCGTTTGCTTGGAATGACAGAGTAGCTTTTTTCAGTCCGGAGGAATATTGGGTTGAATATGGTCGAGATGCGCTTGATGAGGCGACAGCTGAAAAAGAGAGAGTATATATAGGAGGGAAATGTAATTATGAAAAAGACAAAGACACTATTTGCCATCGTGATATTGCTTCTTTCTTCTGCCCTCCATGGAGTGGCAGAGAATGATAGTGTGCTGTATATTCGGGGTGTCATGGATGTTACTCACATTGATGGCGACTTTGAGGTTCAAAGCGATAGCAAAATTGATCGTCATATTGCCTCTGCAATAAATGCATTAGATGTGCGCAAGGCGATTGAATCGGGTGATACAACTGATTTGTTTCATATACCGCTGGATTCGGATGTGATTGAACTTATGCATGATGGATTAATTGTTCCGCTTGGATTATCAGATGCTCTGAGTGCAGATGTGCTGGAGATGACACCGGCTGTGAAGGAAGCGTTATTTGATAATGGCGTACTTTACGCTGTACCTTCGGTGATGCTTGCGAAAGTCTGGAAAGGAGAAATCGAGATTCCAGAAACATATACAGAGTTTCTGAATTATACCGACAGTTTAGCTATTGCATGGGGCGATGAGAGTATTTGGTCGAAGAGAGATTATGTAAACGCACTGTTGGAAACGTTTTTTTCTGAATCTATAAGGAATAACGGAAAGATTGATTTCTACTCGGAAGCGTTTGTGGAGCTATTGAAAATACTGAAGAAAGTAAGGCTGCCGTTAGAGTTGAATTCTGATTGTATTGCGGTAATAAATCCTGCTGAGATTATTGATCTTGGCGATGCTTTCACAGGCGCTTTGCTCAAAAATACTGGAAAAACTGGCGATCTGGGAACAAATAGCAAGGATGATCCGCAGTGGATGCTTCCACCAACGGTGATGAAAGAGGCTGAACCTTCTGTACCTGTAAGGATGTATGTCTACATAGTCAACGTACATGCCCAGAATATAGATAAAGCCTTACAATACCTTGAATATGTGGTGTCTCATCGTGATTCTGGCGATGAAGGACTGTTAAAGCCCGATAATGCAGAAGCAGTTTTCGATTCTGAATCAAATGTATGGTCTGTTACGGAAAAGAAACTGATGGCATATAAAGAAAACTATCTTCCATACCTGGATATGAGAATGCATCCGTTATTCTCTTTTTCTGCAAAGCAAGAGGGAGGCGCCTATTTCAGAATGTTTGAAATTGTTATGGAGTATGTGGAAGGAAATGCCGAACTTGATATATGCCAATCAAGGCTAGAGCACATTATGGAAGATTTTAAATGAAACGCCAGACTCTCGTTTTTTCATGCAAGATGCTGGACTGGTTTGACACGAGCTATCATGGCCGCGGAGATGGACGTTACAAGGGCTTCATTCCATGGGACAAGGTACAGTAAGGAGGTACAACCATGAAAAAGAGATTTGCGATTCTGCTTGCGCTGCTGCTCATGCTCGTCTGTGCTGCTGCTTCTGCGCAGGAATACTACACACTGCCGGAGATCCGGGAGCAAGCGGCTGCGGGGTGGCATGAGACGTATACCGACAAATATGGTCGGGAGACTATTGTCGATATTGATGTTCAGGTCTTCGGAGAGGATAAAGCTCCCGTTCTCAAGGTTGGGCTCCCGGATTACGTGGAGTATACGCATCTTGAAAACAATCCTTATCTTTCGGTGACGAATGTAAAAAGTAAGGGCGGTCAGCGCACCTATATTTATGATTGGTATGGCAAAGAAATTGATCTGGATACCGCATATGGTGCTGACTATGGAAATAACCTGACGCTGAGAGAGGCGTATAGCTTTGTTGGAGAAAAACTGGAAGAACAAGGCATATCGCCAGATGAGTTTATTCTGAATCAGCCGCGTACATTCCAGATGCTTTGCAACACCAGCCAAAAAACTGGAGAAGTCCTGTCGCCGGCGTTCTATCTTGTCCGCTTCTGGCCTAAACTGCATGAATTGCCGCTTCTTACGCATGTCATGCGAAGCTTTGTAAAGCCAGGTGGCCCGGATCATGATCCTGAAATGCATTTCATGATGCGTAATGAAAATGAGTATGTGATATATGTTTGCACCTTTGTTGAGAAGGAGATGCTTGAGGCGGATATTCCGCTGTGTTCTCTCGAAAAAGTGATTGAGAGCGTAGAGCGTGAAATCAAAGATGGTCATATTCAGGAAGTGAGTTCTCTGCGATTCGGATACTCTATCTACAATGATCCGAATATTAAAAGCAAAAGGCCCGTTGCAATCTATGATGTTGATTACTTTTATGCAGTTCCTTCTTGGGTGCTGGAGTGTAAGTATGTAGAGAATGCTAAAGATACCTTCAACGAAAATACACAAACCATGTATATCACCATCAATGCGCAGACGGGTAAGATGATCGATCCGATGGATAAGAGCAAGAATAAAGCGGGAGATGGCGATTACAAGGGCTTCATCCCCTGGGATAAGGTGCAGTAAGGAGGTACAATCATGAAAAAGAGTTTTGCGATTCTTCTCGCACTGCTGCTTGCGCTCGTCATGCTCTGTGCTTGCACTGCTGCATCCGCAGAGGAATACTACACCTTGCCGGAGATCCGGGAACAGGCGGCTGCCGGGTGGCATGAGACGTATACCGATAAATATGGCAGAACCCGACAGGTGGACATTGACATTGAGGTGTTCGGCGAGGAGCGGGCGCCAGTCATCAGGGCCTGCTGGGATGATCCGTATAAGCTCCTCTTTTATGGCGGAAAGGATCCTTATGGTGAGATCACTGAGGAAGTAGATAAAGGAAGAGGCGAAAGGGTCTTCTTGTATAGCAGTGTGAGAGGGATGACGGTTGACCTCGATCAAAAGTATGGGGAGGCGTATGGAAACGATCTGACGCCACGAGAGGTCTATGCGTATATTGAACAATGCTTGCAGGAGCGAGATGTTGATCAGGACTATATTTGGGAGCGTCCCAATACATTCAGTCTCGTGTACGGTCAAGATAAAAAATCTGGAGAAGTACTTGTCCCACCGGTTTACTATATATGGCTTTGGCCACGGGAGCAGGGTTTGCCCATCATGGGACATGTGGGTTCTTCGTTTCAACGGAATATGAATGAGCCGTTTTCGTTTCCAAGGCTCATGATCTGGATGCGGGATCGAGAGAATTATAGCTGTGCTGTAACCGATTTCGATGTACAGGAGGTTCTCGCAGAGGATATTCCGCTGTGCGCCGTAGACAAGGTGATTGAGGGCGCGCGGAAGATGATTGAGGATGGGCATATTTGTCAAGTGCTGTCTCTGCGGTTTGGCTATGTTGTGTATACTGATCCTGATTATCAATGGAAAAGAGGAGAGACAGCATACGATATGCCTGCGGGCTATCTCGTGCCTTCGTGGGTACTTGAGTGTTACATGCTGAATAATCCAAAGGTGGACAAACTGAGCGAACATGCAGGTGTCAGAACGTTGGTCATCAATGCACAGACAGGTGAGATGCTGGACTGGTTTGACACGAGCTATCATGGCCGCGGAGATGGACGTTACAAGGGTTTTGTTTCTTGGGATGAAGTACAGTAAGGAGGTACAACCATGAAAAAGAGATTTGCGATTCTTCTCGCTCTGATACTCATACTCGTTTGCGCTGTAGCATCTGCGCAGGAATACTACACGCTGCCGGAGATTCGGGAGCAGGCGGCTGCTGGGTGGCATGAGACGTATACCGACAAATATGGCAGAACGCGTCAGGTGGACATTGACATTGAGGTGTTCGGCGAGGAGCAGGCGCCAGTCATCAAGGCCTGCTGGGATGATCCGTATAAGCTCCGCTTTCAGGGTGAAAAGAATCCCTATGGAGAGATCACTGAGGAAGTAGATAAAGGAAGAGGCGAATATGTCTTCTTGTATAGCAGCGTGAGAGGGATGACGGTTGACCTCGATCAAAAGTATGGGGAGGCGTATGGAAACGATTTGACGCCACGAGAGGTCTATACGTTTATGAAACAACGCTTGCAGGAGCAAGGTGTTGATCAGGACTATATTTGGGAGCGACCATATACATTCAGTCTCGTGTACGGTCAACATAAAAAATCTGGAGAGGTACTTGTCCCGCCGGTTTACTATATATGGCTTTGGCCACAGGAGCAGGGTTTGCCCATCATGGGACATGTGGGTCATTCGTTTCAACGTAATATTATTGAGCCGTTTTCGTTTCCAAGGCTCATGATCTGGATGCGGGATCAAGAGAATTATTCCTGTGCTGTAACCGATTACGACGTACAGGAGGTTCTCGCAGAGGATATTCCGCTGTGCCCCGTAGATAAGGTGATTGAGGGCGCGCGGAAGATGATTGAGGATGGGCATATCTGTCAAGTGCTGTCTCTGCGGTTTGGTTATGTTGTGTACACTGATCCGGATTATCAAAGGAAAAGAGGAGAGACAGCATACGATATGCCTGCGGGCTATCTCGTGCCGTCGTGGATCCTTGAGTGTTACATGCTGAATAATCCAAAGGTGGACAAACTGAGCGAACATGCAGGTGTCAGAACGTTGGTCATCAATGCACAGACAGGTGAGATGCTGGACTGGTTTGACACGAGCTATCATGGACGCGGCGATGGACGCTACAAGGGCTTTGTTTCTTGGGATGATGTGCAATAAAGCATTTTGAAGGGTGATAACATGTTGGAAGAACTCAAAAAAGCATTTCGCGCCAGACAATTCTGGGTGTCGTTTGGTACTTGCTTTGTGGTTCTGCTGGGTTATTCGCTGGTGTATTGGCTTGGAAGCATCAGCGCTGGAGAATGGATTGAGTATCGTGAGAGCGCGCTTCATCTCGCGCTTGGTGGGATTTACTTCGGTGGCTTCATGCTGCTGTTCCCATTCTGCATAGCATTTTCGTATGCAACCGGTCAGGTAGACGAAATGCGCTCCGGCATGATGCAGTGGCGTACATTCCGAAGTTCCATCTGGAAGTATGTCAAAACAAAAGTTGGCGCGGGCATGATCCTTTCTGCTTGCGCAGCGGTCGTTCCGTTTATCCTGCACGCGATCCTGTGGTATCATATTGCATTGCCGATTGAGCCGGAAACCTATCCGAATCATGCTATCTATTTCAGCGAGCGGTTTATTTATCACGACGTCTATGCCCTATGGCATGGTTTGCCGCTGTATGTAGGCACAGCAATCGGTATGGCGTTCACGGCAGCCATGTGGTCGGTGATCGCGCTTGCAGTGTCGATCTGGATTCCGGACAAGCTGCTTGTCATCGCAATTCCGGCAGCGATCTTCTACATCTGGAATGCGGATATTTCATTCTATGTGTTTGACATTCCGCTGCCGAGTCCGACGAGCTTGTTCAACGATGGCCTGTCTGTGCAGAAAGCTGTAACCGCATTGATCATGTATACGATTGCCTTTGCGATCAGCGTGGGTGTTTTCTACATGGGATGCAGAAAGAGGTGTCAGGATGTCTGAGAAGCAAAAGCCGACGAACTGGATGTGTGCTGCGCTGTATGGGCATTTCAGCCTCTGGGCGCATTCGCTGAGAACCATCCTGATGCTCATCTTTGCGCTCATGATGAACTATATGCTCACAAGGAGCGAAGGCGCACGAATTATGGGAATGGGATATGAGGTACATATGGGAGAAATGGTTTTCTCCTATCTGCATCAGGGATTCAATATGCTCATGGCGAGCTTTGCGTTCTTTGTGATGATGTCGGAAATCCCGAAGCATGTACCGTATCAGAAGTATTCGACATTCCGCATGACCAGACGTAGGTGGCTGGCATCGTTGGTGGTGTTTTGTATGCTGATTGTCCTGCTATATCTTGCGCTGATGACCATCTCTTCCGCACTTTTTTCGTTGCCTTATGCGTCATCTGGCAGCGGCTGGAGCGATCTTGAACGGCTGGCTGCCGACCCGGATTATATTTACGAAATCTCATATATTCCGGGATATGTTGTGAGCAGTCTTTCACCGCTTACGGCAAGCGTAATGGCGGGCACGATTCTGTTCCTGTTCTGGACGGCAATGGCTTTCATCATTCTGCTGTCCTCGCTGTACCGTGCGCCGAATGTGGGCATCGTCATCTGCGTTGCGACCATTACTGGCAGTATCGTAATTCTGGTGGAGAGCATTCCCGGCCTTAAGCTTCTTGATTCGTTTTCGACGATGGCCAGAATTGCATCGAAGTTCTATGAACATGAATTACTGGCGGTTGGACTGGCGATAGTCGGCTGGCTGCTGCTTAATGGACTGCTGGTGGTCCTGATGGATCGCCGTGTACAGCGGATGGAGATTGAGTTTTCGGGAAAGGAGTAAATGCAAATGATTACAGTAGAGAATCTGAGCAAGTCTTACGGCAGCAATTCTGTGCTGAAAAACATTTCTGTGAACTTCCATGAGGGAGAGATTTGCGGCCTCGTCGGCGCGAATGGCTGCGGCAAGACAACGCTGATGCGCTGCATCTGCGGCTTTTCTCAGCCGACGTCGGGCTATGTGGTCGTCAACGGATCGCTGATCGGCGGCAAGTCGGCAATCAAGAGGAATCCGGAACTTGCCGGAACGAATCCCAGCATTTTTAGCCGCGTGGCAGACTTTGCGCCCAATACCGGCGTGATCATCGAGACGCCGGGCTTCCTGCCGCATGAGACGGGCCTTCAGAACCTTATGCTCCTTGCGGCAATGTCCGGCAGAGCGGATAAGGCAAGAGCAAGGCGTGCGATGATCGAGCTGGGGCTTGATCCGGACGAAAAGAAACAGGTCTGGAAGTATTCGCTTGGGCAGCGTCAGCGGCTGGGTTTTGCGCAGGCGTTCATGGAAGATCCGGACGTCTTGATTCTGGACGAGCCGTTCAATGCTATGGATAAGGCGTCCATGGAAGAGGTACATGACCTGCTTCAGCGCTTCAAGGCGGAGAATAAGATCGTTCTGCTGGCGAGTCATAGCGCGGAAGATATCGCCAGAGCGTGCGATGTGATCTTTGAGATGGAGGACGGCAATCTGCGTATGATCAGAGAATGAAAAATCCTGTGATTCTTAATTGAAAGAGGAGGAAACTAGAATGAAACAACTATTCTCTCTTTGCCTGGCACTACTCATGCTATCTTCAGTAGCATCTGCCGAGAATATGAAATCGATTACTGAAGTTAAGAGCAATACTCCAGATAGATGGACAAAGACCTACGAAACACAGTGGCGCAATGTTGATATCGACGTCGGCATTGACATTCCGAATGTGGAGGCTTTTCCAATTATCCGGGTAAAGTATGCAGATCCCGTTCCGGAAAACATGTATGGTTCTTTTCAAGTGAAAGAGAATGGGAGAAATGATTTCGATCAAGGAATGTTTCGAGGAGAAAAGGGTAGTTTTGTTGGAAGTCTAAAAGATTGGAAGAATGTGCGAGCAAGAGAAACGATTGTGTTTACTGAAAAACCTTTAGCTGACTATCCTGATAATACAGGTGTAGAACTATCTGAGATTATGAAACCATTTACCGGTGAGATCCCAGAGATTACAGCAGAAAACTTGTCGCTTACAGCACAAGAGGCCTATGGAAAAGCAATTAGTGAACTGGAAAGCGTACTAGGAACAAGAGTTGACAGCCTCCGTCTTACAGGTTTTCAGGTCGTTAGCTGCTACTATAAATACCATGAAACTGAAAATGGACTTGAGTGGAAGGAACCTCAGAACAAAACAGGATACTACCTTTTTGAACTTGCGCAGGTTTACGAAGGAATCGATTATCATTCAGGTGACCATTTTAAATCAAGTGTTCAATACGATGGACCGAATTTTGAAAGAGGCAGTGTTAGTCTTATAACTGACGGAAATGGTTATACATTGGTCGTATCAGGTCTGTATGATTTGATTGATAAACCCTATCCGGATGTCCCGCTTGTTTCATTCGATAAGATAATCGAAGAATTAGAAGGAGATATCATGTCAGGTAATATCCGAAGGATTGATAAAGTAAAACTGTGTTATTACGGTTATCATGATCCGAATGACAATTCCGTTGTTTGGTTGCTTCCAACGTGGATTGTTGAATCAGTCTATTGTGAGAAACCTGATGAAGAGGTTGCAGAGAATACATACAACAAAATGGGCGAACTAATTAATGTGACGCAAAAACGCGCGTATGTGATTAATGCTCAAACAGGGGAAATGCTGGATAGGAATAGTAAGTCAAAAGAACGTAGAAATGTTCCGGGCATCATTACATGGGAGACAACTGTGCAGTGAGATAAAGGAATCGAACATAGGATGAGGCACACATACGATGAGTGACCTTTCGATTTACAAAAACGCCTATGAAGACGGCGTTTCGCTCATGGTTGAGCAATACAGTGGTATGCTGGTAGGACTCTGTACCCGACTTCTTCAGGATTACTATCTTGCGCAGGATGCTGTGCAGGAGACATTTCTGAAAGCCTATCTGAAGCGCGACAGCTTCAGAGGCGAAAAGACGAGTAGCGAGAAAGCTTGGTTGATTTCGATTGCTGTAAACGTATGCCGTGATCAGCAGAGATCAAGGTGGTCGCGCATGATTGAAAGCAGGATCTCTGTGGATACGCTGAACATGGTGAGTATGGAAACGGCTGAAGATCAGGTACTGCTCAATGCGGTTGTCGATTCTCTGCCTGAGAAATACCGTAATGTGCTGTATATGTACTATTATCAGGACATGACGGCGCAGGAAATCGCATATGTGGTGAAAAAATCGACCTCGGTTGTTTATCGTCGAATCAGAGAAGCCAGACAAGTGCTGATGGAGCTTATGTAGAACAAAGAGGATTTCTTGGATTTGAGTTCCTCGGCGTAGGCTTTCAACGCGAGACGACAATTCTCGTTCATGACAGATCAACATCTCATCTGCCCAGCGGCAGAAAAGAAAAAAACCGCTGCTGGGCAGACAACTTCTCATGCACAAATATAGTCAGCGGCGTTTTTGGTTTTCAAGACCGCCGTTTTTTGCTGTTATCAGATAAACAGATATGATTTGAATCTCATGAAGGCACGGCAGTCATTGAAAGGATGCTGCTGTGCTTATGAGACGGAAATGCAAATTACAGGGGATTAAACCGCTAAAAAAAGTAAGGCTGCTAAAGCGGCTGAATATACCCATCTGTATGTAGTATACGATGAAATGAATCGGCGTCTGCATGCATATTGCACTCGATCTGCGTTGTTCAGATTGAGTGCTTTTTTATGTACTGTAAGATGCCGTTCTCCGCCCTTTTCCGTTCGGATTACTCACAAAAATCTGAACGGAGGAATCAGGATGGAGATCACCATCAGCATGGACGGGCAGATCGTGTCCGTCGAAGTCAGCATTGAGGTATATGAATACCTTGATGCTGCTGACCGCAAGGAAGAAAACCTTGCGCATGAGCAGCGACGTCATTGGGATGCGCGCGAGTTTGACGAGTGCATCGTATTTGCAGAAGGACGCTCCTGCTATTGTCAATCGCCAGAGCAGATCATTCTGCGAAAGGAAACGATGCAGATGATTCAACAGGCTCTTGCGCTTTGCACCGACTATCAACGCTGCCGTTTTCTGCTTTACGCCCTGGATGATATGAGCTGTGCGGAAATTGCTGCGCTGTACGGTTGCTCCAAAGCCAACGTACATGAAAGCATTCAGGCGGTAAGAAAAAAGTGCAAAAAATATTTTTCAAAACACCCTGACGATTGACCTGTTTTGTGGCTATACGGTGAAGGGACTTTCCCTATCACACGCCGGAAGGGGCAGACAGTTTTTGCTGTCTGCCCTTTCTGCGTTCAGGAGGATGACCATGCCGCAGATCAATCTGAAAAAGTATTACTACTACCTGTATCCCAAGGACACGTTCATCGAAGTGAGCGATGAAGTAGCTGAGGCGCTGCTGGCGCTGCATCGCGCGGAGGAAGCCCGAAACGGAAAGATCCGCTATCATAAGGCGTACTACTCGCTTGACTGTGACGACGGAATCGAAAACCACATTCTGGATGAACCGGTTCCTTCGCCGGAACAGATTATGATGGAAAAGGAGGAAGAACGTTTGCGTCAGTTGATGTTTAAGCGTTTGCTCAAGGCGGTTGCCCGTCTGCCGCCCGCGCAGGCACGGCGGATTCATCAGCGCTATCTGCTGGGAATGAGCGTAAAGGAGATCGCCCGTGCAGACGGCGTTGAGACGGGAACTGTTTATCAAACACTACGAAGCGGATTAAAGAGGCTGCAAAAATTTGATCGAAGAAAGGAAGAGTGGGCATGAGTCAACTGGACGAGCTGCGGGCTGAGCAGCAGAAGATTCAAACGCAAATTCAACAGCTTGAGAATCGCAATAAGATTCTGT
>JAGBFR010000026.1 GCA_017936375.1 Clostridia bacterium
CACTTTGCTGTTGATCTCAAGGCTGCATAAGCAGAATAGCGCAGATTTCAGAGACTCATTTTGTGAGCCTCAGCTTTGCTGCGCTGATTTTACATAGAAATATTTTTAATTTTCCTGCTTGATTTTTATTAGCAGGACTACTGTTCGTCAAACTGGCATATATCTATCGCAAAAATATATGTTTTCTATTTTACTCTTGTCAAAAAGTATATTATCTTCCAGAAACCTGATACCGCTGGTAAATGTATTTTCCTACAACAGCCAACACAACACTCAGCAGGATATAAATTGCAGGAACAACCTGCCAGGATGTAAAACACTGACCGTACAGTGTAAGCGTTCTTGGATCAAAAACATTCCATATGGACAGATAGGCCATCGGTGACCAGTCCCAGATCTGAGCGATCACACGGTACTGTGTCGGAATCATAATCACATTACCTAGAATAATCAGGCCAGCAGAAATGGCCAAAGCTACAATTCCACTTCGGAACAGCTCAGATATAACCATTACAAAAACAGCTGCTAAGATGGATACAACAATGAGAATTCCATAAGCAATCAGGCAAGCTTGTCCAATGGTGATTGGATAGGAATAGGTTGAAAAACAAGACTGAAATGGCATCCCAAATCCTTCTGCACCGTAATATCCAAGGTTAAGACTCATGGTCATTAGCGTCATAATCGTTGCTGCAACTACAGAAACTGTAACTCCTGCAAGTATTTTCGCCCAATAAACAGGCGCTTTTCCTCCAATACTGCTGAGTACCAACTGGTCAGTTCTGCGGATATGCTCATCCGCAAAAAGATTGGATAAGCAGATTGCCACAAACAAAAGCATCAAGACACCAACAGTAAGAAAACAGTTCAAAATGTTTTCATAACCTTCGTGGCAATAGTATATCAGCGGTGTATCAATTTGGCTTTCCTTATTACGCCAAAATTCTTTTTCTGTATCTGTCAGAGGGATTGACTGCCAGTTGTTTTCCAAGCGCTGAGCTCGTGCTTCATATAAAGCCATTTCATCTGCTTCCCAGTTCTGAATGGATGAAAGATCCATTCCTGTCCAGGCACGGATCAGGTTAAAAATCTCGCTGTATGGTCTGGCAAAGGTTTCGTATTCTTCGGTCAGTGAATAACGAAGTACATTTGTTGGAACATGACTATAGCCATCCACGGTTTCCTGGAGCAATTCCTGAGCAATATATCTGCCGGAAAGATTTTTTCGATATGCTTGATCCTTGCGGAATGCTTCATAATTGCTCTCTATTGGCTTGCCGTCCACATAATATGTCCCAATCAACCCGACGAACACAGTAATCACGATGGCAGCCACGCAAAGAAATGCTGTAACCCAAAGAAGCTTCTTTCCTGTCAGCTTTTTAATTTCATACTTGTAAATAGTACACAGATTACGCATGGTCATCCACCTCCCCGAACTGGCTCAGGTAGAATTCTTCCAGATCTCCATTTTGGTTATCATATTTGCCCTGGAAAATAAGCTGCCCATCCTTCATCATTAGAACCTGATCAGCAATGTGTTCAATATCGGAAACGATATGTGTAGACAATAGAACGATGCTGTCTTTTCCAAGTGTTTCAATCAGATTTCTAAAACGTACTCGTTCTTTAGGATCTAATCCTGCGGTAGGCTCATCCAATATCACAAGTTTAGGGTCATTCAGAAGTGCCTGTGCAATTCCAAGGCGCTGCTTCATACCACCGGAAAAGGTCTTGATCTTTTTTCGTCCAACATCGTCGAGAGAAACAAGGGCCAGAAGCTCATTTGCTTTTCGTTTTGCCTGCACTTTCGGAATTCCCTTTAATGCGGCAAAATAGAGAAGAAAATCCATGGCTGTAAACTCTGGATAATACCCAAAGTCCTGCGGCAAGTATCCAAGAACAGCACGGTATTGCTCTTCGCTGACATCGAGTCCGTCAAACGTAATGGTGCCACTGGTAGGCTTGAGTATACCGCACAGCATTCTCATTAGTGTGGTTTTTCCTGCACCATTTGCACCCAGCAAGCCATAGACACCCTTTTGAAGCTTTACGGAAATATGGTCTACTGCGATTTTATTGTTGTATTGTTTTGATACACGGTCTATGATAAGTTCCATGCTAATTCCTCCGTCTTATGTATCATAGCAACGCACTGTTTTCCATTTCCAAAGAGCGAAACCAGTGCAGTTATCATCCATGCTGTAAGGCACTGTTCCTGGTAAATGAACGGGATAATGTTGTGGGAAAGGAATAAGGAAATACTAATTCCAACCGAGGCTCCAACACAGGCGTACATTGCTTCCTGTCCTCTGAATTTTCTCGCAATATATAATCCGATAAAGGTGGTTAAAAGGAATGGCGTGATCATGTATAAGGCAGCAGCAAGTGGAGCTACAGTATCGTTCCATATTCCAATTGGAAGAAGAACTCCAAGAAGCAGTAAATTCATCAGTCCGAGGATCGCTAATCTTGCAAACGTGACACTTCTTAATGAGAAACGCGTTGCCATTTCCAACTCAACCATTTTATAAAGTTCGGATCGTCCACTTTCTGAAATGATCGTCAGGGCCAGTAACGGTGTAAGACCTGAAATCAGCCAAAGCACTGTACCCGGTAAGAATGCAAGTCCTAAAATAGATACAACAAAAATCAGCGTGGAAACGCACCAGATCCATTTGCGAATGTAGCCCATTTGAGCGAACAGAAACTCATGGACGGGTATTTTGGGCAAATCCAGTTGCCGCAGAAAATCTCTTTTCCTTACTGGACGAGGGGCATCAAAAGCCTGCTTTAATTCATCTTTCCATTTATCCATGGTAATCCTCCTTTCGCAGTTCTTCACGAAATTTATTCGATGCAGATGTTATCTTACGATATATGGCAAACCTCGATGATCCGTAAATTTTACCAAGTGCTGAAACAGGAACTTCATTTACATATCTGAGTAACAGCAGTTCCTGTTCGTCAGGTGTGAGCTTAGATAAAGCCGTTCTGACTGTGAGATTTGTGATCAACGTTTCTTCCATGGTATAGTCAGGTATGGACGCATCCATGGGTTCTGTTTGGGATTTGCGATATTCATCCACACAAAGATTTCGTGAGATTGTGTATAGGTATTTAAGAGACGATACAGTAGTTAAGCAGCGATAGTGTTCAAGATAACGAAGAAAGGTTTCCTGCGTGACATCTTCTGCTAACTGGGCGCTATGTAGTTTGAAATAACAATATCGATATATCTTGTCGTATTGTTCTTCTATATCAAATGACACCTTTGAAACCTCCTTTCACTATGTATAACGATTTAGGTACATAAAATGTGCGGCATTTTCAAAAAATTATACTAAATTATTATGTTGAAAATTTGATTATAAAAAGACCGCCTTATATTTTAAGGCGGTACGAATATCCATATTGTATTTTGTATTGCCAATTGAAATATAAGTTTATTTAACTGGTAAGCAAATTCTAATTTTGTGAACTGTTTATTTTCATAGTATCATACGAAAGGAAATTATACAAGAACAGGCGCAGCTTCCAAATCGCTGCGCCTGTTAACCGTTTTATGCATACCGCCCATTGCGGGGGCGGCTTTTTGCATGCCTGTCAGATGGGATCGACGGGTTTTTGATGAAGCTCGGCGGCGCGCTTTTTACCGCATTCTGTGAGCATCAGCGCGAAATCCCGGACGCGCGCCTCGAGCGCCGGAGGATAGGCAAAGCAGATCGTATAGCGCGCGTCGGCGTGCAGCGGGCGATTGACCAGCTCGGGCGTGGGCGATGGGAGGACGGTCAGGCGGCATGCATGATGGCGGATACAGTACAGATCGCTTTCGATGCCTCCCATGACGCGAGCAACCTTATACGGCACACCGAGGCGGTCGAGCTGCTCCGTGAGCGCATCTGCGTTGTCATATTGGCCTGCCTGAGGGAGGACGAGCTCCATCCCGGCGAGGTCTTCCGGCTCGATGAGCGCCTTCTGCGCCAGAGGATGCCCGGCGGGCACGGAGAGCCACGGCTCAAGCGCCAGCACGGGGACGAGCCGCAGCCCGGATGCGCGCGCATTGCGCCCCAGAGAGGTGATGCAGGCGTCTGCCCGCTTGTCGGCGACGTGCTGCAGCGTCTGATCGATGGTGCAGGGATAGGTGATCAGCGGACGGCCGTAGCGCTGCTGATAGCCGGTGAAGGCTTCATAGAGCAGCGCCTGATCGAAGCTTGATCGGTATGCGATGGTCAGAGCTGGCTCCTGCTGCAGGGCAAGCGCCTGAATGCGGGAGAGCAGACGCTCTACGTCGCCCGTGACGCGCAGCATCTCGTCGTAAAAGAGCGAACCGGCAGGCGTTGGCGTGACGCCGGAATGGCTGCGGACGAGCAAGGGTGTGCCGATCTCCTCCTCCAGCAGGCGGATCTGCTGGGCAAGGGCGGGCACGGAGACGTACATCTGCTCCGCAGCGCGGGAGATGGAGCCGCATTCGACGATCTTCAGAAAGCTGTAAACCTGACGAGAGACAATCATGGAATCTCCTGCCTTTGTGTAAAGTTTTAACTTAATGCCATTATAGCAGAATGTAATTCACAAGGCCAGTGTATTCTGGGATAATTAGTATAACCGGAACTACCGGATGAAAAGGAGGAGATTCTATGAAGCACATGATGAAGATCCTGATTTCTGTCGTGCTGATGCTCACTGTTTCCTGCGGTGCGCTGGCTGAGGCGGCGGCTGTCCAGCCGCTGTACAAGGCGGGCGCGTATCAGGCGGAGGTGGCGGGTCAGGTCGGCCCGATCGTCGTGGAGACCGTGTTTGACGAGGATGAGATTCTCGAGGTGAACGTCCTCTCTCACAGTGAGACGAGGATTGTTTCCACCCCTGCCATCGAGAAGATGCCCCAGAAGATCGTTGAGGCGCAGTCCCTGGCGGTGGATACTGTGTCCTCCTGCACCGTGACCAGCGCGGCCATTCTTTATGGCGTGCGCCTGTGTGCGGAGCAGGCCGGTGCGGACCTTGCGCTCCTGACGGCGAAGCTGCCTGAGGCCGAGAAGGTGGATGAGGAGCTGCAGGCAGACGTGATCGTCGTGGGCGGCGGCCTTGCCGGCCTGACGGCTGCGGCGAGCGCTGCGGACTCTGGCAAGCAGGTTATCCTCTTTGAAAAGCTGGCGGCTGTCGGCGGCAGCAGCGCGCTCTCCGGCGGCATGTTTGACGTCGTTGGCACGCAGCTGCAGAAGGATATGGGCGTGACCCCGTCTGTGGATGAACTGGTCGAACTGTGGATGCAGGCGGATGAGCAGATGTCCATGAAGCCCTACAACGCGGAGATCGACTACCGCGCCAACAGGAAGATGCTGCTGGAGAACTCCCTCGCTGCGTATGAGTTCCTCAATGCGCACGGCGACCCGACCAGCACCGATATCATCACCGGCAGCAACTGGGGCGGCTATGCGCTGCAGTTCTACTCTGCCAACCGCAAGGATAAGCAGGACACCTACGACGCGGGCGGCGCGGAGCATACCGACATGCTCGAGAAGTGGCTCAAGGGCCTTGACAATGTCGAGATCCGTTACGAGAGCCCGGTCGTCGAGCTGATCGTGAAGGACGGCGCGGTCTGCGGCGTGATCGCCGACGCGAAGAGCGGCAAGGTTACGGCGTATGCCTCCGATGTTATCCTCGCCACTGGCGGCTATAACCGCAACGGCGAGCTGCTTGAGCGCTTCACCGGCGAACCGGCGGCCTTTGCGCCGTATGCCTGCGCGGGCGTGGGCACCACCGGCGACGGCATCATCATGGCTGAGGCGATCGGCGCGGACGTCTACGACGAGGGCTTCTCTGTGACGATGGGCTTCCCGCTCACCGCCGGCTACATCAAGGCTGCCATCAACGGCGTGAAGGGCCACCTGATCATCGATGCGAACGGCGGCCGCGTGGTCAGCTTCAACGCGGGCAAGCCGGAGTTCATCACCAAGTTCACCGAGGCCTACAAGGCGACCGGCGCGGTCTATGAGCTGTATGATTCCGCTTCTGCAAGCGTGCCTGTGCTGGAGGAGAATCTGAGTAATTACCGCGTCTTCAAGGCGGAGACCCTTGCGGAGCTTGCGGCGCTCATCGGCGTGGACCCGGCTGTGCTTGAAAAGACCGTTGCGGACTACAACGCCGTCTGCGACGCGGGCAGCGATCCGGAATTCGGCCAGACGACGCTGGTGAAGATCGAGAACGGTCCGTTCTATGCGACCTCCCACATGCTCTCCAACTACGCGACCTTCGGCGGCCTGAAGACCAATGACAAGTACGAAGTGCTTGCCGAGGATGGCACGGTGATCCCGGGCCTGTACGCGGCGGGCGAGCTGGTGACGGGTAAGATCGTCAACCAGTACTACATGACCGGTTCTATGCTGCTCAACTGCATCGTATCCGGCATGATCGCGGGCGCGGAGGCGGCGCTGTAAGGCGCTGAGCGCAAAGCTTAAAACTGAATGACAAAGGCTGCGGAGCTGATACGGCTCCGCAGCCTTTTCTCTATCTGTTGATTACTTCAAAGAAAAACTCCCCACATCGTGCACATACTCCTCGACCGGCTCAAAGGCCGTCAGGCTCTCCCATCCGGCAAAGCCCTCTGTAAACGCGCAGTCGCAGGCGACGTAGTCGGCGTTGATAAAGCCGGAGAGGATCACGTGCCCCTCGTGCTCCACGCGGATGCAGGCATACTGCCCGCCCTTGTAGGAGACGACATTAACCAGCTGAAACTGCGTATCCGGCCCGACCATGGCGCTGGTGCCGCCGGGGTAATAGGGGACGCGGCTGGTGCCCTTGGCGGGCGTATCCCACAGGCGCACGCGGCGGCCGCAGCAGCGGACATGCCCGTATTCCGGGCAGCCT
This sequence comes from Clostridia bacterium, assembly GCA_017936375.1. Taxonomy (GTDB): domain Bacteria; phylum Bacillota; class Clostridia; order Christensenellales; family Aristaeellaceae; genus Ventricola. The sequence continues at coordinate 6,868 of JAGBFR010000026.1, forward strand.
GTGTCTGTACAGGGGGCGGGGGATTCGCCGTCAAAGCCGCAGGAATAGGCGTAGATGTGCGCGGCCAGATGCTCCGCGGCGCGCGCGCTGCCAAGCGCCTGCACGGCGGGCGAGGGATCCGCCAGCGCGGCGGCGGGAATGAGCAGGCAGAGCGCCAGCGCGGCAGGCAGGCGCGGGGAAAAGAGACGACGGATCATAGCTGACCTCCATAGGTGAAGCGCACGGGCTGTCAGGTGAATACAGGATACGCATACAGTATACCACAGCGCGGGGGCGGGCGAAAGCAGAACAGGGGCGGGCGCGTCGTTTGAATGCCTCCGGCGGACGGATTCTGATTGACAAACCGTCTCCTGACGATAGACAAATGATGATGTAAATCTTGCCAAATACATCAAAATGCCTTACAATATTACACAGGGTTTGACAAAATGTGCAGGGAAAATCCCGTGCATGTCGCCATAAATGCGAAGGAGGATGCAGCATGATGCAGCAGACGGATTTCAAGACAATCTTTGCCGAGGAGAGCGAGCGGAGCGGCTGGAAGAAGCAGCGCGAGCCGCAGGCGCTCCTGCGCGCGCTGGGCGAGACGATGGAGAATACCCGCGTGCGCGCGGCGGGCGCCTGCTTTGGCAGCCAGCTGCGCACGGATGCGTGCAATGCGCTCTTCCGCGCGGCGGGCGTGGGCATTGAGACGGCGGCTGCCGCGGCGCTGGGCGTGCGCATGGAGCAGGACGCCGTGAAGACGCCGGAAAAGACGCCGGAGGTCACGCTCGTCGTCAAAGAGGAAAAGCCTGCGGATTACCTGCAGCCGGCGCTGCTGGCGGCGGGCTTTATCGCCTGCGCGCTGACGATGAACATCACCCTCAAAAAGCCGCTGACCCTTCTTTCGCCCATCGCGGCGCTGCTGCTGGGCGTGGCGCTGGTGCGCGAGGTCATGGAGATGAAGCAGTCGGGCGCGCTGGCCGGGCTTGTGCGCATTGTGCTGGGCAAGGGGATGATCGCCCGCAAGGTCATCGCCGTCCTGCAGCTGGAGCCGGAGAAGCCGCAGCCCGCGGCCAAGCCGGAAACAATGCCTGAGGCGAAGGCCGCCGGGGAGACGGCGCAGAGCGCGCGCCCCGTGATGGATGAAAAGCAGATTGAGAAGATCGACGCGCTGTGCATGAAGCAGATGGATCTGATCGCGCAGAACCTGCCGCAGGAGCAGCAGGCCCCCGCCCAGCCGGACGAGGAGCGCGTGCTCTGGCCGCTGGTGCGCACGATGCTGCAGAAGAAGTACGCCGAGGAGACGGCCTTCCCGGCGGACGTGGAGGACGAGCTCGCGCGCTACTTCCGCGCCAACGGGCTGAGCGTCTACGCCTACAGCGAGGAGCATGCGGCGCTCTTCAAGACCCAGCCGATGGACGAGACCTTTACCATCTTCCCGGCGGTCGTCGGGCAGGATGGGCGCATCGTCGAATACGGTCAGGCCTGCGTGAAGGAGGAGTAAGATGGCGGAGTATTATCTGGGCGTGGACATCGGCGACGGCGAAACGTCGGTCGCCGTCCTTTCCGAGCAGGCCGTTGCGCCTGTGATGGCGGATATCGGATACAAGAACCGCAGCATCCTCAGCGCCGTGGGCGACGACCCGGAGGGGAAGCCCGTCATCGGCGAAAACGTGCTGCTGATGAACAAGGTGACCAACAGGCGCGTGCGCTTCAAGAGCCGTTTTCTGACCGGCGAGGCGAATAACGACATCCTCCGCTTCGCGCAGGGGCTTGCGGATGCGCTTGAAAAGTACTCCGGCCTGATGGCGGAGGAAAATACGCTGCACATCTGCATCGGCTGCCCGACGGGCGCAAAGTGGACGGCGAAGAAGCGCGCGGAGTATGCCAATCTGATCCGCTATGCGCTGCCGATCGTGGAGCAGCCCGTCGGCGAATCGCGCGCGGCCTTCCTCTATACGCATTACAGCGGGAACATCAACGTCCCCAAGCAGATGCTGGGGGGCAACGTGCTGGTGGTGGACATGGGCTCCTCCACGACGGATCTGGCCTATGTCGTCGCCGGCCGGCAGGAGAAGATGGACGTGCTGGGCGCGGAGCATCTGGGCGGCGGCCTGATCGATCAGGCGATCCTCGCCCGCTGCGTGGCGCGCAATGAGAAGGCGGCGCAGATTCAGGATCTCTTTGAGCGCCAGCCGAGCGTCAGGCACAGCTGCGAGATCTCCGCGCGCATGATCAAGGAGCGCTATTTCACCGCGAAGGACGCGGGCATGCCCTTTGACGAGGTGCGGCGCGAGACGCTCTTCTACGGCAAGACCCGCGCCGAGCACACGACCCTCACCATCACCGCGGACGACGAGATGATGGACGCCATCCTTCATGAGCCGATGCCCGCCCTCTTCAAGGGCGAACAGGGGCGCGCCTTCATCGAGACGCTCGACGAGCTGCTCGACGCCGCTGCCGAGCACACGAAGAGCGCCCCGCCGGAGCTCATCATCATCACCGGCGGCGCGAGCCGGATGGGCTTTGTGCGCGAGCACATCGCGCAGCACTTCCCCCATGCGACGCTGGGCGCCTGCGGCGAGCCGGAGTTCTCCATCGCCAAGGGCCTCGCCTTTGCCTGCCGTGTGGACAGGCGGATGGAGCGCTACCGCGCGCAGATCCGCGAGCTGACGGACGACGTGCTCTTTGAGGCGGCGATCGATCAGGATCTGCCGTCGCTGGTGGACGCGCTCTGCCATGACATCGCGCCGGCGTATGTGGATCATGTGTTCATGCCCGTGATCCGCGAATTTGACGGAAAGAAGAAAGAGCTTGAGGCGGAGCTTGAGCGCAGGTCGAAGGATTACTTTGACAGCGATGCGCTCAAGGAGATCGTCGCCGATGCGCTCCATGCATGGATGCAGGGCGCGCTCTCCGGCGTGAAGGAGAAGATCAACGAGATCAGCGCGGTCTACCGGATCGACCCCGCGAAGATCCCCGTACCGGACGCGGCGAAGATCCACATCAGCATCCCCGAGCTGCCGGTGGGCTTCCTCGCCCGCGCACTGATGAGTCTGCCCGGTCTGGGCGGGATGATCGCCGGGCTGATGCGCCGCCGCTACGTCGCCGCCGCCGAGGAGAACCTCGAGGAGACGATGAACAAGCGCTCGAGCGTCTTCTACACCGAGCTGCGCGCCGAGCTCAAGCGCAGCATCCGCGAGGACATTGACCGCCGGGCGAAGGAAGTCGAGATCCCGGTGGTGTAAGCGGTCACAGACATAAGGAGGAAAACCCTATGGAATATATCAATCCTCAGAGCCGTTTTCTCAAAAAGAGCTACACGGTGGAGCCCTTTTCGGACTATGTGAAGCGCCGCATCGCGTCGATCACGCAGGAGATGACCTCGCCGCCCTACGCCGTGGAGGGCGAGGAGGCGCGCACCAAGGCGCTCAATGAATTTGTCAAAAAGGATCCCTACGGATACTATGAGAAGATCAACACGATGGCCGACAGCCTGCTCACCGACCGGCAGTGCCAGCCGGTGACGCGCCTGTCCGACCCGGTCTTCTACGATGTGATGGGCGACTGCTGCGAGGCGCTGGGCTTTAAGAATACCGTGGGCTATGTCTATACGCCGAAGGCGTTTGAAAATCCCTACAACGCCATGGCCACCGGCTATCTGGACATGACGTGGGTGATGGTGAGCAAGAGCTTCCTCGAGGGCAATCTGCTGACTGACCTCGAGCTCGCCGCGCTGATCGGCCATGAGCTGGGGCATACGGCGGCGCGTCACTCCTCCTTCGCCTGCATGGGCGCCGACATCAAGGGCGACGAGAACCGCAGGCAGGAATACACCGCTGACCGCGCGGGCCTGATGGCGGCGCTGTGGCGGGCGGAGCGGCTCTACCCCGATCTGGACGCGAAGGGCCTCGCGGACAAGGCGCTGGAGGCCTCCGTCGACCTGCAGCGCAAGCTGGAGCTGCTCTTTGCCACCCATCCCAAGGGCGGCTACAACGCGCAGACCCTCCGCCGGAAGATGGAGGAGACGCCCGTCAAGGAAGCGCACGCGAAGCGGAATGATTCCCACCCGACCTGCTGGGAGCGCAAGACCCAGCTGGAGGACTATGTGAAGCGGATCGAATTCCTCGAGTGCATCCATACCATGTGGGGCAGCGATCATCGCGCCGCACGCCGCCTGTGAAAGGGGGAGGACGAAGTATGAAGGATCAACTGCAGAAGCTGCTTTCCCGCAGCCCCGTGCCGGTGCCCGGCGTCATGGCGATGCTCGACGCCTCCCGCAGCAGCCGTCTTGTGATCGCGGGCGATGAGAACGCCTCCGTCCTCACGCTGATGGAGGGCGTGGGCCTTGGCTGCCCGGAGCTTGCCGGCGTGCAGCAGCCCTGCGTGGTGGAGATCACGCGCGGGGAGAATACGCAGATCATGCTCGGCAGCGTGCGCTGCAGCAGCGTGAGCGACATGGCCCTGCGCCTTGCATGGCCGGAGAACAGGGGCGCGGCGGTGCAGATCACCTGCCCGCACGACCTCTACGGCCGGGAGAAGCTGGTCTTCGCCGTGCTGGACGCGCAGGATTTCATGACGCAGCTGCGCGGCTGCGCCGCCGGCGCGACGGGCGCGGTGATCGTGCTGGACGGCTTCAACGCGCCCTCCCGTGCGGTGTATGAATACGGAAAATGGCTGGCGCAGGTCGGCATGCTGCAGCAGGCGACCGCCGTGCTCGTCCATGGACGGGGCGACGGCCTCAACACCGCGCCGGCCATGCTGCTGGCCGTGCAGATGGGCGTTACAGCCCTGCCGACGGTGGAATGCAACACCCTGCGCATGACGGCGCGCGAGGCGCTTGACAAGGCCGTCGCCGCGATGAGCGGCGCGGGCGGGGACGAGGCGCTCTGCCGCAATGCGGCGCAGCTGGCGCAGCAGATGCTCGAGGCCGAGCGCGCGCGCCTTACCTCCGCCGCCCCGGCGGCCAGGCCCCGGCGCTCGCTGGCGGACTGCTTTGAGGCGGAGATCCCCGGCGCGCGGCAGGAGATGGAAAAGCTCATCACCAGCGCCATGGCCAATCAGATCTACGGCGAGATGCGCGAATTCGGCATCTTCCTGCAGAAGGAGATCGAGGGGACGTTCGTCGCCTCGGTGGATGAGATCGACAAGCCGAAGGAGGCGATGGGCGCCTTCGCGCAGGGCTGGCTGGACGACACGCTCTCCGGCTTCTGCTCGCAACTGATGAACGCGCTGGCGACGGATACGCTCATGCCCAAAGCGCAGGAGATCTACGACAGGATCTTCGAGCACGCGTGGATCGTGCAGCAGGATGTGCGTGAGGAGGAGATCGACGGGCAGGAGATGCTGCGCATGCAGAGCACCATGGGCCAGCTGCGCCAGATGGGCCATTCGCTGCTGGCGGGCGCGATCGCCTTTGTCATCGCCTATATCAGCCCGGCGACGATCCTCAATCTCAGGAATCTGAGCGCCTTCTCGCATCAGCTGGCCTCGGAGATTCAGGAGCTGGTCACCCCGTCCCGCGTGTATGCGAAGACCAAGGCGAAGCAGCTGGAGCACCAGCTGGAGAAGATCATCAGCCAGTATCAGGATATCCTCACCGACACCATGCTGCCCCAGCTGCGCGACGAGCTGCTTGGCTGGTTCGACGCGCAGACGCAGGCGGCGATGGACAGCCTGCGCCAGGCCGACGCGCAGGCGCTCAAGGACTATGAGCAGGCGCAGGCGAGGCGGGCCGAGGACGGCGGACGGGCGGAGGAGATCGCCCGGTTTATGACCGAGCTCGCGCCGTATCTGGCATGAGGACGGGAGAAAGGAGCGACGGCAGATGATGAATGAACGTGAGGCCGGTCGGGCGCTTGCCCGCGTATCCGGCGAGCTTGCGCGGCTGAGCCGCGACCAGATGACCCGCAGGATCCTTGAGGGCAGCGCCGTGCAGCTGGAGCTGGGCGCGGTGCGCCTGATGCTGCTGGGCAATTCCAACGCGGGCAAGAGCACGCTGATCAACGCGCTGCTGGGCACGATCGCCGTGCCGGAGAGCCGCAATACCTCCTCGCCGATCCCGGTGTGGTTCGGCGCGGGCGAGGGGGAGGATTACCGCATCTACGCCGACGGCGGCGAGGGGGAAAACCTCCTTGAGACGGCGGACCGCGCCACCTTCATCCGCAAATATTGCTTCAGCGTCAACGACATCCTCGACGACAAGCGCGCCCGCTTTGACCACATCGGCTGGGCGGCGGCGCATGCCGATTCCCCGCTGCTGCGGGAGACGGGGATCACGCTGATCGACTCGCTGGGCATCGCCGCGACGGACGCGGACACCGCCAAAACCATCCGCGTCATCGACAGCGGCGTGGATCTGGTGGTCTTCGTCACCAGCCATGTGGAGATGCAGCAGAGCGAGATCGCCTTCCTGCGCGAGAAGGTGCTGGGCCTCGAATCGCGCGAGGTGCCCTATCCCATCCGCCCCGCGCAGCTGCTGATCGTCTACAACGACCACGGCGCGGGCGGCACGCACGAGCAGATGTGCGCCGCGGCGGATAAGCTGCTGGCGGGCTGCGCGGCGGAGGAGATCGCCGCCTTTAAGGAAAAGAATCTCATCATGCTCGACGCGCTGGCCGCGAGACTCGCGCGCTGCGGCGCGTATGACTACCTGCGCTTTGCGCCGGAGGGCACGCCGGAGATCATGATGGAGGCGCTGCGCAGGCAGGCGGCGACCGACAAGCAGGCGCTTGAGATCAACGGCGATCAGATCGCGCGCAGGGCGAAGGCCTTTGACGCGCTTGAATCGCGCATCCGCGAATTGGCGCATGCGCAGGTTGCCGGTCAGGACGGCGCGGTGCTGCGCCGCATCATCCACCTTGAGGCCGTCATCCGCGAGATCCGCAGCCAGGCGAATGCCGACCTGAGCCGCCTGCAGGGCGACCGCGCCGCCATCCGCCAGCGCATCGACAGCGTCCGCGCGCTGGGCGCGACCTTCGCCAGCGCGAACGAGAGCGTCGACGCGACCTTCGAGCGCCAGCGGCAGGACATGATGGCCGCCGTCGCCTGCACGCTGCGGGCGAGCGAGAGCGCGCAGAAGGCGATCGTCGGCAAGGTTTACGAGCTGACGGAGCCGCCGGCATTCATCACCCCGGAGAGCGTGCGCGAGTTCTTCGCCAGCACGCGCCTTGAGCAGGAAAAGATGCTCGAGGCGTGGATCCGCAGCGTGATCGAGAAGGACTTCCTGCCCGAGGCGAGCCGCCAGTTCAAGACGACGCTGCTGGAGGCCTCCGCGCAGCCGGGCGACATGCGGTTCGGCCCGGAGGATACCGTCAGCTATCAGCTCGCGCAGGCCCGCCGCCTGACGCTGCAGCAGGGCACGCGCATGAAGAATTTCTGCGACCAGCTGCGCCGCAGCGGCGCGGAGGACATCGGCCTGAGCGTCCCCGACGACAGAACCATCGAGACCTGGGCGGCGGATATGGCCAGCACGATGGAGACCGCGATCCTCCAGTCGATCGCCTCTCTGCAGGAGGAGGCGTACCGCAAGTTCAACGACAAGCTGCCCGAGATCGTGCGCACGATCGTCGGCCGCAATATCCTGACCATGCTGGGCAGCCTCTGGATGCGCCTGACGGGCAACGTCAAGAAATTCTGGAAGGCCGTGCGCGATACCGCCGTGCATGACGCCGCCGCGGCGATCTGCGCAGAGTGGTTCGACGCGAACCTGAGCAACGCCGGCAACGACATGTACTTCGGCATCGACCGCGCCTATGGCCGCGTGCAGAAGAACGTCGCCTTCTCCCTCAGCCGCCAGAATGAGCAGGTGGAGGCCTACCTGCGCAGCCTTGAGACGCGCCTTGCCGGCAGCAGCGAGACGGTCGAGGCCGCCAGCGTGAGCCGCGAGGAGCTGGAGACCGCCCTCGCCGCGCAGGAGGAGGCGCTCGGCGCGCTGCGCGAGGTGCTGGAGGGGTAAGCACAGAGCCGGAGAAGGGGCGGATGAGGAGGCGTCGCGCAGCGGCGCGGGAACCTCATCCGTCTCGGCTTACGCCGATCCACCTTCCCCTCCTAGGGGAAGGCTTTTGGGGCAACGGTTTTTACGAAGCATCTTTTTCAGCAGATGCTGCTTGGTGAACTCATGCCTTCCCCTGTGAGGGGAAGGTGCCCCGAAGGGGCGGATGAGGTTCCCGCCCGCAGGCGGCATCTATTAACCACATCGGAGGAAATCAATCATGGACGAGCGCGCAGCAAGGGAAAAGCTCAGCGAAATCAGCCGGAAATACGGCCTGTATGAGGGCTATGTCCGCTTCCTCGCCGGGGAGGCGAAGAAGCGCGGCCTCTGGAAAGAATACGGGGAGAAGCTCTCTTCGCTCTACCTGCGCCTTAAGCAGGGGCCGATCCGCATGGCGGTCATCGGCGAGAGCAGCACGGGCAAGAGCACGCTCATCAACGCCTTCGCGGGCGACTTTGTCGCGCCGGAAAACGCGGGCGTGTGCACCGCGCAGCCGATCTATATGATGCGCCATGACGAGCCGGGCACCTTCGTGCGGCCCTACAGCCCGACGGAGGGCGGCCTGCCCGAGGTCCGCGAGGTCTGGGGCACGGCGCGCCTGCTGACCCGCCAGTACGGCGCGAAGGCGGCGAAGGGCGTGAGCGGCGGCGTGCAGCCCTTTGTCTACGTCAGCGGCGGGGCGATGCCCCGGGGCGTGACGATCGTGGATACCCCCGGCCTGAATGCGGCCAGCGCGGATACCGAGACGACCTTCGGCCTCTTTGAGCATCTGGCCTATGCGCCCGAGGGCGTGCGGGACGTGCCGGAGATCATCCTCTACGTCACCAGGCAGCATAACCTCCTGCAGACCGAGCAGGACGCGATTGTGAGAATGCGCGAGCTGGGCGCGGACATGAACAGCTGCTTCCTCGTGCATAATGACTTCCAGCAGGCGTACACGGTCACGCCGGAGAGCTTTGAGAAGGTGAGCGAGGGCGCGCTGGAGGGGCTGAGCAAATCCCTCGCCGCGCTCATGGGCGAGGATGCGCCTGAGCCCGAGGCGCAGCCCGCGGAGGATTACGACGCGTGGAACTTTGACAGCTATCTGGAGGATGAGGACGACGGGCGGGATGAACGGGTCTTCAGCCTCAATGCGATGCTCGCCCGCATGCAGTATGTGACCACGGACGACGGCGTTTATAACGTGCTCAAATATCCGCCCGAGGGCATGACGGTGGAGGAATTCACCAGCTGGAAGGCGCTGAACGCCGAGGATACCACGCAGAATCAGCTTGCCCTCGTGCGCGACCTGTGGGTGGAGCAGGGGCACAGCGGCTATGCGCCGATGCTTTCCATCACGCAGGCGGTGGAGCGCCGCGCGCTGGAGCTGGCAGAGCAGGGCGAAGGCCTTTGCGACGTGCTGAGCGCGGCGGACGCGCTGGGCGAGGCGCTGCTTAAGGACTGCGTGCGCCATATGGAGCGCAGAGAGACGCCCGTCGGGCGGGAGGACCTTGACGCGCTGAGGAACCTGATCATCCGGGCGAAGGACGTCATTGCCGCCTTTGCCGCGGAGGACGGCGCGTTCGCCGCAGGCGTCAGGGAGGCCTGCGAGGCGCCGCAGGTTGCAGCCGTGCTGCACAACAGCAAGGTGGATCTCACGATCGACAGCATTAAGGGCAAGAAATTCAGCCTTTTGGATCTGGGCTCGCTCTTTGTGGGCGTGGCGTATCCCATTGCGTGGCTTGTGCCGCTGGCGCGCTATCTGCTGCGCGACGACCTGCCCAAGCGCTATGGCAAGCTCATCAAGGACAGAGGCCTTGGCGGCCGCGATCTGGACGCGCTCTTTGACGGGACGCCGTCCGCCGCCGGCGTGGGCGCGCTGGTGCAGATCATCAGCGACCTTGCCGCGCCGCTGAGCGAGGAGCTCCGGCCCGACATGGAACAGATGCAGATGCTCGCCAGGGATGGCATTGCTAAATGCCAGCAGGCTATCGGCGATGCAAACAGCCGGATGATCGAGATTGAGACGGAGTTCATCGACCTCATGAAGCTGCCCGCGGGCCGTGCGCTGCGCACGAAGACAGCGTTTTTCGACGGAGAGCGGGCGACCAAGGCGTTCGCCGAGCGCATTGCATACCTGCATCCCGAGCTGGAGCTGCCGGAGCAGGATGAGCTGGGCGAACGCGTGCGGGGCTTGATGCACAAGATGAAGAACAGCGGCGCCGTGACCATGTTCAACGCCAAGAACAGGGTCTATGAGGAGATCGTCTGCAGCGTGATCAGGGAGGCTGTCGAGGCGCTGCGCATGCCGCTGGAGCAGCCGGACTGCAGCGTGATGGCGATGATCGACGCCCTTGCCAAGCCTGTCCGGGCTGCATGGCGCGAGCTGTTTGAGGAGATGAACCGCGCATATGACGCGCTGGAGAAGACGCACAGCGCGCGTACGGACGAGCAGGCGCAGCAGCTGAAGGCGAAGCGCGCGGAGCTCGCCGCGCAGTTTGAACAGGCAAAATCGGGCGCATACTGAGCCGTGAGAGAACGAAGGAGGGCGCTTATGGATACCGAACGCTTTGCTGAGTATTACAACGAGGCCGTGACCGCCGTTGTCTTCGCCGTACACAGGATGAATAAGCCGATCCTCTGCGGGAAGATCAACGCGTGCTGGCGCGAGGAGCTCCTTGACAATCGCTTCTGCTCCGTGGGCATCCGCCATGGCGCCGCCGTCTGGCTCGAGCAGCTGGAGGCGGAGGATCCGCAGCGGGCCCGCAGGCTGATTCAGGCGATGGAGCAGACCTCCCTGCGCGTGGGCGTCGGCCCTGTGCAGGCGGGCGTCGGCGCGGCGGGGGCTGCCGCTGTGATCGGCGGGGCGCTGCTTGGCGCGATGGATAAGACGGCGAAGGCGGCGCGCTTTGGCCGCGCGGCTGCGGGCGTGCTGGGCCTTGGCCTGCTGGGCAAGAGCGGCGTGGACGCAGCGCAGGCCTCCGACCCCGAGCGCGTGAGCGCCCTCGTGCGCGAGCAGGCGCAGGCGCAGCTGGAGGAGCTGCTCGCCATTCTCCGCGATTGATCTGTCGGGTGAGATCCATCATAGAATGGGAACATATGTTCGTCAAGTGTTCTGAGTGAAATTTAATGGGAACAAATGTTCGTATTTTCGCTTGACAAATCGCCGTATTTGTGCTAGAATCACCTCATCGTCGCCCGCCGCACAGCGTGGCGGGGGGTAAGGGGGGCAATCTTCTACGGGGGATTGCTCCCCGTTTACGTAGCCCCTCGTCACCCCGTAACTCTTCGTCACCTCAAGCCTTCCCCTGAGAGGGGAAGGTGGATCGGCGAAGCCGAGACGGATGAGGTTCCCGCCCGCAGGCGGCGTAACCTCGTCACCTCAAGCCTTCCCCTGAGAGGGGAAGGTGGATCGGCGAAGCCGAGACGGATGAGGTTCCCGCCCGCAGGCGGCGTAACCTCGTCACCCCGTATCCCCCTTCATCCCCATAGACAGAAAAACCCCGAAGCCATGAGGCCTCGGGGATTGTGCGTTTTGGGGGATCAGGCGGCAGGGACGTCCTTCCTCTGCATCGGGCGGGGCAGGCGCAGGGCGCTGAGCAGCAGGAGGATGAGCAGCGAGAGGACGACGGCCAGCGCGAGATTGACCGGGAGGGAGAAGCGGAAGACGCCGTATTGCCGCATCAGCCGCAGGAGGAAGCCGTGGAGGAGGAAGACGGGCAGCGTGTTCTCCCCGGCGCGGGTGAAGAGGGGGATGCGCACGCCCGGCACGGCGAGGAGCAGCAGCACGAGGAAGCACAGCGCGATGACAAAGAGCTTGGCACGGGTCACAGCCCCGTAGCCGTAGGCGGCGTAGGAATAGGAGCCGTACATCTGCGGGGCGGAGAGGCCCGGATAACGGCGCAGATAAAGCACCATCGCGCAGCACACGGCGATCATCACGGCAGAGCCTGCCAGGCGGATGAGGCGGGGCGGCCCCTCGCACACGGCGGCACGCAGGCGCGCCTCCCCGCTGAAGAGATGCCCCAGCAGGAAGAAGGGGAGGAACACGATCGTCCGCGAGAGGGAGAGCGTATAGCCGACGGAGGCGTCGTACCCGCACAGCAGCGCGAGGATCACGCTGAGCGCGAGCAGGACGAGCTGCCGCCGCTTTGTCTGCCGGCTGAAGGGGATGAGCAGCAGCAGCCAGTGGTGCATGGAGAGCGCATACCACAGCAGCCAGTAGGGCGTGGTGTACTGCAGCGCGGCCCCCGTGCCGAGGATGTGCGCGTCAAAGAGCAGATACATCGTCTGGAAGGCGATATAGATCCCCAGCGTCGTGCCGGTGCGCCGCGTCGAGGGCCGGGCGAAGAAGCCCGTCAGGAAGACAAACGCGGGCATGTGGAAGGCGTAGATCGCGCGGTAGAGGAGTGAGCCCTCCCAGAAGAGCTCAAGGCAGTGCGCGAAGACGACCAGCAGCATCAGCAGCGCGCGCAGGTTGTCGGGGCGGGGGGATCGTTTGCTCATGGCGGAGGCCTCCGTTCGTCGGGATGATCGGCGGTTGGCGGCGCAGGCAGCGGGCTGCACGCGCGGCGTATAGGCAGGTGTAAAGGGGATGTGTACAGGTGCGTGTAAAGGCGCCTGTAAAGGGAATGCGTAAAGGCATGTGTAAAGCGCATAGGGCAAGAAGGTGCACGGCGCGTATACATATCCTGATTATACCACAGCGGAGAGATATGGGGAAGCGCATCAAATTTAATCCTTGTTTAATCCCGCGCCCGCCCTGACTGTGGTATGATGAATTTGTAACAAAGTCCCCCACCAACCAAGCAAAGGAGGCCAAACATGAAAAAGACTTTTCTGTCCATGCTTCTTGCGATGAGCATCCTGCTCATCGCGCTGACCGGCGGCGCCCTTGCCGACGGCCTTGCCTTCACCGCCGGCGAGTACACCGGCACTGCCCGCGGCAACAACGGCGATGTTCAGGTGAAGGTCACCTTCTCCGAGGACGCCATCGTCTCCGTCGAGCTGGGCGAGCATCATGAGACCTACTTCATGATCCCGACCCCGGCCGCCAAGATCCCGGCGGCGATCGTGGAGCATCAGTCCCTGGCCGTGGATACCGTGGCCGGCGCGACCCTCTCCAGCCGCGCGATCATCAACGCCGTCGCGGACGCCGCCAAGCAGGCGAATGCCTCCGGCGACCTCTACGCCCCGATCGAGAAGACGATCGAGGATAAGGAAGAGACCTGCGAGGTGCTCGTCGTGGGCGCCGGCCTTGCGGGCCTGCATGCGGCGACCAAGCTGCAGACCATGGGCGTGGACGTCATCCTCATCGAGCAGCTTGATGTGGCCGGCGGCAACTGCCTCTTCGCCAGCGGCAACTTCTTCGGCCCGATGACCGACGAGGACTATGAGACCTGCCTGGCCAAGTGGATGAAGAGCACCGCGCTCAATACCGAGGTTGCCCCGAGCGAGGACCTGCCCAACGTGGCCAAGGTCGAAAAGCTCCTCAAGGACAGCGTGAGCCTCGTCTCCTTCCTGGAGAATGATCTGGGCTTTGATATGTGCCTGACGACCGACTACACCACCACCAGCGCGGACGTTACCAAGTACATGATCCGCCCGACCCCGGACATGGAGCGCTACTCCTCCCGCGGCAGCCAGATCTGCCAGACCCTCGAGGCGAAGTACGTCGAGCTGGGCGGCGACCTGCGCTTTGGCACGAAGGCGACCGAGCTGATCGCCAACGAGTCCGGCGCGATCACCGGCGCGATCTGCGAGACCGACAACGGCAAGCTGACCATCAACGCGGGCGCGGTCATCATGGCGACCGGCTCCATCACCGGCAATGACGAGATGCTCGCCAAGTACATGCCGTACCGCTCCGGCGACTGGTTCTGCACGGGCGTGGGCTCCACCGGCGAGGGCCTTGAGATGATGATCGACAAGGGCGCCGTGATGTGGGATACCTGGGTCACCGGTTCCATCATCGTCCATGACACCCCGATTCTCACCCGCACCACCAACGATGGCACCCAGGTGCGCGGCACCAAGAGCGCCAAGGCGCTGCACGTCAATCGTCAGGGCCAGCGCCTGATCAACGAGAACCACAGCCGTGAGGGCAACTTCTACGGCGTGGCGGGTGAGCCGAGCGTGCTCATCGAGATCACCGACGCCGCGCTGGCCGCCGAGATCGGCCGCCTGGACGAGTTCGAAGCGAAGGCCTCCGAGAAGGGCCCGTTCTTCAAGGCGGAGACCATCGAGGAGCTCGCTGCGAAGCTGGGCATGGACGCCGCCGCGCTGGCCGCGACCGTCGAGCGCTACAATGGCTTCTGCGCCGCCGGCGCCGACGAGGACTTCGGCAAGCCTGCCGAGAGCCTCATCGCCATCGACGAGGGCCCGTTCTATGCCGTCATCGACACGCTGGTCGGCTTTGACATCACCGGCGGCGTGAAGACCGACATCAATACCCGCGTGCTGCGCGAGGACGGCACCACCATCGACGGCCTCTACGCCGTTGGCCTTGCCTCCAGCCGCGACTTCTTCTCCACCGCCTATGTCGGCGGCGGCAGCCTGACCATCTGCGCGACCACCGCGATCACCGCTGCGCAGGACGCCGTGGAGTACATCAAGTAATCCGCACACACAAAGAGAGAGGCTGCGCATGCAGCCTCTCTCTGGTTTTTGACACAAGACCAAATGATGATATCAAGCATTGTTCCCCGCCCGCAGTCTCCATCCGTCAGCTTCGCTGCCACCTTCCTCCCGGAGGAAGGCTTTTCCTCTGAGCGACTTGCGTGAATCGGCATGGCTGATGTGCTCGGCTGCGAATACGAACGGGCTCCCTCTGGGAGGCGCCGAAGCTGAGCGCGTCCTGTGGACGCAATAAGCAAAGCGGAGCGTGGGGAATCGCAAGGAGCGCTTGCGCGACTATGCGAGTTCCCCGGAATGCTGGCTGCCCGAAGGGCAGACTGAGGGAGAAATCGTGCTTTACTCCTCCGGCGTGAAGAGCGGCAGATTCACCGTGAATGTGCTGCCCCGGCCGACCTCGCTGTCCACGTGGATGACGCCCATGTGGCTGTTGATGATGCCGTTGGCGATGGAGAGCCCGAGGCCGGAGGAGCGCTTGTTCCGGCCGCTCGCGCGGTAATAGCGCTCAAAGACGCGGGGCTGTTCCTCCTTTGGGATGCCCTTGCCCGTGTCAGTGACGCGCAGCAGGCATCGCCCGTCCTGCGCGGCGGCCTGCAGCGTCACGCTGCCGCCCTGCGGGGTGTAGAGGATGGCGTTTTCCGTGAGATTGGCGACGGCCTGCTGAATGCGGAAGGGGTCGCCCCATGTGACGGCGCGCTCCGCGCATGGGAGCACGCTGAGCGTAACACCCCGCTCGGCAGCCATGGGCACAAGCCCCGCCGCCACGATGGAGGCGATGCCGCACATGTCCACCTCGTCCTGATCGTACTGGATATCCCCGTCTTCCAGCTTGGCCAGCAGGAAGAGATCCTCCACCAGCCGCTCGAGATAGGCGACCCGCTCGCGCATCACGGCGAGCGAGCCGGCGCTTACCTGCGCTTCATCGTCCATGGCCTCAAGGCGGCCCTTGAGCACGAAGACGGGGCTGCGCAGGTCGTGGAAGATGTTGAGCATCAGCGCGTGCTTGCGCTGCTGCTCGCTTATGAGCTGGGCGGTGCGCTCCTCGACCTTGCGCTCGAGGTCGATATTGAGCGCGGAGACCTCCGCCGCCAGATGGTCCGCCTCGAGGAACTTGAGGGAGAATCGATCCAGAATCTGATACACGCAGGCGCTCATGAAGATCAGGTTGCTGATCTCCTTGACGCGCACGAACATCAGCAGCGGCGAGTACGCCATATCCAGCACACTGTTGCTCACGTAGAGGAAGAGCGTGATGCCCTCCATCATGGCGTACGCTGTGAAGACCATGCGCGCGCCTTTTCGCCGTGCAGCGAGCGCCCCGGCCATGGTGATCAGCACGGGGATGAGCATCACCCGGCGCATGAACTGGTACATGTATACGCCGAGGAACATGTCCATGAATACCGCGCAAAGCGCCGCCAGCACGAAAGCCGGCAGGGAGAACAGCTGCTTGCAGCGCGGCGGCACATCCTCGGAGAAGAGGGCAACGCAGGTGTAGGCGAGGCAGACGACGGGCAGCACATTCGTCATGGCGCTGAGCCGGTCCATCACCCTGTAAGGGAAGGGGATGCTCCTGTCCTCCAGCGCGGAAAAGAGATACAGCAGCACGAACAGCGCTGCCGTGCCCACGGTGACGAGGTAACGCTCGCTCGTCTTGCGCCTGAAGAGCACGGCGCAGGCGGCGATGAGCATCAGGTACGCGCCGATGAGCAGGCGGTAGAATGTGCCGCCCGCCGCGCTGGCGCGGGCTGCATTCTGCGCCGTGCCCACGACGATCTTGGGCCGCTGGGCGGCATAGCGGGTGAAGAGCGTGGCGGGTGAGTAGCCGCGGATGGTCGAAGGTGCGGTTTTGAGCAGGAGATGAATATCGCCCTCCGCATCCGGCGCGGCCTGCAGCGAATAGGTGCGCTGCGAGGCGGAATCGCGCGAGAGCTCCGCCAGCAGCGTGTCGCCCTGCCAGATCTGCGCGATGCGGAAATAGAGCGTGAGCGTCACATCGCCCGCGCCGGGCTCGCCGTCAAGCGCGATGGGGTAGCCCTCCTGCACGGGGTCGTATTCAAGCCCGGCGAGCACATAGCTGCGCGCGGCGAGATCCTGCGGCAGCTGCCCGCCGTTCATGACGCGCGGCGCGCTCCCGTTGATGAGAAACATGAGCCCCGCGACCAGCACGGCGATGAGCACAAAGCTCAGAATGGTCTTTTTCACACGCATTCCCCTTATCCCGGCGGGCAGACCCGCTTGACATTCTTACCATCCCATTCTACCATAGATGACAGAGAGAGAACAGAGGCTAGACGGCGCTGCGGCGCAAAGGAGGCGATTGCATGATCCGCGTTCTGCTCGTTGAGGACGACGCCGAGATCGCGCGCATCATCCGGTATTTCCTCTCCGGCAATGGGGAGTACGACGTGGTATGGGCCGCGACGGCGCAGGATGCGATCGTCGCCTCGCGCGACTGGTTTGACATCATCCTGCTGGACGTCATGCTGCCCGATGAGAGCGGCGTGGACCTGTGCAGCCGCCTGCGCGAGTGGCATCGCTGCCCGATTATCTTCCTGAGCTGCCTGGATGACAGCGATACCATCATCAGCGCCCTTGACCACGGCGGCGACGACTACATCGTCAAGCCCTTTGACAATCGTGTGCTCATCGCGCGCATTCAGGCGAACCTGCGCCGTGTGAAGCTGGAGCACGAGCGCCTGCCGGAAAACATCCTGACCTGCCGCGGCTTTTCCATCAATGCTGCCGAGCGTACGCTCGTGCGGGATGGGCGCAGCTACCCGCTGCCGCCGATGGAATTCCGCATCCTCTCCTACATGATGCAGAACCCGGGCAAGTGCTTCCGCTCCAGCGAGCTCTACCGCCTCATCTGGGGGAGGGACAGCTATGGCGACAACCGCACCGTCGCCGTGCATATCCACTCCATCCGCAGGAAGATCGAGAAGGACGCCTCTTCCCCGCACTATCTGCGCAGCATCTGGGGGAAGGGGTATCTCTTCGACCCGGAGGGGACGGGGGAATAAACGGATCCCAGAGAATAAAAGCCCCCGCCGCCTCCGATCGCGCTATGCGATCCGGAGGCGGCGGGTTGTTTTTGCCTTAAAAACGCCATTCGTCCTCCAGCACATGCAGCGGGCCGAAGAGCTCGCAGAACATCTCCCTGCCGGTGTATTCAAAGCTGCAGTGGGCGAGATACCGTTCCCTGTCAAAGATCATGGGACACCCCTCCTTTAATAATGAAATTATACCCAGATTTATGTCCTGCGTCAATTGCGGGAGCGTCATGCAGCAGAGGAAAACGGCCCCCCTCCGGCGAATGATACAGGATAACAAAAACGCGCCGCGCGGGCTGCTGCGGCGCACAGGCTATCCACATCACCGCGAAGGGAGAGACGACCATGCCAAAGCTTTTGTATCATGAGAATCTCAGCACGCTGCACGTGGGCACGCTGCCCAATCACGCATATTTTATCCCGCACGCCAGCCGCGAGAGCGCGCTGACGCGCCGCCGCGAGAATTCGGAGCGCTTTAAGCTGCTCAGCGGCGAATGGGACTTCACCTACTATGCCAGCGCGCTGGATCTGCCGGAGGATTTTCTGGCGCTCCCCGCGCGGGCGGCGATCCCCGTCCCGTCCGTCTGGCAGTTCCACGGCTATGACCGCCATCAGTACACCAATGTGCTCTATCCCATCCCGTTCGACCCGCCGTATGTCCCGGCGGAGAATCCCTGCGGCCTCTATGCCCGCCGCTTTGATCTCAATAAAGTGGCGGATCAGCGCTATACGCTCTGCTTTGAGGGCGTGGACAGCTGCGCCTATGTCTGGCTGAACGGGCAGTTCGTCGGCTACAGCCAGGTATCGCACAGCACGACGGAGTATGACATCACGGATTTCGCCGCGGACGGTGAAAACGAGCTGCAGGTGCTTGTGCTCAAGTGGTGCGACGGCACGTACTTTGAGGATCAGGATAAGTTCCGCATGAGCGGCATCTTCCGCGATGTGTACGTCCTCACGCGCGACGCGGCGCATGTGTTTGATTACACCGTGCGCACGGAGCTGTCGGCGGATCACGCCGGCGCGCAGCTGAGCGTATCCTTTGACGCGCCGGGCGCGCAGCAGATCGCCTGCGAGCTGCTGGACGCCGAGGGCAGGCTCCTCGCCGCGGGGCAGGCGCAGGGCGGCTGCTTTGTCTGCGGAATGGATAAGCCGCAGCTCTGGAGCGCGGAGTCGCCTTATCTCTATACGCTCGTCATCCGCTGCGGCGGGGAGTGGATCTGCGAGGAGGTCGGCGTGCGCGAGATCCATGTGGAGAATGGCGTCATCCGGCTCAACGGGCAGAACATCAAATTCCGCGGCGTCAACCGCCACGACAGCGACCCCTTCGTCGGCCCGGCGGTGGGGGAGCGCGAGATGCTGCGCGACCTTGAGGTCATGAAGCTGCACAATGTCAACGCCATCCGCACCAGCCATTACCCGAATGCGCCGGAATTCCTGCGCATGTGCGACCGGTACGGCTTCTATATCATCGACGAGTCGGACATCGAGAGCCACGGCGTGGTCTTCAAGGACGGCGGCTGGAAGGGCGACTATAACCATCTGGCGAACGACCCGACCTATGCGGCGTGCTTCATGGACCGCGTGCAGCGCTGCGTCGTCCGCGATAAGAACCGCCCGAGCGTCGTCATCTGGTCGATGGGCAATGAGTCCGGCCACGGCGTGTGCATCGACGCCTGCATCGAGTGGACGAAGAAATACGACCCCACCCGGCTGACGCATTATGAGCGCGCCTCCTTCCCGCCGGAGGGCATGGCCTTCAACGAGACATATCTGGATACCTACAGCCGCATGTACCCCTCGGTCTGGGCGATCGACGCGTATTTTGAGCAGCAGAGGACGGGCGTGGCCATCACGGGCGACCGGCGCAATTACGTCGCCCCCGGCGTGCTGAAGAAGCCCTATATCCTCTGCGAATACTGCCACGCGATGGGCAACGGCCCGGGTGATCTGGAGGACTATTTCCAGTGCATCGAGCGCCATGACGGCCATGCCGGCGGCTTCATCTGGGAGTGGTGCGACCACGCGATCTATATGGGCAGGACGGAGGATGGGCGGCCGAAATTCTATTACGGCGGCGACTTCGGCGAGTTCCCGCACGACGGCAATTTCTGCATGGACGGCCTCGTCTATCCGGACCGCACGCCGCACACCGGCCTTGCAGAGTTCAAGAATGTCATGCGCCCGGCGCGCATCCGCGCAGTCGACATGGAAAAGGGCGTCTTTGAGGTCTGGAATCTGTACGACTTCACAACCCTTGGCGACGCGGTCTATCTGCGCTATACCCTGCGCCGCGGCGGGCAGGACGTGGGCGGCGGCGTGGTCGACCCGCAGCAGCTCGCCGTCGCGCCCCATGCCCGCGCGCAGATTGAGATTCCCGATCCCGGCCTTGCCGTACCCGGTACCGCTGTGTATTTTGAGACGATCCGCAGGAGCGGCTATGGCTTCCTGCCCGCGGGGCATGTGGTCGGCACGGAGCAGGTCGGCGAGCAGGCATATGCGCCCGCATTCGCCCTGGCGGACGGCGGGGAGATCCTTGTCAGCGAGGACAGCCGCCGCATCGTGATCCGCAATGCCCATTTCCGCTATGAATACGACAAACAGCGCGTGCAGTTTAATCGGATGACCGCGGGCGGCTATGCGCTGCTCGATCAGCCGCTTGCCTTCAACATCTGGCGCGCGCCGACGGACAACGACCGCAACGTCCGCCGCCAGTGGAGCGACTTTGGCTATGACCGCGCCGTCCCGCGCGGGTATGAGACCACGGTGGAAACGACGGCGGAGGGCTGCACGCTCACGACCCGCTTTGCTGTCGGCGCGATTTTCGTGCGCAATCTCGTCGAGGGCACGGTGACGTGGACGATCGCAAGGAGCGGCGCGGTGACGGTCGGCGTGAGGGCGGATGTGCGCGAGGGCATGCCCTTCCTGCCGCGCTTTGGCCTGCGCCTGTTCCTGCCGCGCGCCATGGACGGGGTGGAGTACTTCGGCTTCGGCCCGCAGGAGAGCTATGTGGACAAGCGCCGCGCCAGCAGCCTGCACCTGTATGGCACGACGGTTGCCGCCATGCATGAGGATTACCTGAAGCCCCAGGAGAATGGCAGCCACTACGGCTGTACCTATGCGCAGGTATCCGGCCCGGATGCGAGGCTGAGCGTCGTGGGCGATCCTTTCTCCTTCAGCGCGTCGCCCTACACGCAGGAGGAGCTCACCCATAAGATGCACGCCTATGAGATTGAGCCCTGCGGCAGCACGGTGCTCTGCGTGGACGCGCTGATGGCCGGCATCGGCTCCAACAGCTGCGGCCCGGAGCTGGATGAGGCCTATCGTCCCGGCACGAAGATCGATTTCACGTGGACGATTGTGCCGGAGATTGGCGGATGAGGGAATAACAGAATAAGAATGCGCCCCGCGTCTCTTTTGCGAGATGCGGGGCGCGGTATATATTCTGCGAACTAAAATGGCTGTGCCGCCGGGCGGCGGCTGGCTTCGCGGCTTACCGTCCCTGACGTCGCTTTTCCATCTTGCTCTCGATTAGATGGCGGATGGCCATGACGGGATGGGTCTTGAGCATCCTCGGCCCGGAGTAGCGCATGACCGCGCGGATCTTTTCGCGCATGTCCGGCCTGTAGCAGTGCACTCTGCAGTTGGAGCAGAAGGTCTTGCTCTCCATGAACGGGCATTTGTCGCTGCGCTCGTGCGCATAGCGGATCAGCGCGGCGCACTCGGGGCAGGGGGAGGCCGTCTTGTGCTGAGCGCGGCAGTAGAGGGCGATCATCTCGGCGACGACGCGCTTTTCGCGTGCGCGCTTGGCTTCTGTGCTGGGCATTGTCAACCTCCTGTTATTCAAACGGGTAAAGAAAAACCGCTTCTCCAACGAGAAGCGGCATCCAACGGGGTGACTAAATCCCGTTTAGCTTGGTGGGGTCTATAGGGCTCGAACCTACGACCTCCACGATGTCAACGTGGCGCTCTGACCAGCTGAGCTAAGACCCCAAGCACGAAAGTGATTATATCAAAGGCTGTGCGATCCGTCAAGCCCCTTTTTCATCTTTTTTGAAATTCGTTCCGTCCGCGCATCGCCGCCGGGCAGATTGCGCATGCAGGATTTGTCAGATTATCCATACAAACCGGTGGTTTATGGCGAAAAAGACGAGAATGACTGAACAGGGCAGAAAACCCCCGGGGTTCCCTTGCAATCCCATTTTGTTTCGGGTATAATACTCGGGAAAGACAGACAGGAGGAGTGAGATCTGATGAAATCTGTGAACATCCGTCTGACGATGATGACCAATCACGTCAAGGATTTTGTGAGCCTTGTGAATCGATTCCCGTATGATATGGATCTGCGCTCGGGGCGCTATGTGGTGGACGCCAAGTCCATTCTTGGCATTTTCTCCATCGACCTGTCCCGCCCGATCCGCATGGATATCTACAGCGACGACTGCGACGATCTGCTCGCTGAGCTCAAGGATTATATCGTTGAGGACGAGGCCGGGCAGGCCTGATCGCGCGTTTCGCGATGAAGGGAGGAACGCCTGTGTTCGACATTCACGCTACGGAAGAGGAAGATAAGCTGGTGCTGCTCAGCGCGCTCGACCGCATCGGGGGATGCAAGCAGGAGCAGCTGCTTCGCTACGTCGTGGAGACGGGGCTTCAGAGCCAGTTTCAGTTTTATCTCGCGCTGGCCGGGCTGAAAGAGGCCGGCTTCATCCGCGAGGCGAGCCACCTGGAGGGGACGCTGCTCATCCTCACGCCCGAGGGCCGGCAGAGCATGGAGCTCTTCGGCTCGCACATCCGCGCATCGCTCCAGCAGAAGCTGGAGGAGAGCGGCGCGGCATGGCGCAGGCGCATCCGGGACGAACTGCAGATGCCTTCCGAATATGAAAAGGTCGGCAACGGCTACGTCGTCACCCTGCGCGCGCTCGAGGGCGGGGCGGAGATTTTCTCCATCAAGGCGACGGCCGCCAATAAGGAGCAGGCCAAGCGCTTCTGCGCCCGATGGCCGGAGCGGGCCGTCTTCCTCTATCAGACGGTCATGGCCCAGCTGGGCGAGACGGAGCCGGACGCCGTGGGCGGCGCGGCCTCCGCGCAGCAGACGGACGAGGCTTCCGCCCCGGACGAAAAAACGGAATGATTTCACGCGCGCTTCCCGATGGGAGGCGCGTTTTTCTGTAAGAATATGGAAAAGGCGCCGTCTGCCTGCTCGCCGACGGCGCCTTTCCTTGTGGAAGGGAAAAATGAGGAATAGGGAAGAAAAAGGAAGATACCTGCCCCCGCGCGGAGGGGAAGAAGCGCGGAGGCTGCAAGAGCTTCTCTGCTCTTTACGCGCTTATCTTATCATTTGAATGTGGCAGAAATATGATGTCAGCGGGGAGAAATTGGTGGTCTCAGATGCTCTGCGGCTCAAAATAGCCGGCGTATTTGGTGAAGACCAGCCCGCCGAGCCTGCGCACGCCGCCGTAGAGATGGCGGCGCATGAGCGCCTCGATGCCGTCCGTGCTGCGCTCATCGACGAGACGGAGCATCTGCGCGTGGTCCGCGAGGACGTCGGGCACATTGCCGCCCTCGATGATATCCAGCGTGCAGAAGCGTGTATAGCTGGACTGCATGCCGCTCAGCCGTTCCCAGAGGAACAGGTTGCCCGTGGCGCGGAACCAGATTTCATGCATCCTGTAATCGGTATTCAGAAAGCGGTCGGCTTCAAACTGCGCCGGCTGACGCAAAAAGACCTCGCCCAGCTGCTGCAGCTGCGTGTAGGCGTAGCGCACGCGCTCGGCGTCCGCAGGCGTGCAGGAGAGGATGAAATCGCGCAGCACCATGGACTCGACGGCCACGCGCTCATAGATGAGCTGATTGATCACGTCGTAGTCGAGCTTGGTGACGATGCTGCCCTTGCGCGGAAGGATCTGAACAAGGCCGTTTTCCTGCAGGCGCTGCAGGATGCTGCGCACCGGCGTGCGCGAGAGGGAGAAGCGCTGGCAGAGATGGTTCTCGCTCAGGGCGTCTCCCGGCTTATGCTCAAAGCGCAGAATCTCAGCGGCCAGCTGCTGGTACATCTGGTCATGGTCGTTTGCACAGCTGTTCATCAGGATTTGCCTCCCTGCCATTGACTGGTATTTCATTCATTATAATGTGCAGACGATATGGTGTCAATAACAATTGCGTTCAGAAATGATGCATGTATGCAAGATGTATGTATACAAGACAAGCGGAGCTGATTCGGGCGGGGATATGGGCGATGGTTTGACTATATTGCGGATAAAACTTGTCAATTTCGTGGTAAATTGCCAAATTGGAACTTGTATTCCCGACGATGCTGTGATAGTATATGTATACAAGGTGCGCGTATGGCGCACAAAACGACATTGCAGGAGGTATTCCCATGAAGAAGCTGTTTGCTCTTGTCCTCGCGCTGATCGTTGCGCTGGGCTGCGCGAGCGCCCTGGCTGAGGATCCGTACAAGGATCTCGGCAATTTCACCATGATCGTCGGCCATGCTCAGCCGGAAAGCAACCCGCGCTACATCTCCATGGAGAAGTTCGCGGCGGACGTCGCTGAGAAGACCAACGGCCACGTGACCGTCGAAGTGTTTGGCAACGGCCAGCTGGGCACCGAAAAGGAAATGCTCGAGCAGGTTGTTCAGGGCGTCACCCAGGGCATGCGCGGCGGCCAGTATGACTTCAGCCCGCGTCTGCTGATGTTCACCCTGCCGTTCCTGGCCAACAACCGTGAAGAGGTTACTGCGCTGCTGCAGAGCGACCTCGCCAAGAAGGTTTCCGCCGAGGCGGCTGAGACCACCGGCACCGTCATCATCAACCTCTGCGACGCCGGCGGCTTCCGTCAGTTCTCCAACAACACCCGCCCGCTGACCAAGCCGGAGGATCTCGCCGGCCTGAAGATGCGCACCAACGGCATGAAGACCATCGACCTGACCTTCCAGGCCATGGGCGCCAACACCGTGTCCGTTCCGTACGCCGACCTGTACATGGGCCTGAAGACCTCCATCGCCGACGGCCAGGAGAATCCGTGGGTCAACGTCGAGGGCATGAAGTTCTACGAGGTTCAGAAGTACTTCACCGAGGTCAACTATCAGTTCCATCCGGACCCGTTCTATGTCAACGCCGAGTGGTGGAACACCCTGCCGGTCGAGTTCCAGACCATCCTGACCGAGTGCGCAACCGCGATGGGCGAGTACAACGATCAGCTGATCGACCAGAACTCTGACGCTGCCAAGCAGGTCGTCGTCGACGCCGGCTGCGAAGTCTACGTCCCGACCGCCGAAGAGCTGGCTGCCTTCCAGGCCGCCTGCCAGCCGGTGTACAGCCAGGTTGTGACCGAGGGCATCTGCACGCAGGAAGAGCTCGACGAGATGCTCGCCATCGTGGCTGCCGTCCGCGGCGAATAATCATCAGAACGTCACTTGGGGGCGGGTCGGGGGATAGCCTCCCCCGCCCCTTTTTTCGTTTCTTCGATCTGTGTTAAGGAGGATTAACACGAATGAATAATCTGAAGAAGCTCGGCGCGCAGCTGGAAAAGCTCTACATGGGCGTGGGCGCTGTGGCGATGGGTCTGCTGGCGTTTCTGGTGATCTTCACGGTCATCATGCGCTACTGCTTCTCGCTGAGCTGGAAGTCCGTTTCCGAGTTCTGTGTGCTGCTCTTTACGTTCACGACCTTCTGGGGGATGGGCCTCAATGTGCTCAAGAACGAGCATGTGTCCATCAATATCCTCTATGACAGGCTCCCGCCGGTCGTCAGGAAGTGGCTGAATGTGTTCAATCACATCGTCATGCTGGTGGTCGATGTGCTGTTTGTTCACTATGGCTGGGCGTATGCCGTCAAGATGGGCAAGCAGCTGAGCATGGGCATGGAGATCCCGATGTTCTACATGTACGGTCTGATGCCGCTGTGCGGCGTGATCTGCGCGGTGTGCATCGTGATCAAGGGCGCTCAGGCTGTGTGTACGCCTGTGTCCGCCTATGTCGTGAAGAACGAGAACCCGTAACGGAAGGAGAGTAGCTATGGCCATTGTATTCCTGCTTGCGGGTCTCATCGTCTTTGCGGCGATCGGCGTTCCGCTGGCCTTTTCCATCGGCGCGTCCTGCATCAGCTATCTGAGCGCCGCCCGCCCGATGTTCCTGAGCATGATGCCCCAGCGCATCTGGAACGGCGTGTACAGCGAACTGATGATCGCCATGCCGCTGTTCATGCTCGCCGGCGAGCTGATGAACACCGGCGGCATCACCAAGCGCATCATCAATTTCTGCATGGAGCTGCTGCGCCCGATCCGCGGCGGTCTGGGTGAGGTGAATATCGTCGCCTCCATGATCTTCGGCGGCATCTCCGGCTCCTCCGTTGCGGATACCTCTGCGCTGGGTTCCATCCTGATCCCGTCCATGGAGAAGGAGGGCTATCCGCCGGCTGTTTCCGCGGGTATCACCGTCGCCTCCTCCACGATGGGCATGATCATCCCGCCGTCCACGCCCATGGTCGTCTACGCGATGATCTCCGGCGCGTCCATCGGCGCGCTGTTCATGGCGGGTGCCGTGCCGGGCATCCTCATCGGCCTGACCCAGCTGGTGCTCGTGTATGTCATCAGCCGCAAAAAGGGCTGGCATCCGGAGAAGACGGCCTTCAGCGCCAAGCGCTTCTGGTCCGCGATTCTCTCCGGCATCCCGGCGCTGCTGATGCCGCTGTTCATCATCGTCTGCGTGTCCTTCGGCATCTGCACCGCGTCCGAGAGCGCGGGCGTCGCCGTGCTTTACAGCATGATCGTCGGCTTCTTCATCTACCGTGAGCTCACGTGGAAGGACGTCTGGAATGCGCTGAAGAAGACGCTGATCTCGTCCTCTTCCATCATGATCATCATCGGCTTCACCTCCATCTTCACCTGGGTGCTCACCATCCAGAAGGTGCCGGACATGGTCGCCAATTTCTTCATGGGCATGAACATGCCGGCATGGGGCATCGCGCTGATGTTTGATGTATTGATCCTGATCATCGGTACGTTCATCGACGTCAGCCCGGCGATCCTGATGCTCACCCCGATCATGCTGCCGGTCATGCAGAATTACGGCTTTTCCGCGCTGCAGTTCGGCGCGATGATGATCACCGGCCTTGCGATCGGCCTGGTCACGCCGCCGGTTGGCATGTGCCTGAATGCGTGCAACAAGATCAACCGCATGCCGATCATCGACATCTTCAAGGGCGCGCTGCCCTATATCATCTGCAACGTGCTGGTTCTCATTGCCATCAGCCTCTTCCCGGCGCTGACGACGTGGCTGCCGGCGATGCTGGGTTATTGATTCTCCTGTTTATGCGCGGGGCGCTGCTTTTCCGGTCTGCGGGCTGGAGGGCAGCGCCCCTTTTTCTGCTCCGCGGGGCGCGGCGCATCAAAACAATTGAGCTTTTCCCCTGTTTGTGATACACTAACCATGAATCAGTCTGCACAGGAGGGGATGAATATGGCGAAGGGAAAGGGCCGCAGGCGCGCGGCCATCTGGGTGGGCGCGGCGATGTATGCGATCCTTGCGGCGCTCGGCGTTCATGAAGAGCTTTTCGGCGGCATTCATCCGCTGCTCACGCCGCTGGCGGCCGTTCTGGCCGTGCCGGTCTGCGCTTTGGGGCTGTCCTGGTTTTTTTCCGACGGGCCCCGCAGGCTGACTGTGGCTGCGGATGCGCCTGCGCCGCGCTTGCAGGAGAAGCCCTTTTCCATAGGGCGCGCGTTCCTTGTGCTGCTGGCGTGCTATACGCCGATGTTCCTGTGCGCCTATCCCGGCTCGTTCGCCTATGACGTGCCCTTCCAGCTGCGGCAGGTCTTCACCGGCAGCTATTCCACGCATCATCCGCTGCTGCATACGCTGCTGCTGGGCGGCTGCGTGCGCCTGGGGCAGGCGCTGGGCAGCATCAACCTCGGTGCGGCGCTCTATACGATCATCCAGATGACGGCGCTGGCCGGGTGCTTTGCAGCGGTCTGCGCGTCCCTCGCGCGGCGCTGCGGGGCGCGGGCGGCGCGGTTTGCCGTGCTCTTCTTTGCCGTCTATCCGCTGCATATGTTCATGGCGGTCAACGCGACCAAGGACGTGCTCTTCTCCGGCCTCTTCGCGCTCACGCTGGCGCTCGCTACTGAGGAGCTTGAGCAGCCGGAGAGCGCGCGGCGCGGCCTGTATGCCGGGCTCATCCTCTGCGGCGCGGGCATGATGCTCCTGCGCAATAACGCGCTCTACGCCGTGCTCGTCTGGCTGCCGCTGCTTGCGCTCCTGCTGCGCCGCCGCGCGCTGCGGGTGATCGCCTGCCTGCTGGCGGCAGTCGTGCTCTATGCGGGCGCAAACGGCGCGATGAAGGCGGCGACCGGCGCTGTGGACGGCGACCTGGCTGAGATGCTCTCCTGGCCGATTCAGCAGCTGGCGCGCGCGAGGCTTCACGACGAGGCCGCGCTCTCCGGCGAGGAGAAGGCTGCCATCGACGCGCTCATGCCCGGCGAGGCGTGGCGCAAGTACGATCCCACGGTCTCCGACCCGGTGAAGTTTGAGTTTGACACGGAGGAATTCCTGCGCGACCCGGCGTATTACGCGGGGATCTGGCTGAGCGTGGGGAAGAAGTGCCCCGTGACCTATATCAACGCGGCGGTTGCGCTCACGTCCGCGTTCATTCATCCGTACCTGAGCTATGGCGTCTCGGGCTATTACCTGCAGATGGGCGTGAGCCGCGAGCAGATTGACCAGTGGTGCGATTTTGAGTGGATCGAGCAGACGAGCCCGCTGCGGCGCGTGGTCGATTCGCTCTCGTGGCGCTTCGGCGCGAAGGGCGCGATGCAGATTCCCGGCGTCGGCATGCTGTTCAATATGGGCCTCATCATCTGGGCGATGCTGTTTTTCGTCCTTCGCGCGTGGTATGACGGGCGCTGGGCGGCGTTTGCGGCGGGGCTTTTGCCGGTGCTGCTCTGGGGCACGTTCCTGCTCGGGCCTGTGATGGCCGGGCGGTATGTGTATCCATTCGTGTGCTGCCTGCCGGTGCTGGGGATGAGTAACCCCAAAGCCTTCCCCTGTGAGGGGAAGGTGGCTGCCCGAAGGGCAGACGGATGAGGTTCCCGCCCGCAGGCGGTCGTTCCCTGTTCGGGGCGCTGCCCCGACGCCCCGCCAAAGGGCTTTCCGATCGCCCTTTGGAAACCTTCGGTCCCCATGTGAGTTATCAAAATACAAGGGCTGACGGATGAGGTCCCGCCCGCAGGCGGAACGCATTCTGATAAAATGATTCTATATAAAGGAGTACCCACCATGAGACTGGATAAATACCTGAAGGTTTCCCGCATCATCAAGCGCCGCACGGTCGCCAAGGAGGCGTCCGAGGGCGGTCGCGTGACGATCAACGGCAAGGTCGCCAAGCCGTCCTCCGAGGTCAAGGAGGGCGACGTGCTGGAGATCCGCTTCGGCGAGAAGATGGCCCGCTTCCGCATCCTGCAGGTGGCGGAGGTCGTCCGCAAGAACGACGCCGGCGCAATGTACGAGCTCCTCGCGGGCGAGGACGACCTGTGATGGGCGCGCTGCATCAGTCCGCCGTCATCGTAGCGGCGGGGCGCGGCTCGCGCATGGGGCTTGAGCGCAATAAGGTGCTCTATCCCGTGCTCGGCGTGCCGGTGATCGTGCGCACGGCGCAGGCGTTTGCGCAAAGCGGCCTCTTTGATGAGATCGTGATCGTCGCCTCTGCGTGCGATATGGAGGAGATGCGCGCGATGCTTTTGTCCGCGGGCGTCCCCGTGCGGGCGATCGTCGAGGGCGGGCGCGACCGGCAGGAGAGCGTCTCCCGCGGCGTGGCGGCCTGCAGCGCGGAGGCGGAGATCATCGCCATCCACGACGGCGCGCGGCCGCTGGTCACGCGCGAGGTCATCGCCGCGACGATCGACAGCGCCCGGCAGTATGGCACGGGCGTGGCGGCGGTCATGCTCAAGGACACGGTCAAGCGCGTCGATGAGCGCGGCGTGGTCGTCGATACCCCGATGCGCGACACCCTGCGCGCGGTGCAGACCCCGCAGACGTTTGCGGCGTCGCTCATCCGCGCGGCGCACGCGCGCTATGCAGACGGCAACGAGCGCGGCGAGCGCGCCACGGACGACGCGATGCTCGCCGAATGGATGGGCGAGGCTGTGCGCCTGACCCCGGGCGACGCGGAGAATATCAAGCTCACCACGCCGGAGGACATGCTGCTTGCGCAGCAGGTGCTCCTTCGCCGCGGGGAGAAATCGGAGGAGGAAAAGCGTATGATGATGCGCATCGGTCACGGCTATGACGTGCACAGGCTGGTGGAGGGCCGCGATCTGATCCTCTGCGGCGTCAACGTGCCGTATACCCTCGGCCTGCTCGGCCACAGCGACGCGGACGTCGCCTACCACGCGCTGACGGACGCGATTCTCGGCGCGGCGGCGATGGGCGACATCGGCCGCCACTTCCCGGACAGCGACCCGCAGTACAAGGGCGCGGACTCGGGCAAGCTGCTCGACCATGTGATGGCGCTCGTCCATGAGCGCGGCTATGCCGTCTCCAATGTCGACGTGACCATCATCTGCCAGCGCCCCAAGCTCAAGGACTACATCGAGCAGATGCGAGGCAACGTTGCGCGCCATCTGGGCGTGGACGTCGACTGCGTGAACGTCAAGGCCACCACGACCGAGAAGCTGGGCTTTGAGGGCGAGGGGCTGGGCATTTCCGCGCACGCGGTGGCGTGTATCTACTCCCTCCGTCACGGCTAAAGCCGTGCCACCTCCCTCCCGGAGGGAGGCTTGAATAGGCAATGCTTTGCAGATCTATTCGCTGATTTGCTTATGCTGCGCAGTGGAATAGGCTCCCTCCGGGAGGGAGCTGTCGACGAAGGCGACTGAGGGAGAATGCGGGCGCTGAGCGTTGAGTATTACTGAATAGGTTCATATGAAATGCCGGGATAACGGTATATAATTTACGGAGTTTCACTTTGTCCAGAAGAAAGAAAAAGAAATCCCTCCCCGCCGCCTTCTTTTCCGCCCTCCTCACGCTGATCGATTTCCTCTGCGAGGGACTCGGCGCGGCGTTCATGGCGGCGGTGCGGCTGCTGGGCCGCGCCCTTTCTGCGCTCCTGCGCGGGCTGCTCTGGCTCGTGCGCGCGCTGCTGCGGGGGCTGGCGCAGCCCTTTGTCTGGCTGTGGCGCATGCTCACCAGGGGGCGCCGCCGCGCGCAGCAGTGCCTGAAACTGACCGGCCCGGAGTTTGAGGCGTATGTCGCGCTGCTGCTCGCCGATCACGGGTATAGGGATGTGGAGATCACCAAGGGCTCGGGCGATCAGGGCGTCGATATCCTCTGCGAGCGCAACGGCAAATCCTACGCCGTCCAGTGCAAGAATTACGAGGGCAGCGTGGGCAATTTCGCCGTGCAGGAGGCGTATGCCGGCGCGCAGTATTACGGCTGCGACGCGGCGGTGGTCGTCTGCCCGGGCGAATTCACGCGCGGGGCAAAGGAGCTGGCGCGCTCCACGGGCGTGCTCCTGTGGGACGGGGAGCGGCTCTCGCGGATGATGCAGAGGAGCGGGAGACGGCCGCGGCATCAGAAGGGCTGATGGATGAGCTTCCGCACCGTGCCTGTCCGTATCTCCAAAAGCCTTCCCCTGTGAGGGGAAGGTGGATCGCCGCAGGCGAGACGGATGAGGTTCCCGGCCCGTAGGCCGCGGCATCTGTAAACCAAGAGAATGAAAAAAAGACAGGCTTTTGAGAGCCTGTCTTTTGCATGTGCGGGGCTGCCTGATCAGAGCGGCAGCAGCGACATAAGGAACTTGAGAAGATACGCAAACGTCAAGCCGGCGATGGCGGCGAGCAGCCATACAAGCGGACGCGGCAGATTGAGCTGTTTTTTCTTATTCTCAATCTTGAGGACAAGGCCGGTCGTATACAGCGCAATGACCATCGTTTCGACAAATACAAGGGTCAGGCTGTATACGGAGATCAGCTCCAGCAGGCGGTTATACTGGCTGAGGCCTGTGATGTCCAGCGCAGCATAGACGGCCATCGCTAAGACGCCCAACAGGCTTTTTGCCCGGATGCCTTTAAGAAGAAATGTCTTTTCGGATTCTGAGTACTCGGACAGGCTTAGGGCTGTATTGCGGGTTTCTTCAGTCATAGGTTCATCTTTCCTTTCTCCGGAGACGATTTCCGGGATGCTGACGTCGTAGAATTCTGCGATCTCGATGAGCAGGCTGATGTCCGGCATGTTGCTCCCGGTTTCCCAGCGGGAGATGGTTCTTGCGGATACATTCAGCTGCTCGGCGAGCTGCTCCTGCGTGAGGCCTTTTTCTCTGCGCAGGGCCTTTAAGAAATTTCCGATCTTGATCTGATCCATATATGGTCCTCCTTCGCGGATTATGGTAGTGCATTCCGGCGGAAAATCCCACGACATGATGCGGGAATCGGTGCGCCGTCGCACCGGACACCCTTGTCCGGCCGGTTTTCCTGCTGTGTCTGTTCAATATGTTATCACACAGCGCGCCGGAAGGACAGGGGAGTCTGCCTGCGCGCAAAAAGCAAGCATCCACTTGACAAACCGCCCTTTCTTTAGTAAGATGGACGTTGCAGATCACGTCGATGGGGTTGGCAGCCCGGAGCGAGATGCTCAGAAGCATAAAAAAGTGGATGCGGGCTTTTCCGCGTCAACAAGGGTGGAACCGCGGAAGGCAACTTTCGTCCCTTGAATCCATGTAAAGCGCGGATTCGGGGGTACGTTGCTTTGCGCGGTTCTGTTGCTTTTCAGGGTGATGATTTCGAAGCAGAGCGTTTGCGGATTGGCAAGGCTGGATGCGTCGAAGCTCCCTCCGGGAGGGAGCTGGCTGCCGAAGGCAGACTGAGGGAGCCTGCGGGCGCAGCAGCAGCTCATTTCTTTGGAGTTTAGGCCTTTGGCAAACAGGGCAGTCGGCTTGGCTGGTCCCCTCCGGGGAGCCCGCATAGTCGCGGTGTCCCACCGCTCCTTGCGGTTCCCCACGCTCCGCCTCGCTGTTTCGCCCACTGGGCGCGCTCGGCTACGGTGCCCGCCCGCCCACATACTTCCGCGCCCTGTCTCGGCAGGGTGACCGGGTTTGCGTCAGCCAAAAGCCTTCCCCTGAGAGGGGAAGGTGCCCCGAAGGGGCGGATGAGGTTCCCCGCCGCAGCGGGCAGAGCCGTTAGGCATGACGGATGAGGTCCCCGCGCCGCAGCGCGGCGGAATACCCCCAATAACGATTTTCCCTAACAGGGTTTGAAAAAGGAGAGTTTATCATGGGCAACATCACGATGGACAAGGTTGTCGCGCTGTGCAAAGGCCGCGGCTTCATCTTTCCGGGCTCCGAAATCTACGGCGGCCTGGCCAACAGCTGGGACTACGGCCCGCTGGGCGTCGAGTTCAAGAACAACGTCAAGAAGGCCTGGTGGAAGAAGTTCGTCCAGGAGAATAAGTACAACGTCGGCCTCGACGCTGCGATCCTGATGAACCGCGAGGTCTGGGTGGCTTCCGGCCACGTCGGCGGCTTCAACGACCCGCTGATGGACTGCAAGGCCTGTAAGGCCCGCTTCCGCGCGGATAAGCTGATCGAGGACTACACCCAGGGCGCGGAGACCGGCGACGGCTGGACCAACGCGGAGCTGGAGGCCTACATCAACGATCATGCCGATATCGTCTGCCCGACCTGCGGCAAGAAGGATTTCACCGGCATCCGCCAGTTCAACCTAATGTTCAAGACCCATGCGGGCGTGACTGAGAACTCCACCAACGAGATCTATCTGCGTCCGGAGACCGCGCAGGGCATCTTCGTCAACTTCAACAACGTCATGCGCTCCACCCGTAAGAAGATCCCGGCGGGCATCGCGCAGATCGGCAAGTC
>JAGBFR010000003.1 GCA_017936375.1 Clostridia bacterium
AAAGCAACTGTGTTTATCAACATTGCAACAAAAAATATACTACCTGTAATATAATCTGATTTATCTTTGCCTTCCCTTGCTTTACTTATAAAAGAAGCCCCATTGTATGCACAAATCATACTAACCAGTGGAGCTGGTGAAAGTTCCTTCCAGGCAGAAACAATAACCATTATAATAAAAACTATGCACATTGTTATGATTCCTTTACGCATAGACTTTAAATTCAACATCTCATTATAACTTGCAACTTTTTCTAATGTTTCTTTCACTTCTTCATTCATATTCTCACTTTTCCTTTTGCCATCAATAATTTCCCTAACATCTACATCATAGTACTCTGCCAATATAATTAGCATGCTCAAATCTGGCAAATTATTTCCCGTTTCCCAACGCGAAACAGAACGATTAGATGTATTTAATTGTTCCGCTAATTGTTCTTGTGTCATTCCTTTTTCTTTTCTTAATTCCCTTAAAAAAGAACCTATTTTCATTTGGTCCATACCAAACCCTCCTTTCATAACCAAAATATCCTATGGCCTCACATTTTAACACGACAGAAAGTGAGAAATGCCGTATTTGTAAGGATTAGACACATTTGTCCAGTTGATTTTTATCTAGATAATTCAAGTTTGGTTAATTGATTATATACTATCATAATTGGGCCGAATATACAAGAACAGGCACAGCAGATCAAACTGCTATGCCTATTAACTGTTTTATGCGCACCGCCATTTCGGCGCGGGGGATTTTCCTTTCTATAGAAAATGGCGCGCCGGGGCAAAAAGATCCGGCGCGCATGTTTATTTGGTGTGTTCCTGTTTCCATGCCTTGATCTGCTCGAGCCGCTGCTTATACCGCGCCTCAAGCCCCTGCTCCGTGGGGGCGTAGTAGACGCGGTCCAGCAGGGAATCGGGCAGGCACTGCATGTTTGTCAGCTTTTCTTCGCTGTCATGGGCGTACTGATAGCCCTCGCCGTAGTGAAGGTCCGCCATCAGCTTCGTGGGCGCATTGCGGATGACCAGCGGCACGGGCTCAGTCAATTGGGTGAGGGCGTCCTTCTTCGCCGTCTCGTAGGCGGCGTAGAGCGCGTTTGACTTGGGGGCGAGGGACATGTAGACGACCGCCTGCGTCAGGTGCACGGAGCACTCGGGCATGCCGATCATGTGGCAGGCGTTGAAGGCGGCGACGGCGAGCTCCAGCGCGCGCGGGTCGGCGAGGCCCACGTCCTCGCTGGCAAAGCGCGTGACGCGCCGGGCGATGTAGAGCGGGTCCTCGCCCGCCTCGAGCATCCGCGCGAGCCAGTAGACCGCGGCGTCCGGATCAGAATTGCGCATGGACTTGTGCAGGGCGGAGATGAGGTTGTAATGCTCCTCGCCCGCCTTGTCGTACATCAGGGACTTCTTGGAGGTGCACTGCTCCAGCGTCGCCGGGGTGACGGTGATGGCCCCGTGCTCGTCCATCTCGCCGTTCAGGACTACCATCTCCAGCGTGGAGAGGGCGGAGCGGGCGTCCCCGCCGGAGAAGACGGCGACAGCCTCGAGCATCTGATCGGAGATGTGCACCTGCTGCCCGCCGAAGCCGCGCGGGTCGCTCAGCGCGCGCCGCAGGAGGGAGACGATCTCCTGCGTGCTCAGCGCCTGCAGGACGAAGACCTTGCACCGGGAGAGCAGCGCGCTGTTGATCTCAAAGGAGGGGTTTTCCGTCGTCGCGCCGATGAGGATGATGCTGCCCTTCTCCACAAAGGGGAGGAAGGCGTCCTGCTGCGCCTTGTTGAAGCGGTGGATCTCGTCGACGAAGACGATCGTCCGCCCGCCGAGCAGGCGGCCCTCCTCGGCCTGCTGCATGACGGCGCGGATCTCCTTGACCCCGCTGGTCACGGCGGAGAAGTCGATGAAGGCGGATTTTGTGCGCCCGGCGATGATCCGCGCGAGGGTCGTCTTGCCCACGCCGGGCGGCCCCCAGAAGATCATCGAGGAGATCCTGTCGCCCTCGATCAGCCTGCGCAGCACCTTGCCCGGGCCGAGCAGATGCGTCTGCCCGGCGAATTCCTCCAGCGAGGCGGGGCGAAGGCGCGCGGCCAGCGGCTGCGTGCGGGCCTCGTCCTCAAAGAACATGCTCTGCTGCTGCATGGGATCCCCTCCGAATGTTTGTTCCCCTTTATTATACCGCCATGAGGCGGCGGATGCAAGAGCGGGCGGCTTTCCCCGGGGGAGAATCTGTGATATAATCGACGGCATAGCGGCGGGCAGCGAAGCCCGCCCGTGCGGAGGGGCATATGATCAATCTCATTCTGGCCATCGTCAGCAGCATGCTGGTATCGGTCACCATGCGCGCAAGCGAGCGCCGCGCGAAAAACAACATCTCCATGCTCGCGATGAACTACCTGATGTGTACGCTGCTCTCCGCCGCCTTTGCCGGCACGGCGGAGATTTTTCCCGCGCAGGAGGGGCTGGGCGCGGCGCTCCTGCTGGGCGTTGTCAGCGGCGCGATGTATTTGGGCAGCTTCCTTTTGCTGCAGTGGAATATCTGCGTCAACGGCGTGGTGCTCCCGGCGACCTTTATGAAGCTGGGCGTGCTCGTGCCCACGCTCCTGTCCGTCGTCCTCTTCGGCGAGACGCCCACCGCCGCGCAGGTGACCGGCTTTGCGCTGGCGGTCGCCGCGATCATCCTCATCCGCATGGAGCGCGGGCAGGGCAGGGCGAGGCACGCCGCCGGACTCGTTGTGCTGCTCCTCGGCGGGGGCCTGACGGATTCGCTGAGCAAGGTGTACGAGGTCTTCGGCGCGCCTGCGCTTGAGGATCATTATCTGCTCTATACCTTCGCCGTGGCCTGCCTGCTCTGCGCGGGGCTGGCGCTGCTGCGCAGGCAGGGGATGACCCTCTGGGATGCGCTCTGCGGCATGCTCATCGGCGTGCCGAATTACTTCTCCGCGCGCTTTCTGCTTTTGTCCCTATCGCAGGTGCCGGCGGTGGTGGCCTACCCGACCTACAGCGTGGCGACGATCGTGCTGATCACGGTCGTGGGCATGCTGGCCTTCGGTGAGCGCCTCACGCGGCGGCAGAAGCTGGCCATGGGCGTGATCCTCGTTGCCCTCGTGCTGCTCAATCTGTGAGCAAATCCGCGCGGAACGTGTGTCATTTGACAAGATGCCTGCAGGAAGGTATAATGAAATGACTGGAAACGTTTCCAAATGCAGGATTTCTGGCGAATCGGAGGGACAGCATGGAGATCTATACGATCCGTGATATTGCGAAGAAGGCGGGCGTCGGCGTGAGCACGGTATCCCGCGTGCTCAATGAGCGGCCCGACGTGAGCGAGGAGACGCGCCGGCGCGTGATGGAGGTCGTGGAGGCCTGCGGCTTTGTGCAGAACAGGAACGCCCGCAACCTCAAGAACACGAAGCCCGTCTTCGGCGCGATCATCGTGCGCGGACGGCGCAATATGTTCCTGAGCGACGTGGCGGAGGAGATGCTGCACTGCGCGCAGGCGTACAAGACGCCCTTTATCGTCAAGTATATCGACGAGGAGGACGACGAGTTCGGCGCGATGCGCAGGCTCTACGGCGAGCGGCGCGCGGCGGGCTTCATCCTCCTGGGCTCCAGGCTCGACGAGCGCAGCGAGGCGGCCGCAGCAATGGGCGCGCCGATGGTCTTTGCGACGGTCGACGCGGCGGGCAGCGGCATCGCCAATGCCTCCAGCGTCTGCATCGACGACCGGGCGGCGACGCGCGCGATGATGGACAGGCTGGTGGCGCATGGGCATACGTGCGTGGCGATCTTCGGCGGCAACAGCGAGGGCAACGACGTCTTCACCCGCCGCTATCAGGGCGCGATGGACAGCCTGAAGGCGCACGGGATATCCTTTGACCCGGAAAACTATGTGGTCACGCGCTTTTCCCTGGAGGGATCGTACGAGAGCGCAAAGCGCTTCTTTGCCGCGCACAGGGACGTGACCGCCGTCATGGCGATGAGCGACACGGTCGCCGCGGGCGTCATCCGCGCGCTGTGGGAGATGGGGCTGCGCGTGCCGCAGGACGTCTCCGTCACCGGCTATGACGGCACGGAGATGGCGCGGTATTTCATCCCGTCGATCGAGACGGTCTGCCAGCCGACGCAGATGATCGCGCGGGAGAGCGTCAAGCTCCTGTGCGAGATGCTGGAGGGCGGCGAGCGCAGGTATGTGACGGTGAATTACAGCCTCGTGCCGGGCGAGTCCGTGGCGCAGTGCGCCGGGGAGCGCGGCACAGGGGATGCTGAATGAGGATTGTGCATTGAAAAAGAGCATGTGGGCTTCTGTCGGGCTGGGGCTGCGCGCGCTGTGCAGGCGGCCGCTGTCCCCCTGCGCGCCGCAGGGCGCGGCGTATGAGATCTTTCCCGGCAGCTTTGCCGATGCGGACGGGGACGGGTTGGGCGACCTGCGTGGCGTGACGGCGAAGGCGGATTACATCGCCGCCCTCGGCGCGGACGCGGTGTGGCTGACGCCTATCTATCCTTCGCCCAGCTATCATGGCTATGACATCACGGATTACTGCGCCATCCGC
Organism: Clostridia bacterium; assembly: GCA_017936375.1. Taxonomy (GTDB): domain Bacteria; phylum Bacillota; class Clostridia; order Christensenellales; family Aristaeellaceae; genus Ventricola. The sequence goes on from JAGBFR010000003.1 coordinate 4,541, forward strand.
CCGGAGATGGGCACGATGCAGGACTTTGACCGCATGCTGCGCGCGCTGCACAGGCGGGGAATCCGCGTGATTCTGGACATGGTCTTCAACCATACCAGCACGGAGCACCCGTGGTTCCGCGCGGCGGCGCAGGCGCTGGCCGAGGGGAAGGGCAGCCCGTACATCGATTATTACCTCTTTACCCGTGAGCCGGGAGAGAAGAAGTATGCCGTCGCGGGCGCAGAGGGCTGGTATTACCACTCGGAATTCGGCTACATCATGCCGGATCTGAATCTTGACAGCGAAGCCGTGCGCGCGGAGCTGGCGAAGGTGATGCGCTTCTGGCTGCGGCGGGGTGTGGATGGATTCCGGCTGGACGCGGTGTGCTACTTCTACGCCGGGGAGCCGGAGAAGAACACGGCCTTCCTCGCGTGGCTCATGCAGACGGCGCGGGCCATCCGCCGGGATGTGTACGTCGTCGGCGAGGCATGGACGGACGACGGGGAGATCGCGCGCTATTACGACAGCGGCATCGACAGCCTCTTCCGTTTTGCGCTCTCGGGCGGCGGCGGCTTCTGCGGCGCGGTACGCGAGCAGAATGGCCGCGCGTTGGCCTATCGCCTCGCGCAGGGCGTGAAGGGGACGGACGCGCCGTTTCTGAGCAATCACGACACGGACCGCAGCGTCTGCTTCCTCCCCGGGGAGATTGGGCCGCGCAGGGCGGCCGCCGCGGCGTATCTTTTCGCGCCGGGAATTCCCTACATCTATTACGGCGAGGAGCTGGGCATGACCGGCTCCGGCCGGGACGAAAACAAGCGCCTGCCCATGGTCTGGGGCGAACGGCGCTTCATGTGCCTGCCGCCGAAGGCTGCGGATCAGGAGCAGGGGCTCAAGATGGGCGTGCGTCAGCAGGAGAAGGAGCCAGGCTCCATGCTCATGACCTATCGCCGCCTTGTCGCCCTGCGCAATGCGCACCCGGAGATGGGCAGCGTGCCGCCGGAGGTCATCGACCTGGGCGTGGACGCGGTCTTTGGCCTGCGCTGGGGGCGCACGGCGGCGCTCATCAACATGAGCGGCGGGCCGATGTGCTTCCCGTGGGGCGGCGAGGCGAGGATCACCGCCGAGGGCGGCGCGATGCTGGAGGGCGGGTATATGATGCTCGCCCCGTGGGCCGTCGCGGTGATTGAGGACAGATAAGCAAAGGAGCCCGCTATGAAGATCATCACCCTGATGGAAAACACGGCGCTGACGCCCGGCCTCGCCTGCGAGCACGGGCTGAGCCTGTATATCGAGCTTGAGACGCGGGAGGGACTGCGCCGCATCCTCTTTGACATGGGGCAGAGCGCGGCCTTTCTTGACAATGCGCGGGCGCTGGGGGTGGATCTGTCCCTCGTGGATACGGCGATCCTCTCCCACGGGCATTATGACCACGGCGGCGGGCTGGCGGCCTTCCTCGAGGTCAACGATCATGCGCCCGTGTACATGCAGGAGACGGCCTTCGGCGGGCATTACTCCGGCGGGTGGGAGCGGTATATCGGCCTTGACTCGGCGCTGAAAAAGCATGCCGCGTCCGGGCGCATCCGCCTGACGGGGGAGGAGACGGCGCTTGGCGAGGGGCTGACGCTCGTCTCGTGCAATGCGCTGGAGCGTCCGTTTCCCTCATCGGTGAAGGGAATGCTCCTTGAGCGCGGCGGCGCGCTTGGACAGGATCTGTTCCTGCACGAGCAGTATCTGGTGATCGAGGAGGGCGGCAGGCGAACGGTCATCAGCGGCTGCTCGCACAAGGGCGTACTCAACATCATGCGCTGGCTGAAGCCGGATGTGCTCATCGGCGGCTTCCATTTCATGAAGCTTGATCCCGATGGCGAGGACAGGCTGCTCCTTGAGGACGCGGCGGCCCGGCTTGCTGCCTATGGCGCGACGTATTATACCTGTCACTGCACGGGCCTGCCGGCGTATGATTTCCTGCGCGGGATCATGGGCGGGCAGCTGGCGTATCTGGCGGCGGGCGCGGAGATTGTGATATAAAAAGAAAAATGATCGATTGACAGACGTCCCGGAATAGGGGATAATAGACAGAGACGCTGCGCGCAGGGAAGCGCGCGGACACGGACAAAGGGGGAATGCCGCGATGAGGATTGCAGTGCTGGGCGCGGGCGCGATGGGCGCGCTCTACGGCGGCTATCTGAGCAGGGGAAACGACGTGCTGCTGATCGACGTGCGTCAGGAGCAGGTGGATAAGATCAATCAGGAGGGCCTCATCATCCATGAGCCGGACGGCGGGCAGACGCTCTGCCATCCGAAGGCCGCGATCGACACGGCGGGCATGGAGCCGGTCGACCTGATGATCGTCTTTGTCAAGGCGATGTTCAGCCGCAGCGCGATTGCGGGCAACCGCAGCCTGATCGGCCCGGATACCTACCTGATGACCCTGCAGAACGGCAGCGGCCATGAGGATACGCTGATGGAATTCGTGGACCGCGAGCACGTAATCATCGGCACGACGCAGCATAACTGCGCGGTCGCCGGCTTTGGCGAGGTGCGCCACGGCGGCAGCGGCAAGACCTGCATCGGCAGCCTGACGGGCGACGTCAGCCGCCTGCAGGGCATTGCGGACGCCTTCACGGCCTGCGGGCTGGAGGCCGTCTGCGACGGCGAGGTGCAGAAGCTCATCTGGGGCAAGATGATGACCAACGTCTCCGCCAGCGTGCTGACCGGCGCGCTGCAGGTGCCGCTGGGCTATATCGCCGAGAATCCCGCCGCGTGGGCGCTGTGCGAGAAGCTCGTGCGCGAGGCGGTCGCCGTCGCCGCGGGCGAGGGCATCGTCTTTGACGCGGAGGAGAAGGTGGCCGAGGTGCGCGGCGTCTGCGAGCGCAGCCCGAAGGGCATCACCAGCATCTGCGCGGACATCGCCGCCGGAAGAAAGACCGAGGTGGACACCATCAGCGGCAGCGTCGTGCGCGCCAGCCGCAGGAACGGCGTCCCCGCGCCGACCCATGAGGCCATGGTCAACATGATCCATGCGCTCGAGGGCAAGGCGGGCAAGTAATGCATCCATCGGGGCGCGCCGCATGCGGGCTGCTCCGATCACATCATCACACACAGGCCGGAATTCCCGGCCGGAAAAGGAGACATGACCATGGGACCCGTATATGAGATGAACGGTCTGCGCATCGTCGACCTGACCAAGGTGCTCGACCCGAAGACGGAGAGCCGCCGCTGCCACCTGATCCGCTACAACACTGGCGGCCCGATCCCGGATTATCACACCGCGATGGACCTGACCAGCCACCTCGGCACCCACTGCGAGTGCCCGTATCATCACTTTGAGGACGGCGCCGCCGTCGGCGAGCTGCCGCTGACCACGTTCATGGGCCGCGCGATCTACGTGACCATCGACTTCCTCGAGCCGAATGCGCACATTTCCGCCGCGGATCTTGACCGCGTGCTGGGCGACCGCATCAAGGAGGGGGACATCGTGCTGCTGGACAGCAACTGGAAGTTCCCGCCCTTCACCCCCAAGACCAACAGCCCGGAGGACAAGCGCCTGTTCATCGGCGAGGAATCCGCGATCTGGTTCCGCGATCACAAGGTCAAGTGCGTGGGCTTCGGCGACGGCGTCTCCATTGAGAACTGCGAGGCGGACGTCAAGCCCTTCCACGACATCCTGATGGCGGAGAACATCGTCTTCCTCGAGGTGCTCAAGAATCTTGAGCTGCTCTCCACCGACGTCTTCTTCATGGCCTATGCGCCGCTGCCGATCCTGGAGCTGGATTCCTGCCCGGTCCGCGCGTATGCCATCGAGGGCCTGCCGGGCTTCACCGCGTAAGCTTGCGCATCCACGCGCCGTCCTGCGCTGCAGGGCGGCGCTTTTCTCTCCTTCGGGCAGAGAAAGGGGAGAGAAATGAGGTTTGTGCGGATACCCGCGCAGAAAATGGGGGAAGCTGAAAAAAGAATTTGAGAAAATGTCAAAAAAGGGATTGACTTTTCCTCCGGGCTTTGATATAATCTATTCTCGTCAGGTGGTTCGCGATGAGAACGAAGCCCATACGCCAATGTGGCTCAGTTGGTAGAGCAGCTGATTCGTAATCAGCAGGTCAGGGGTTCGAGTCCCCTCATTGGCTCCACATTATATCGAGGTGTAGCGCAGTTTGGTAGCGCGTTTGGTTCGGGACCAAAAGGTCGCAGGTTCAAATCCTGTCACCTCGACCAAAAAACGGCCGGAAATCTTAGGATTTCCGGTTTTTTCTTATGCAATTTGCACAAATACGTGTCTTTGGCACCTTTTCCTTGCAACTATTTTGCAACCTTTCAAAATGTACCAAAAGGCCGCAAGTATCAATATGTAGTGGATTTGCAATTTCTATCCACAACATATTGCATTTTTTCAAGCGACCTTCACAATTCGCCCGGAAAAGACACCACTTGGAACAGCCACGCCCCGCCGCCCTCCCCAGTCTGATTTGCCGCTTTGTCTGGAAAAGTCCGCGCCCACCAGGGGAGCCTCCGACTCCTGCTGCCCATAACCTCTCGCGTGAAATTACGCGAAATTTGAGGCCCGGGGGTCTGCAAAAAAAACCTCAGAATTTACACAAATACGTATTGACTTTCTTTGACTTTCGACTATAATAAAGTCATCGTTCAGGGATGAACGAAGTGGCTAATGACCACATCACGCACGACCTGCGAAAGGCCAATATGCGACCCTACATGACTGGCAAAAGTACCAGCGGTGCAAGGCCAAAATGAATGGAGGTTTGCATTATGAGCAAC
>JAGBFR010000027.1 GCA_017936375.1 Clostridia bacterium
CAAGACGCCCAAGCCCGACAAGAACGGCTGGTACAAGTACTACGACCTGCCGACCACTGTCAACGGCAAGCCCGCTGTCTACACCGTCAAGGAAGAGCCGATCTCCGGCTTCCAGGTGTTCTACCAGACGGCGGACGGCGAAACCGCAGAGTACGCCAACAACGGCGGCCAGATCACCAACGCGAAGTTCCCGAAGACCGGCGACGATTCGTCCCTGGCCATGTGGGTCGCGCTGATGGGCGGCTGCGCCGCGCTGCTCGCGCTGCTCCTTCGCCGCAGGAAGGCGTAACACCCCATAACCCATAAAACGCTGCCGCAGCAACACGCTGCGGCAGCGTTTTTTCTTATTACGGTCAATATTTTTCCATTCTTCCAAACCAATTCATCGCACACACAACACGTGTTAGTTAACATTTTCAAAACATCTTTTACCACAAATTGTTAGAAATTATTCACCCTTCGGTATGATATGGAGACGCCCAGGGCATTTACATAAGGCTAGCAATATGATACAATAAATTGATATAATTTCCTTAAATATACCCTTCCGAAATCAACGTAATGGAGCGATGATAATATGAAGAAGACTCTGGCCCGCATTTTCCTCCTTCTGTGCATGATGCTGGTGTGCATGGCTGCATGGGCGCAGTCTGCCTCGGCGATTGTACTCAGTCCCTTTAACCATAACACAACGAACAATGGCAACAGGCCGACATTCTATAAAGGCATGCAGCTGAAAGCTGGCAACTCCTACAATGTCGAGCGTATCAGCGCAGATGTAAGTGTCGGTACCAAAATCACGCTGCCCGGCCAGACTAATCTGAGCAGTTTCAGCTTTGGAGGGGTCGACTGCTCCCTGACCAATCTGGATCATGCACCGCAGGATTGGGTGCTTGTGGGCTGGCTCGATGTCACGACAGAGACATATTACAGTCTGGCAGGCAAAGACTCTGTAGATATTACTGTCAAGGACGCAAACAGCGTTTACTATGCCGACTGGCAGCCAGCCACTTATGATTTCCGCCCGGCTGACAGCACACAGACGCTTGTCGACACCGTCGATACCAGCAGCTTTATTGATATCAACGTCTTTGATTACAACGAACTCTTCAACATCTACAGCACTACGTTCACCCCGGGCACGAACAACGACACATGGAACAATCAGGACAACAGAAACAACGGCTATCTCGGCTTCAACGACTATGCCACCTATAATGGACAGGGCGGCTCTATCGGTCGTCCCAACAACATCGATGGCACGTCCAACGGCTATACCCAAAGCAATACCAACCCAGGAATCATGGGTTCCGGCAACACCCTTAATCAGAACTTGATCGATGTTATGTTCTCAACTGCTGATAATTATGTCGGCAAGAACTACCTTGGCAAGGGTAATTACCTCTTCTCCTATGACGCTACCACAGGCATGTACAGCTTCAACAGCAAAGCCAACGGCGCCATCTACCAGCAGTCCGAACAGAGATTCTACGTTCATAATGCGCCAAGCAAGTACCGAAACGGCAACTACTTCTTCCCACTGAATTACCACACCAATGAACCGAATGCAAACGTCTCTTCCTCTAGTGAAGGATATACGCAGTACGGCGGCAACGCCAATTACTGGTTCGGCATGAGCTTCGGCGTGGACTTCTTCCTGCCTGACAATTCGGGCAGCGGCGGCAACAAGATCAATGATCAGCACATGATCTACGAATTCACCGGCGACGACGACATGTGGGTTGTCATCGACGGCAAGGTTGTTCTGGATATCGGCGGCATTCACGATCCGATCGACGGCTCGATTAACTTCTCCACCGGCGAAGTCACCGTCAAAGGCCGCGGTACACAAACCTATAAATTCGAAGCCGGCAACCACCGCATGCAGATCTATTATCTCGAGCGCGGCGGCGACCTGTCCAACTGCGACATGAAGTTCAACCTCCTGCCCAAGTATGAGGCAGCAGAGGTGGGCCTCGACGTCGTGTCCGTCAACAAGATCTGGGACACCGACGAGGGCATCAAGAAGCCCAACGACATCACCGTCGAGCTGCTCAAGGACGGTACCGTTGTCAATAGCGCAACGCTTGCCGAAAGCAACAACTGGCACCACACCTTCGGCAACCTGACCAAGGGCAGCTACAGCGTCCGTGAAGCTGATTCCAATCTCTTCTACGAAGTCATCACGGAAAGCAAGACTGAAACAATCGCAAACTGCTGGGTCTTTACCGACGCGGCGAACCTCAAGGACAATCCGAAGATCTGGATCGGCTGCGATCACGGCAGCGTCCTCTCTTCCGTGGACTGTTCCTCTGTGAACGTTCAGAACATGAACGCTGACGCCAACGTCATCATCGAGATGACCGGCAACAGCGCTCAGGACAACGCCATGTCCTGGACCGTGGAAATGGCGTCCAATGCCGGCGGCCAGCACTTCTACCTCAAGAATGCCAACGGGCAGTATCTTGATATCAGCGGCCAGATCAGGACGGTTTCCAACAAGAGCGATGCGTCCCTGCTCTATATCAACGCCAGCGGCGACCTTCAGGACGCAGACAGCACCCATCGTCTTGTGCACACAGACAGCGGCTTTGGTACTTCGGACAAGAAGCCCGGCAACGAAACAAATCTCTCCAACAACCGTGTCTCCGTCTACCGTCAGACCACGCAGGAGACAGCTGTCTACACCTATAAGCTGACCAATAAGTTCGTCAATCCGGCGATCCAGCTCCTTAAAACGGATGATTCCGGCAACCATCTGCCCGGCGCGACCCTCAAACTGACCGGCCCGGATGGCTATGCCGTTGAATGGGAATCTGGAAACACTGCTGAGCGCTTCCCGGTAACGCAGGCCGAATACTACAAGCAGGAGCCGTGGCTCAAGCTCAGCGAGGGCGACAAGAAGTACGTCTACACCTTCACGGAAACCAGAGCGCCCCAAGGCTACCAGAAGTCAGATGAGCAGCTCAAGTTCTATGTCAGGCTCGATGACGAAGGCAGGCTCTGCGTCGTGGATACAAACGATGACAAGGTCATCAGTGAATACATCTATGACAAGGATCGCCAGACCTGGACACTTGTGAGCGGCACGGCGCACCTGACCCTGTTCAACAGCTGCGCAACCGGCAATCTTCAGATCAGCAAGACCATCGTCTCCGACACCATCGACACGACGAAGGAATTCCCCTTCACCGTCACCTTCGCCAACAGCACGCACGCGCTCGCCAAGACTTATATTTATAAGATCGGCGATCAGGCGTATGAGCTTGAGCTGACGAACGGCAAGGGCACCCTCTATCTCAAGCACGGCCAGACCGCGCTCTTCGAAGGCCTGCCCATCGGCACGACGTATACCATCAAGGAAAACGTCCCGACCGGCTACACCGTCTCCCCCGAGTCCGCCAGCGGCAGCATCGAGGAGAACAAGACCTCCACGGCAGCCTTCACCAACAAGCAGACGCCCGGCTCGCTGGAGATCAGCAAGACCATCGAAGGCGGCCCCAGCGGCAAGACTTTCGACTTCATCGTGGAGCTGAGCCATGATGACATCTCCCTCACTGCCGACCATAGGACATACACCATCGATGGAACGGAGTACACCCTCGGCGCGGACAACAAGATCACCCTTGGCCACGGCCAGAAAGCGGTCTTCTCCAACCTGCCCGTCGGCACGGAGTATAAAGTCACCGAGGTACAGGACAACGGCTATATTCAGGTCGCCCCGCCGAAGGATCATCCCACTGCCGAAGGCACTGTGACCGAAGGCAGCCTCGTGCAGACCGCGCCCTTCGTCAATACCGAGATCAGCCTGATCCCGGCACTCGTCGTGCGCAAGACCGTCGCGGGCAATGCCTCCGATACCAGCGATACGTTTGAATTCGTCCTCGCATTCAAGGATGCCAGCGGCGCCGCCATCACCAAGGATCTGCGCTTCGCCTATTCCGATGATGCAGCAGAAGCCGGCTTCCGCGTCGCTGAATACAACACGGAAAAGGGCGGCTATGTCTTCAATCTGAAGCATAAGCAGGCGGTTACCTTCGTCAGCCTGACGCAGGGCTGGACCTATGAGGTCGTTGAGCAGGCTAACAGCAAGGACTATGTCTGCACAAGCGGCCCGCGCCAGACCGGCACCGTTCCCAAGGAATCTGATGAGGTTCTCTTCCACAACGAGAAGAACACCCTCACGCTGGTCAAGACGGTCTCCGGCCTTGAGGCAGCCGACGCGCAGGGCTATGCTCCGAGCGTCGTCATCAAGAACACCGATGAGGAAACCGTTTACGAGGGTATGCTGACCCCCGAAACCATCCAGAACCTCATCCTCGCCTCCGGCTCCTATACGCTGGAAGAATCCGGCTGCAACATGAGCGCGGCGGGCTATGACTGGACGAGCGCGACGCTCACCGGAAGCGGCCTGACCACCGCCGCCAGCACGAAGGATAATGACAAGGCGTCCTTCACCTTCACCATCCCGGCAAACACCTCCGCCGCCATGGCGCTGACGCTCAATAACGTTTACGCGGTCAAGACGAACGACCTGAGCATCACCAAGACCGTCGTTGGCGACGAAGCGGCTCAGACTGCAATCTTCGACTTCACCGTCACGCTGAGCAACGATAAGCACGCGCTCAACGAGGCCGGCTATACCTACACCGTCAAGAACGCCGACGGCGAGGACACGCTGACCAGCACGCTGGCACTGACTAAGGGCAGCGACGGCAAATACACGGGCACGATCCAGCTCAAGCATGACGAGACTGCGACCATTGAGAATCTGCCCATCGACACGGTCTACACCATCACCGAGGCCGACAAGTCCGGCTTCACCCTGACCACCAAGGCCGGCGACACGGGCACGATCGCAAACGAGAACGATACCTACGCCGCCGCCTTTACCAATGCCCGCGACTTCATCCAGGTCAGGAAGGTCGCCCTCGACCAGAATGGCGAGCCGCTTGCCGTCACGGTCGAAGCCCTCTTCACCGCAAACAACGGCGGCGCGATCACCAACACCCAGCTGGTCGCCGGTGCGGACTACACCACAGTTTACATCACCAAGGGCGCATACACCGTCGGCGAGAACAACTATGGCATCGACGGCTATGTGCGCACCTCCGTCAAGCTGACCGATGAGGAAGACAATGAGCTGGACATGAACAGCGCCAACCTCGTCAGCGGCGGCAAGTACACCCTCACCAATACCTACGCGCAGGGCTCTCTGGAGCTGACGAAGACCGTCTCCAACAACCCCGTGCCGGACTATGAGTTCGAATTCACCATCGATCTCAAGTTCAAGAATGCGGCGCTCTCCGGTGATTATCTCGATTATGAGATCACCCACGCGGACAAGAGCAAGACCACCGGCACGCTCACGAGCAGCAAGGTGCGCCTGAAGCACGGCGACAGCCTCGTCTTCCCGACGCTGCCCATCGGCACGACCTACACCATCACCGAGACCAAGGACGGCAAGTACCTCCAGACCACCCCGGAGGGCGAGGCTCCTGCCGCCGGCTCCATCGCGAACACCGAGCGCGTCAAGGTCGACTTTGTCAACAAGTCCTTCTATCCGACGCTCTCCGTCGAGAAAACCGTCACCGGCAACGCCGCAAAGCTGACGGATGCATTCCGCTTCCTCGTCGTTCTCAAGGACGGCAATACCGTCATCACGGAGGCGCTCTCCTACACGCTGGATGCGGATCCCGTGACCGGCACGAAGCAGACCCTGACGTATGACGCTGCGGCGGGCGGCTACGTCCTCAATCTCACCGGCGGCCAGAAGGCGACCCTCGTCTCCCTCACCCCGGGCTGGACCTACTCCGTCGAGGAGCTCGATGCGAACACCGACAACTACACCCTCGTCAGCAAGACAGACGATCACAACGGCCTGCTCCCGCAGACTGCCGCTAACGTCTCCTTCATCAACAGCCGCAATGCGGTCAACATTGAGAAGAAGGCGATCGGTCTCTCCGGCAGCGACACCGTCTCCCCCGAGTTCTCTGTGGATGGCACGTCCATCGGCAAGCTGACCTCTGGCGGCGAAGCTTACAAGCTCTACGTCACCCCGGGTCAGTCCTACGCCGTCACTGAAACCGGCACCGATGTGGAAGGCTATGTCTTCCTCTCCGCTGAGATCTCCGCGACGGATAACCTCGCCGTCTCCAACACGGATGGCATGGGCTTCACCTTCCCGGCAGACGGCATGGCGGCTATCCCGACCGTGACTGTCACCAACAAGTACGATCCGGTCCGCGCAGGCCTGTCCATCTCCAAGACCGTCGTCGGCGACGAGGACGCGAAGAAGCAGGCCTTCACCTTCACCGTGAAGCTGACCAACGACAAGCATACGCTTGCCGACAAGTACAGCTACACCGTGAATGGCGGCGACGCGCAGGATCTCCTCCTGACGGACGGCGTAGGCACGATCACCCTCACCGACGGCCAGACGGCGACCCTCACCGGCCTGCCGCTCGGCACGGCCTATGAGGTCACCGAGACGCCTGTGGATGGCTTCACCGCCGCCCCGAACGAGGCCGTCACCGGCACGATCCTCAACACCACCGACGCCTACCGCGCCGCCTTCACCAACACCCGCACCGCGATCAAGGTGAAGAAGGTCACCGAAGGCCTGGCGGACAGCGACGTGCCTGCGAAGATCACCGCAGCCTTCACCGGCAGCCAGAGCGCCTCTGTGGAGCTCGCGCCCAACGCGGCGGACTTCACCAGCCTCTACCTGACCCCGGGCACCTACGCCGTCACCGAGAGCAGCCACGAGGTCGCGTGCTACGAGCTTGTCTCCTCCGTCCTCACCGACAAGGAAGGCAAGGAGCTCGACATGACCGCCGCGGCGCTGGTCAACGGCGGCGAGTACACCATCACCAACACCTACAAGCAGGGCTCGATGACCCTCTCCAAGAGCGTCACCAACAGCACGGGCGATCCGGAGTTCCTCTTCGACATCGTCTTCTCGCTGAACGGCGAAGCGCTGGACGAGCGTTATCAGGTCTACACCCTCAACGGTGTGGACGGCGCCTTCACCGGCAGCAGGCTGCAGGTCACCCTCGGCGACCTTGACAGCATCGTTTTCCCGCTGCTGCCCATCGGCGCTGCCTACACCATCACCGAGACCCCGGATACCGGCTACCAGCAGGTCTCCCCGCAGGGCGGCCAGTCTGCCTCCGGCGTCATCGGCGAAAACAGCGACGACCACACGGTCACCTTCGTCAATACCGAGGTCAGCCTGATCCCGGCGCTGGTGGTAGAAAAGACCGTCAGCGGCAACGCATCCAGCACCTCCGATGAGTTTGACTTCGTCGTCAGGTTCTGGACGGACGAAACCAAGACCACCCCGGTCACGCAGGATCTGCGCTACGCCTTCTCCACGACCCCGGCGACGGACGGCTTCTCCGCCATCTCCTACGACGAGACGGCGGGCGGCTATCCGATCACCCTCCGCCACGGCCAGCTGGCGACCTTCGTCAGCCTGACGCAGGGCTGGGCCTACGAGGTCTGGGAGAATGACAATGCGCTGGGCTACACCCTCGTCTCCGCCAATCCGGCGAGCGGCGTGATGCCCGAGGTCTCTGCGAGCGCGTCCTTCCACAATGTGAAGAACGAACTGACCCTCGTCAAGAAGGTCTCCGGCCTCGATGAAGGCGACAGCGTCTCCCCGAGCGTCGAGATCACCGACAAGGCGGGCAAGACCGTCTTCTCCGGCGTGCTCACGCCCGATAAGATCGAAACGCTCAGCCTCATCCCCGGCGATTACACGCTGACCGAGTCCGGCTGCGACATGACCGGCAAGGGCTATGACTGGACGAGCGCCACGCTCTCCGGTCTGAATGCGGAAATCGCCAGCAAGGACGGCGGCAAGGCTGCCTTCACCTTCACCGTTCCCGAGAATGCCTCCGGCGCCATGGCCCTCCAGCTTGACAACGTCTACGCCGTCAAGCGCGGCGGCCTTGTCATCCGCAAGACGCTCGAGAACGCGGGCGACGACGCCACGGCCTTCACCTTCACCCTGACCCTCTCCAACGACAGCCATCCGCTCGACGCCGCAGGCTATCCCTGCACGATCTACAACGCGGACGGCGCCGTCTCCGGCACGCAGCGCGTCGCTGCCGGCAGCACGATCATGCTCAGCCACGGCCAGTATGCGATGATCGAAAACCTGCCCGTCAGCACGCAGTACGCCGTCGCCGAATCGGCGCAGAGCGGCTACACCCTCGTCAGCAAGGAAGGCGAGAGCGGCGTCATCGCCGACACCGAGAGCAGCTACACCGCCGCATTCGTCAACCGCCGCACCGCCATCCGCATTCAGAAGACGGTCTCCGGCGAGAATGCGGACGCGCTGACCACCCCGGTCACCGTTACCTTCACCAAGGTGGGCGAGACGCAGCCCGCCGCGACCGTCACCCTGACGCCGGGCGCAGGCTATACCGACGTGGACCTGCCCGAGGGCATGTACACCGTCACCGAGAGCGGCCACAGCGTCGCGGGCTACCTCTGCCAGACCACCTTCACCGTGGACGGCAGCGGCTCCGCGCAGGCCATGACCGGCAATGAGGCTGCCGTGTCCATCGGCTCCGTTCAGGTCGCCGACGGCGCGTCCTACACCATCGACAACAGCTATGCCGACGGCGAGCTTGCGCTGAGCAAGAAAATCATCGGCGGCACGGACGGCAAGCGCTTCACCTTCACCGTGGAATTCAGCCACGACAGTGTGACGCTCACCGACAAGCACCTGACCTACACGCTGAACGGCCAGACCCTCGTCCTCCCGGCTGACGGAAAGCTGACGCTGGGCCACGGCGAAACCGCCGTCTTCCCGAATCTGCCCATCGGCACGGCCTACACCATCACCGAGACGCAGGATTCCGGCTACCAGCAGGTTTCCCCGTCCGGCGGTCAGGCGGCCACCGGCACGATCACCGGCAGCGAGAGCGTACAGGCTGCCTTCGTCAACACCGCAGTCGCTCTGATCCCGGCCATCGTCGTGGAGAAGACCGTCGGCGGCAACGCGGCTGACACGCAGGATGCGTTCGACTTTGTCGTCCGCTTCAGCGACGGCGGCGAGACGGTGACGCAGGACCTGCGCTACGCCCTCTCCACCGACGCGCCAGAGGACGGCTTCCGCACGCTGCGCTATGACGCAGACAAGGGCGGCTACCCCGTCACCCTCAGGCACGGCGAAAAGGCGACGATCGTCTCCCTCACCGAGGGCTGGACGTACGCCGTCATCGAGGACGAAGCCGCCGCGGCTGCGAAGGGTTATGTCCTCGCCTCCAGCGAAAACGCGAAGGGCACTGTGCCCGAGATCTCCGAGACGGCCTCGTTCATCAACGAGCGCAACCTCGTGAAGATCCGCAAGGTCACCGACGGCCTGCCCGCCGGCACGACCGTCTCCCCGACGATCACCGTCGGCGGCAAGACCATCGGCACGCTGACCTCCGACACGGAAGAGACGCTGAGCGTCTACGTGGCGCGCGGCGAGAGCTATGCGCTCACCGAGTCCGGCTTCGACGCGGCGGGCTTCGACTTCTCCGGCGCGTCCATCTCTGCGACGGACGGCCTTGAGGTCACCGGCGCGGACGGCAGCTTCACCTTCGCCTTCCCGGCGGGCGGCCTTGACGTCGTCCCGACGGTCACGCTGACCAACGCCTACACCAGCGATCTGATCATCGAAAAGCAGATCGAGCACGGCGCGGACAGCGGCGAGGCCATCTTCCCGATCCGCATCAGCCTCTCCCATGCGGAGAAGACGCTTGCGGACGCCTACCCCTACACCACCAGCAAGGGCACGAGCGGCATGCTCGTCCTTGACGGCGGCTCCGGCGAGATCGGCCTGACGGGCGGCGAAACCGCCACCCTCACCGGCCTGCCCTATGGCACGGTCTTCTCCCTCACCGAGGGCGTGACCGAAGGCTTTGCGCAGGTCTCTGCGCAGGGCACGGACGGCAGCATCGCGGCCAAGGGCCAGCAGAAGGCGGTCTTCGTCAACAAGCCCATCGACCGCAGCCTCTCCATCACCAAGAAGCTCGCGGGCAACGCCGCGGACAGCGCGGACAGCTTCACCTTCACGGTCATGCTGACCGGCGCGGACGGCAGCGCCCTTGCGGGCAGCTACCCGGTCTCCATCGCGGGCACGGCTTCCGGCAGCATCGCCTCCGGCGGCACGATCACCCTGACGGGCGGTCAGACGGCCATCATCGCCGATCTGCCCGACGGCACGGTCTTCACCGTCACCGAGAGCGATCCGACTGCGAAGCACTACGTCCTCAGCCTCGGCGACGAAGCGAACAGCGACGAAACCGCGACGGCTGACGGCCTCGGCCTCACCGGCTCGATCCGCAGGGAGGATGAGGACGTCGTCTTCACCAACGAGCGAAACGCCGTGCGGATCCGCAAGATCGCATCCGGCCTGCTCGGCACGGACACCGTCTCTCCGACGGTCAGCGTGGACGGCGAGGCCATCGGCCAGCTCGTCTCCGGCGGCGACTCCGCCCTCGTCTATCTCGTCCCGGGCACGCATGCCCTCGCCGAGAGCGGCTATGAGATGGAAGGCTACGACTTCATCGCCTCCAGCGTGACCGGCTCCGCCGGCGTGCAGGCTGAAAAGACGGGCGACGCCTTCAGCTTCACCCTCGAGAGCGGCCTGACGACCATCCCGCAGGTGACCATCCACAACGAATACGCTGTCAAGTCGGACAGCCTGAGCATCCGCAAGGAGATCGCAGGCAACGCCGCCAGCGCAGACGACGTCTTTACCTTCGACATTACCCTCACGCGCGGCGGCCAGAGCGTGACCGGCAGCTTCACCATGCAGATCCTGCAGGGCGAGGCGGCTGTGCGCACCGTTGAGCTCTTCGCCGACGCAGGCGGCAAGGCCACCCTCACCCTGACGGGCGGCCAGAAGGCCATCATCACCGGCCTGCCGCTCGGCACGGTCTACACCGTCACCGAGCAGCCTGCCGAGGGCTATGTCCTCTCCAGCGCCGAGGGCGCACAGGGCACGATCGACGGCGAAGCGGCGTGCGAGGCCTCCTTCCTCAATACGAAGGACGTCTTCTCCACGCTGACGGTCATCAAGACCATCGTCGGCAGCAGCCCGAGCACGAGCGACAGCTTTACCTTCACCGTCACCCTCACGGATCCCGACGGCAAGCCGGTCAGCGGCGAATTCGCCTGCGCCGGTCTGAACGTCCCGAGCCTTGACTTTGACAGAAAGGGCGAGGCCCGCTTCACCCTCAGCCATGGTCAGAGCGTCGTCATCTCCGGCCTGCCCTTCGGCACCGCCTACACCGTGGAGGAAAAGGAGCATCGCGATTACGAGATGACCCATTCCACTGGCGCAAGCGGCGTCATCGACGCGGACGGCGAGACGTCCTCCTTCCAGAACACGCATGCCGGCGACCTCCCGTCCCTCACCCTGAGCAAGGCGGTCGAGGGCAACGCAGCAATCGCCGAGGACAGCTTCTCCTTCACCATCACCATGACGGACAAGGACGGCAAGCCTCTCACCGGCACATGGACCTGTTCGCTGATGACCGCCTCCGGCGCGGTGAACGGCGTCCTCCAGCTCGATGAAAACGGCTCCGCCGTGATCGGGCTCAAGGCGGACGAGAGCTTCACGATCATGAAGCTCCCGGTCGGTGCAAGCTACACCGTCACCGAGACCATCGATCCCGCCCTTGGCTACACGGCCTCCCAGCCGTCCTTCAGCGGCGTGATTGAGAATCAGTCCACCAACGCCTCCGCGCCCTTCGTCAATACGAAGCACACGGCGCTCACCATCCGCAAGACCGCCAGCAGCAGCCCGGCGCTCACCGCGTATCCCGCCCCGACCGTCAGCCTCTTCAAGGCGGACAGCAGCGGAAACAAGACCGGCGACGCCCTTGCCACGGTGCAGCTTGAGGCCAACGGAGAGGCCGGCGCGCTCGACGCGAAGCTGGAGACCGGCGCGCTCTACCTCATCGAGGAGAGCGGACACACTGTTGAGGACTACGACGTGCAGGCTGCCTTGATCGTGAACGGCACGCCGGCAAACGGCATGACCTTCACCGCGCAGGGCGGCGAGCAGAGCATCGCGCTCGTGCTCGACAACGTCTACACCTCCCTCGTCGGCCCGCTGACCATCACCAAGACGGTCAGGAGCGCAGAGGGCGAAAACGCGGCGTTCGAATTCACCGTCGAGCTTCAGGATGCGCAGGGCAATGTCCTTGAGGGCAGCTACCCGTACGAGGGCACCCTCGACGGCACGCAGGCCATCTCCGGCGCGATCGCAAGCGGCGGGAGCATCACCCTGATGGGCGGCGGCAGCGTCACCATCGGCAGGCTCCCGCTCGGCACGGTCTACACCGTCACCGAACGCGAGGACGCCGCCTACAAGCCCGAGAGCGGTACGGCCTCCGGCACGATCGACATCGACGGCGAGACGGCGGCATTCGTCAACGCCTACTACGACATCCTCCCCGCGCTCAAGGTTGAAAAGCGCGTGCAGGGCAACGCCTCCAGCACGGAGGATACCTTCCGCTTCACCGTTACCCTGACGGACAAGACGAGCGGCGAGGCCCTCACAGGCCAAATCAGCATGCTCGACAAGCATGGCGAAGCAGCGACGGTCGCCCTCGATGAAAACGGCTCCGTTTCCTTCGAGCTCGCCCACGGCGAGAGCGTGACCTTCATCAAGCTCCCCGTGAATACGGCCTACACCGTCGCCGAGGAGCGCGGCAGCTACGTGCTCGTCTCCTCCGAGAACGCGCAGGGCGCGATCATCGGCGAGCAGGATTTCGCCAGCACGCTCTTCATCAACGAGCGCAACGCCGAGGCGGCCATCGCCAAGGCAGCGAGCGGTATCGCCTCCGGCGAGTACCCGGCGCCGACCGTGAGCATCTATCGCGAAGGCGATATGAGCACGCCTGTCTGGACCGGCACGCTCGAGGCCAACAGCGCAGCGGCTCAGATCGGCCCGATGGCCCAGGGCAGCTACGTGCTCGTGGAAAGCGGCGCAGCCGTCGACGGCTACAGCTGCGCGGCGGCCCTGAGTGTGAACGGCGAGACCCTGACGGGCGACCCGGCATCCGGCGTACCCTTCACTGTGAAGGAGAGCGAGACGGCGCTCACGCTCCTTGTGACCAACGTCTACGAGGCGCTGGACGTCACCTTCTCCATCGCCAAGATCGCCTCCGGCCTGCCCGAGACGCTTACCTACCCCGCGCCGACCGTCAGCATCTATGCTGCGCAGGACATGACCGCACCGGTCCTCACCCTTGAGCTCGCCCCCAACGGCGACGCGCAGACGCTGAGCCTCGCGCCCGGCGACTATGTGCTGCGCGAGCAGGGACAGACCGTCGCGGACTACAGCTGCGCCTCCGTCCTCTATGTGAACGGAACGGTCAGCATCGACAACACCTTCACCATCACGCCCGCCATGACGGAGCTCGCGCTCGTGGTTGAAAACACCTACGCTGCCGAGTTCGCTCTGCTCACGCTGAGCAAGACCGTCACCGGCGAGGGCGCGGCATACGGCGACGACTTCACCTTTATCGTCACCCTGACCGACGCCGAGGGCAATACCCTTGAGGGCAGCTACCCCTACGAGGGCACGCTCGACGGCGCGCAGGAGATCCGCGGCACGGTCGCAAGCGGCTCTGCGGTCACGCTCCGCCACGGCGGCAGCATCACCGTCAAACTCCCGCTCGACGCCCGCTACGCCATCACCGAGGCACTGACCGAGGGCTACATCCTCGTCTCCTCCGAGGGCAGCGAGGGCGTCATCACCCCGGCCAATGCCAGCGCGGCATTCGTCAACAGGCGTGAATTCAGCGTCACCGTGCGCAAGCAGTGGTTCGGCGACAAGCCGGAGAACCGCCCGAAGTCCGTCAGGATCCAGCTGCTGCTGGACGGCAAGCCGTATGGCGATCCGGTCACCCTCAATGAGGCGTGCGGCTGGGCACATACCTTCACCGGCCTTGAGGTCAGCGGACCGTATGCCGTGGAGGAGCTCAGCATCCCGAAGGGCTATGTCTGCAGGATTGAAGAGACCGAGGAGAACAGCTTCCTGATCTCCAACCTCATCATCTCCATCCCGCAGACGGGCGACACCAGCGCATCCCCGATGCTCTATGCGGCGATGCTCGCCGTGAGCGGCGCGCTGCTGGCCCTGCTCCTCAGGAAGAAGCGCGCGTAACCCCTATAAACCCCAAAGAGCTGCCGGAAATCCCCGGCAGCTCTTCTTTATTCCCCTATATACGAACGATTCTCCGGCTCTTCTTGCAATGATACGCCTATTCATGATATAATCCCGCTAATCACTCTATTGCGCCGGAAACAGGCGCAGTGCCAAAGAAAGGGGTTCTCTCCCATGTACCGCATCATGACATCCGACGAAGCCATCAGCCTCATCCGCGACGGCGACTGCATCTGCGTCAATTCCTTCGTAGGCATTGAGAACCCTGTGGAGCTCCATGAGGCGCTGCACCGCCGCTACCAGCAGACCCACTCCCCCAAGCATCTGACGATCGTCTCCAGCGCGGGATTTGGCGTCTGGGACGAGGATCGCGCGGCGGAGGGATACATCCGTGCCGGCGCGGTGGACAGGCTGATCTGCGGCCATTTCGGCGCTATGCCGAGCACCAAGAAGATCATCCTCGAGAACCGCTTTGAGGCCTATAATCTTCCGCTGGGCTGCATCTCCCATGCCATCCGCGCGCAGGCGGGCGGCATCCCTGGCGCGCTCTCCAAGGTCGGCCTCGATATCTTTGTCGACCCGCGCCGCGACGGCCCGGGCATCAACCAGATCTCCACCGACAGCTCCTTTGTCAAGGTCGTCACCGTGGACAACGAGGAGTTCCTTTACTATAAGCTGCCCAAGATCACCGTCGCCCTGATGAAGGGCACCGCGGCCGACCGCAAGGGCAACATCTCCTTTGACGACATGTACATGTCCGGCGACGCGCTCTCCATCTGCCAGGCGGCGAAGGCGAACAACGGCATCGTCATCGTGCAGGTCGACCGCATCGTGGACATGCCCTCCCGCCCGCGCAATACGATCATCCCCGGCTGCCTCGTCGACGCCATTGTCGTCAAGGCGCCGGAGCCGCGCGACGAGGCCTTCTCCGCGCTGACCGGCAGCTTTGAGATTCCCTACGAGGAGTGGAGCGGCTGGACGGAGAAGCTCGAGGCCGCCTGCTCCGGCAGCCGCCAGCGCAGCACGGCCAGCCATATCATCGGCCGCCGCGCCGCCCGCGAGCTGCGCAAGGAGGACATCGTCAACATCGGCATCGGCATTCCGGAGACGATCTCCCACTATGCCCGCCAGAGCGGCATGCTCGACCACATCACCCTCACCGTCGAATCCGGCGGCATCGGCGGCTTCCCGGCCTCGGGCAAGGTCTTCGGCGCGATGATCGGCGCGGCCTCCGTCTATGACATGGCCAACCAGTTTGACCTGTACAACAACGGCGGGCTGGACATCTGCTTCATGGGCGCGCTCGAGGTCGACCGCTACGGCAACGTGAACGCCCACCGCGGCCCGGGCGCGTACGCGGGTATCGGCGGATTTGCCAACATCACGGCGAAGACGCCCACCGTCGTCTTCTGCCTGACCTTCAACACCAAGGGCCTTGAGGTCAGCGAAAAGGACGGCGAGATCACCATCGAGCAAAACGGCTCCGTCCCCAAGTTTGTCAATACCCTGCGCTCGGTCAGCTTCTCCGCGCGCAAGGCAATCGACAACGGACAGAAGGTACTCTACATCACCGAGCGCTGCGTCTTCATCCTCACCGCGCGCGGCCTCAAGCTCCTGGAGGTCTTCCCCGGCGTGGATGCGGAGCGCGATATCCTGTCCCAGCTCCCCTTCGAGGTGGAGGCGGGCAGCGAGATCATCATCTGAAAAACCGAACATTTTCATCGTTTACGGAAAAAATTTTCAAGAATTCTGTTGCATTCAAAGAAAAAAGGCGTATAATGATAACTGTTTCATCCGTTTTATGTGTGCGCAGGCGGACATCAAAGACTAAAGACTATGGAGGTTGCACCCATGCGTAAACTGCTCTCTCTGGCGCTGGTTCTGGCCCTGGCTGTCCTCATGCCGGTCCTCTCCCTCGCCGACGGCTCTCTGGTCGTCTACACTCCGAATCCCGATGCTGAGATTCAGTACATCCTCAACACCTTCGCTGAGAAGTATGACGTTGAGATTGAGATGATGAGTATGGGCACCGGCGAGTGCTACACCCGCCTGCTCGCTGAGAAGGACGCCCCGATCGCCGACGTGATGTTCGGCGGCGTTGAGTCCACCTGGACCCACGACTATCCGGACCTCTTCATGACCTATGTGGCCAACGGCAACGAGAAGCTGCCGGCCGAGTATCAGAATCCGGACGGAATGATCACCAACTACATCCTCGGCGGCTCCTGCGTGCTGATCGTCAATGAGGAGCTCGAGGCCGAGCTGGGCACCAAGATCACCTGCTACAACGACCTCCTCAATCCGGCTCTCAAGGGCATGATCGCCTCCGCCGATCCGAACGCCTCCTCCTCTTCCTTCGCTCACCTGTCCAACATCCTGCTGGCCATGGGCGACGGCGAGAATCCCTACGAGTCTGAGGCTGCCTGGAACTACGTCGCCCAGCTGATCGATCAGCTCGACGGCTCCCTGACCAGCGGCTCCTCCGCCGTGTATAAGGGCGTTGCCAACGGCGAGTACACCGTCGGCCTGTCCTACGAGGTCGGCGTGGCCGGCTTCATCGCCAACGGCGCCGAGGGCGTCCGTGCCGTGTATCCGACCGAGGGCGTCTGCTGGACGCCGGTTGGCTCCGCGATCGTCAACGGCGCCAAGAACCTGGACAACGCCAAGCTGTTCATGGACTGGCTGATCTCCGACGAGTGCCAGACCATCATGGCGACCGCCGAGGGCTCCGTGCTGCGCGGCGTGCGCACCGACCTGTTCGTGCCGACCGATTACATGCCCGCTTTCGACACCCTGAACCTCAAGCAGGAGAACAGCGAGTACACCTCCGGCAACAAGCAGACGATCCTTGACCACTGGAATGATCTGTGGAACAAGTAATCAGCCGCAGGTAATCTGAGCTTCATCCGCCCCTTGTGGAATCGTCTGCAAGGGGCGGTTTTCGCGTGAGAAGGCCCTTTGGCCGCGCATCCCTCCCCTCCATAACCATATCCATCAACCCTTCTGATCACAAAGGAGCGAGCGACACATGAGCGTCACCATCAAGATCGATCACGCCCACAAGTGCTACGGCAATAACGTCATCATCGAGGATCTCTCCGTCCGCATCCGCGAGGGCGAATTCTTCACCCTGCTGGGCCCCTCCGGCTGCGGCAAGACCACCCTGCTGCGCATGATCGCAGGCTTCAACTCCATCGAGGGCGGCGATTTCTACTTCAACGATACCCGCATCAACGACATGGACCCGAGCAAGCGCCGCATCGGCATGGTCTTCCAGAATTACGCCATCTTCCCCCACCTCTCCGTGAGGGAGAACGTGATGTTCGGCCTGAAGAATCAGCCGGTCAAGCTGCCCAAGGCCGAGATGGCGGAGCAGGCTGAGAAATTCATGAAGCTCATGCACATCGAGGAATACGCCGAGCGCAAGCCGGAGCGCCTCTCCGGCGGCCAGCAGCAGCGCGTCGCACTCGCCCGCGCGCTGGTCATCCAGCCGGATGTGCTGCTCATGGACGAGCCGCTGTCCAATCTGGACGCGAAGCTGCGCGTGGAGATGCGCGAGACCATCCGCAGCATCCAGCGCAGCGTGGGCATCACCACCGTCTACGTCACGCACGACCAGGAGGAGGCGATGGCCGTCTCCGACCGCATCGCCGTCATGAATCTCGGCGAAATCCAGCAGATCGGCACGCCGCAGGCCATTTACCAGCGCCCGGCCAATCTCTTTGTCGCCAGCTTCATCGGCCGCACCAACCTCCTTGACGGCGAAATCCGCATGGAAAACGGCGTGGCCATGCTGCATGCGGGCGGCGTGAGCGCGCCGGCTGCGACGCTGCTCGACGAGGAAAAGAAGAACCAGAAGGTCATCGTCTCCGTCCGTCCGGAGGAATTCATCATCACCCGCGGCGGCGAGGGCATCGAGGCGACGGTCGTCTCCAGCACCTTCCTCGGGCTCAATATGCACTACTTCCTGCGCCTTGCCGACGGCACGGACGTGCAGGTCATCAAGGAGGCGGAGATTGACGACCGCCTGCAGGACGGCGAGACCGTCCGCCTGCAGATGAAGCTCGGCAAGATCAATGTCTTCTGCGAGGACGGCAGCCGCAACCTCGTGCGCGGCGTGACGAACGACAACGTGCGCAAGCAGGAGGCCTGATGATGAAATCACGCAAAATGGACGTGTGGCAGATCATCTCCTTCGTGATCCTTGCTCTGTACGCGCTGTTCCTCGTGCTGCCGCTCTTCCAGCTGCTCGTCTCCTCGGTCATCAACGAGGAGGGGCAGTTCACCTGGGAATTCTTCGCCCGCTTCTTCGGGCGCGAGACGTATTACGGCACGCTGCTCAATTCCTTCAAGGTCGCCGTCGCGGTCACGGCCACGTCGCTGACCGTCGGCATTCTCTTCTCCTACTTCTACAGCCTGTTTGATCTGAAGGGCAAGGCGTTCCTGCAGATCATGGCGATCCTCGCATGCATGTCCCCGCCCGTCATCGGCGCGTACAGCTGGATCCAGATGTTCGGCCGCGGCGGCATCATCACCAAGCTCCTGCGCACGGCGCTGGGCATCCGCATGCCGTCCATCTACGGCTTTGGCGGCATCGTGCTGGTCATCACCTGCCAGCTCTTCCCGCTGGTGTTCCTCTACATCAACGGCGCGCTCAAGAACATCGACAATTCGCTCATTGAGGCGTCCGCCGGCCTCGGCTGCAGCAGCTTCAAGCGCTTCTTCAAGATCATCCTGCCCCTGTGCATGCCGACGATCCTCGCGGCGGGCCTGCTGGTGTTCATGCGCGCGTTTGCCGACTTCTCCACCCCGCTGCTGATCGGCAAGGGCTATCAGACCTTCCCCGTGCTGATCTACAACAGCTTCGTCGGCGAGACCTCGCGCAGCCAGAATTTCGCCTCTGCCGTCTCCGTCGTGGGCATCATCGTGACGGCGCTGATCTTCTTCGTGCAGAAGTTTGCCAATTCGAAGTTCAGCTTCACGATGAACGCGCTCCATTCGATCGAGACGCACAAGCCGCGCGGGCTTTCCAGCGTGCTGATGCATGTTTACTGCTACTTCATCGTCTTCGTCGCGATGATGCCGCAGTTCTTCGTCGCCTTCCAGTCCTTCCGCAAGTGCAAGGGCGGCGTCTTCCAGGATGGATTCAGCCTGGACAGCTACGCCGAGGCGTTTGACAAGATCATGAAGCGCAGCCTGCCCAATACGTTCATCATCGGCGTGCTGGCGCTGGCGCTGGTCATCTTCCTCGCGATCCTGATCGCGTATCTGGTCGTGCGCCGCTCCAATGCCGTCAACAACGTGATCGACACCCTCTCGATGGTACCCTACATCATCCCGGGCGCGGTCGTGGGCATCGCGCTGGTCATCACCTTCAACCGCGGTCCGCTAGTCCTCACCGGCACGGCGGCGATCATGATCATCGCGCTCATCATCCGAAGGCTGCCTTACACCATCCGCTCCTCCGTCGCCATCCTCCAGCAGATTCCGCTGTCCATCGAGGAGGCGGCCATCAGCCTGGGCTGCTCCAAGCTCAAGGCCTTCTTCCTGATCACGGTGCCGATGATGGCCGGCGGCATCATGTCCGGCGCGATCATCAGCTGGATCACGATCATCACGGAGCTGTCCACCGCCATCATCCTCTACAGCGTCAATACCGAGACGCTGACGCTGACCGTCTACACCTCCGTCGTACAGGGCAATGACGGCGTCGCCGCCGCCGTGGCGACCATCCTGCTCGTGGTGACGACGATCTCGCTGCTGCTGTTCATGAAGTTCTCCAAGAACAAGGAGCTCTCCATCTGATCACTAAACAGCATAATAAAACAGAGCTGTCAGGTTCATAACCAGACATTCCAGAAACCTAAGCCATGCGTGCCCGAAGGTTTCCAAAGGGACCGCAGCCTGCCGCCGCCAGTGGCGGAAACAGGCAGGCGGAGCGTCGGGAACTGCAAGGAGCCGTCAGGCGACTATGCAGTATCCCCGGAGCCATGGGGCAGAGCCCCATGCCTTGACCCGAGCAAAGCTTAGCAGGTTTGGAATAATCGGTTATTTCCTGACAGCTCTTTTTTTATGTCATTCAGAGAGAAGAACCAGCCTCCGCGCGGGCAAGCCGCCCGATCTCCCGCCAGCGCCTGCTGCGCAGGAAGAAGAGCATGCACACCATGCCGAACATGAAGCTGACCGAGATCGCAAAGCTGACGTAGTATCCGCCGACAAAGCGGGCGATCAGATGGCCCACGGGGATGCGCACCGCCCAGAGCATGAGCACATTGACGATCGTGGGATAGCGCATCTCGCCCACGCCGTTGGCGACGCTGATCAGCGCGTTGAAGACCGCATAGCACCAGGTAAAGGGCTGCAGAAGGTACAGATACCGCACGCCGAGATCGAGCACCAGCGCGTCATCCGTAAAGAGCGAGAGCAGCGGGCGGGCAAAGCTGACCACCACGAGGCTCGCCGTGAGCGTGATCGCGCCGGAGGTAAACGGGATATACACCGCCCTGCGCACGCGGCCATACGCCTTCGCGCCGTAATTCTGCGCGGTATAGGTCGCCGTCGCCATGGAGAGTGAGGAAATCATCAGATTGGCAAAGCCCGTGACCTTGCTGCCCACGGCGCAGGCGGCGATGAACATGGCGCCCTGCGCGTTGACGAGCGTCTGCATCAGCAGATGGCCGACGGAGTAGAAGGAGTTGTTGACGCCCAGCGGGATGCCCACGCGCGCCAGATCGCGCAGGGCCTGCATATCAAAGCGGCGCGGCAGGAAGGTGAAGCCCAGCTCAGGATACTTCCTGCGGATGTAGAAGATGCTGAAGAGCCACGCAGCCGCCTGCGCGATGATCGTCGCCAGCGCCGCGCCGGAGACGTCCATGCCAAGTCCGGCGACAAAGAGGACGTCCAGCACGATGTTCATCACACAGGAGATCAGCAGGAAGATCAGCGAGGAGCGGCTGTCCCCCAGCCCGCGAAGCGCGCCGGCATTCATGTTATAGCCAAGGTTGAAGAGCGTGCCGCCGAAGAGAATGCGCATATAGGAGAGCGCATGCGGAAAGGTCTCTGTTGGGACATTCATCGTCTGCAGGATGAAGGGGCCGACCAGCATGCCGATGAAGGTCATCGGAATCGCCGCCATAAACAGAAAGCTGACCGCCGTGGCCAGCACGCTGCGCAGGCGCTCCTGCTCACCGCTGCCGGTATACTGCGCGACGAGGATGGACAGGCCCGCGCCCATGCCGACGAAGAGCGTCAGCAGGATCTCCACCGGCTGGCCGCTCGTGCCCAGCGCCGAGAGGGAAACCGGGCTGCAGTAATTGCCCACGACCAGCGTATCCACCGTCATATACATCTGCTGCAGGATATTGCCCACGCACAGCGGCAGGGCAAAGCGCAGCACCAGCGGGAGCATCCTGCCCCGCGTCATATCGATCTTCGCGCGCGATCGCATCGTTCATCTTCCTCCTGAAATCGCAGCCGGTGTTTATCGCATCGCAGGATATGATACACCATTTTCATCTAAAGCACAAGACAGAAATGTCCCCGCAAAATCCTATATATTCTTGCACATTAACGTTAATGATGATATACTGAAACCAGAGATTATTCCATCCGGCCGCCGCCAGCAGGCGCAGCAGCTCCCATGCCTGCGCCTGCCGCAAGAGAAAGGAGCCTTCTCCGATGATGAAACGCATTCTGACCTGCCTCATCGCGCTGTGCCTGCTGCTGGGCGCGGCCTGCGCCGAGGAGACCGCTGAGATCAAATTCCGCAACGCCTCCGTGCACGATCCTTCCATCCTGCGCGCCGAGGACGGCACCTTCTACATCTACGGCAGCCACATGCAGGCTGCGACCAGCCCGGACCTGATGCAGTGGAAGATGTTCAGCCGCAATGCGGAGAACGGCTGCAACCTCGTTGACAACGTGCAGGAGGAGATGCGCGAGGCGCTCGCCTACGCGAAGACCGTCACCTTCTGGGCGCCGGACGTCATTCAGCTCGCCGACGGGAAGTACTACATGTACTACTGCACCTGCGAGGGCTCCTCTCCCCTGTCGGCGATGGGCCTCGCCGTGAGCGACAAGCCGGAGGGCCCGTTCAAGAATCTGGGCATCTTCCTCAAATCCGGCGGGCCGGGCTACGACGCGACGCAGCTGCCCAACGCCATCGACCCGAACGTCTTCTATGACAAGGAAGGCAAGCTCTGGATGGTCTACGGCTCCTACTCCGGCGGCATCTACATCCTTGAAATGGACGGGACGACCGGCCTGCCCCTCGAGGGACAGGGCTACGGCAAGAAGCTGCTGGGCAAGAACCACGCCCGCATCGAGGCCCCGTACATCCTCTACAGCCCGGATACGGACTACTACTACCTCTTCCTCTCCTTCGGCGGACTCAATGCCAATGATGGCTACAACATCCGCGTCTGCCGCAGCAAGAACCCGGACGGCCCGTATGTCGACGCGCTCGGACAGGACATGATCGACTGCGGCGGCAAACCCGGCACCTACTTCAACGACCCGGACTACGAGCCCTACGGCGTCAAGCTCATGGGCGGCTATCTCCTCAGCGCCGCTGAGGGCGAGGCCAAGAGCAAGGACATCGCCTACCGCTCCCCGGGCCACAACAGCGCGTGGTACGACGAGACCACCGGGCAGTACTTCCTCATCTTCCACACCCGCTTTGTCGGGCGCGGAGAGAGCTACTATGTCCGCGTGCATCAGATGTACTTCAACGACGCAGGCTGGCCGGTCGTCAGCCCCCTGCGCTACGCGAAGGAGACGCTCACCCCCGTCGAGGAGAGCCTGCAGGCCGGCAGCTACAAGCTGCTGCTGCATGAGCGCGACATCAACCTGACGGAGCATGTCTCCAAGCTCTGCGAGCTGCATGCGGACGGCACCGTCACCGGCGGCTACACCGGCAGCTGGACGATGCTCGACGGCAACCGCGTCGAGGTCACGCTGGACGGCACGACCTACAACGGCGTGATGAACCTCGCCTACGACAACGACTACAACCAGGCCTTTGTGACGACCATCACTGCGATGGACGAGACCGGCCTGTGCCTCTGGGGTCAGAGGATTCCGTAACAGCAAAAAATGCGGACCGGGCACATGCCCGGTCCGCGCTTATATTTCCTTATTCCTCAACATGCACATCAAGCCCCAGTTCCTGCGGCATGAAGCGCGGGCAGACATTCTCCGACGAGGAGATGACCGACGCCGCCAGCGAGGAGCCGATCTCGATCGAATCCGCCAGCGACTTGCCATAGGTCAGGCCGATGGACACGCCCGCGCAGAAGGCGTCTCCCGCGCCCGTGGTATCCTTGACCTGCACATTCTTCGCCGGGCAGATGCCCTTTTCGCCCTCGCAGCTGGCGTAGACCGCGCCGTCGCCGCCCATGGTGACGACCATCGCGGGGATACGCGCCTGCTGCACCTTGTCGGCGAGGATGTCGCGCAGCTCCTCACGGCTCTTTCCCGTGTAGTCGTCGATGAAGAACATGCCCGCCTCCTGCCTGTTGCAGATGAAGCAGTCAAACTGCTGCAGGAAATCCCGGCGCTCGACGGCGATGCTCATGTTGGAGACGAGGGCAAAGAGCTTCTTTCCGTGCTTCTTCGCCAGCTCGAGCACCTTCTTGACGATCTCCTTGTCAAGATCGACCTCCAGCACGACGGAGTCCACGCCGGAGAAGATCTCGTCGCCCTTTTCCTCCATGAGCCCGACGAGCGGCAGCATATTCGGCCGCTTGGAGATGGAGCC
Source organism: Clostridia bacterium (assembly GCA_017936375.1). GTDB lineage: Bacteria > Bacillota > Clostridia > Christensenellales > Aristaeellaceae > Ventricola. The sequence continues at coordinate 23,940 of JAGBFR010000027.1, forward strand.
GGCGACGTCGCCGTTGTTGTCAAAGACGGCCAGCCACGTGCCCATGCCGTCCGGGATGGTGAGCACATAGTCGCAGTTCACCTTGTGATTGCGCAGCTTCGCGACGACGGCGTCGCCCATCGGCGTGTCGTCCACGATGCCCATATAGGTGGGGCGGAGCTCAATATTGGCGATATCCTCCACCACATTGCGCGCCACGCCGCCGTGGATGTATTCGACCCTGCCGACGTTGCGCCCGTCGGGGATGTAATTATCCTTCGGGAAGCCCTTGATATCCATAAACGCCGCGCCGATAACCAGAATGCCCATATGTCCGCCCTCCGATTGCTGTAGTATCATTCCTATGATATCATAGAACGCAGAAAAAGGAAAGGCGCGCGCCATGCAGACTTTTTTCGCCGGAAGGGCTTGACAGCGCCCGCGCCTAATGTATGATAGAAGCATACAGATACATCACTATCCGCGCAAGGAGGTTACCATATGGCTCTGCTTCATGTGACGCTCTTCTCCCACGTTCTCTACAGGACGGTCCCCGTCCGCGTGATTCTCCCCTCGGACAAGCGCACGCCCACCGGCGAATATCTGCCGGAGAAGCCGTTCAAGACGCTCTATCTGCTCCACGGCCTGCTGGGCAGCAGCAACGACTGGATCACCGGCACACGCGTGCAGCGCTGGGCCGAGGCGCAGAATCTCTGCGTGGTCATGCCCTCCGGCGACAATGGCTGGTACGTCGACTTCCCCGGCACGCGCAACTGCTATGGCGAATTCATCGGCAGCGAGCTGGTCGAGCTCACCAGGCGCATGTTCCCCCTCTCCCGCAAGCGCGAGGATACCTACATCGCCGGCCTGTCCATGGGCGGCTATGGCGCGCTGCGCAACGGCCTCAAGTACCATCAGACCTTCAGCCGCATCATCCCCTACTCCGCTGCAGTAGCGATGTTTGAGCGCGCGAAGATGGAAGGCGCAGTCACCCAGCCGTATATGGAAGCCCTCTTTGGCGATCTGAAGGAGGCCGCGAAGACGGACAACAACCCGCGCGTGCTCATCGAGGAGCTCGCCGCGTATAAGAAGGCGCATCCGGACTATGAGCTGCCCAAGATCCGCCTCTCCTGCGGCAAATCAGACGGGCTGCTGCCCTTCAATCGCCTCTACCGCGACCTGCTGCTGGAGAACGGCTTCGAGGTCGACTATGAGGAGGCGCCCGGCGGCCACGACTGGGATTTCTGGGATTCCCAGATCAAGAAGACCATCGACTGGCTGCCGCTGGATGACAAGGCAGAGGGCCTGAGCAGCGGCAACGTCGACACAGGAAAGAAGAAATAACAAAACGCCCGGGCCATCGCCCGGGCGCATTCTGTCTTATCTTTCGCGCACGCGGCAGCGCACGGGCGCGAGCACATTGCACCGCACCAGCAGCTCAATCAGCCTGCTGCGCAGCGCGCTCATCGTCTCCCCAAGCTCCGCATTCAAAATGGCGTATAACATGTAAACCGTACCTTTCTGCCCGGCAAACCGGGCGCGTCGTGATTGCTCTGCGACGATGATACTGTACCATGCGCCCGCCTTCTGCGCAAGGGATGCCCGCCCAACGATACATCCGCGCGGCTCAATTGTCATCCTGCGCGCCCCTGTACCCAGCAGAATCTGCGCTTGCATTGCGGCGCGCTTCGCGCTACAATGACGCTATCACCTATCTCCAAGGAGGATCCCATGCCCCTTCCCATCTACTTCGCCCCGCTCGAGGGCGTGACGGACGCGCCCTTCCGCCGCGTGCACAGCGCGATGTTCACGGGCGTCGACAAATACTTCATCCCCTTCATCAGCCCCACGCAGAACCTCATCATGACCTCACGCGAGCTCCACGCCGTCGCGCCGGAGCACAACGCAGGCGTGCGCGCCATTCCGCAGGTACTGACCAAGGAGGCGGAGCACTTTCTCTGGGCGGCCCGCACGCTCTATGACATGGGCTATGGCGAGGTCAATCTGAACCTCGGCTGCCCCTCCGGCACGGTGACGGCCAAGGGCAAGGGATCCGGCATGCTGACCAACCTGCCCCATCTGGAGGCATTCCTCGACGAAATCTACGCCCATGCGCCGATGCCCATATCGATCAAGACGCGCATCGGCTTCACCTCGCCGGATGAATTCGACGCGCTGCTCGCACTCCTCGCGCGCTATCCCGTCCACGAGCTCATCATCCATCCGCGCACGCGCGTGCAGTTCTACAAGGGCAGGCCGCACATGCCATCCTATGCCAAGGCGCACGAGGCCTGCACGCGCCCGCTCGTCTACAACGGCGACCTCTTCTCCGCCGGAGACTGCGAGGCCCTCGCCGCGCAGTATCCCCGCACGAAGGCGCTGATGCTCGGCCGCGGGCTGATCGCCAATCCCGCGCTGGCACGCCGGCTCGCAGGCGGCCCTGACGTCACGGCAGACGAGCTGCGCAGCTACCATGACGCGCTGCTTGAGGCCTATCTCGCCCGATACCCCAAGAACGTGGCGCTGGGCAGGATGATCGGCATCATGAATCACCTTTCCTGCTGCTTTGAAAGCCCGGAGAAGCCACGCAAGGCCGTCCGCAAGGCAAGAACCCTTGAGGCCTATCAGGATGCGGCAGCAGCCCTTTTTGCGCGCTGCGCGCTGCGGGAAAACCCCTGCTTCATCCCCGAATAAGCCAGAATATGCAAAGACCGGCAGACGTCATGCTCTGCCGGTTTTCTATGTCCATTATTTCGCGCGGCTGAGAGCTGCCTGCTCCTCTTCGATCTGCATGATCCCCGCCATGACCACAAACACGCTGCAAAGCAGGACGATCGGAATGCCAAAGCCAATCATAAGCGCCATCTCAAGTACGTTCATTGCAGTTCTCCTCCGTTGCTCTTCTTTCTTCCGCGGGTGATGCGCCCGCTTCTCCGTATCAGACATGCCGCGATGCTGCGCACATCCACCCGCCTGCCATCCTGCGCAAGGGCGATGCGCCCATCCGCCAGCATGGCATAGACCGTCACCCGCGTGACGCCGAGAATCCTTGCGGCGGTCGTCTTATCCACAGACTCGCCATACCGGTGTACCAGATCCTCATCCTGACCGGGACTCCCCTGCGCGCCGCCCCAGATGGGCCCGCGCGTCCTTGCCTCCAGCGCGAGCACGCGCCGCTCAAGATCCGCCATTCGCTCCGCAGACATTCCATGTGCCGCTTCCATACGGGATTCTCCTTTCCACAAGCACAGCGGTATACGATCGGATGACGCCATCGATTATCCACATATCCACAGGATAACCCATTTATCATCAATCCCTTCTCCACCATGCCGCTCTATTTTGGATAATTCTCAGATATCAGCACCACTTGCGCCGATCTATCTGAATCTCGCCTCGCATTTGTCATCTGTTTGGCGACACGGTTATTCTATCACGGGAACAGGCGTTCGTCAACCATTTGGTGACAAATTTTCCAAATTTCTTTTTTTGTGTTGCGTTTGGCGACGAAAGGCGATATAATGAATCTGTCAAAGAAGGTGTATTCTTCAAGGAGGTTTCCCATGGAGTTTGGCGATATTCTCAAGGCGCTCCGGCGCGAACGCGGCCTCTCGCAGGACGAGCTGGCCTCTCTCCTCGGCACGACCAAGCAGGTCATCAGCCGCTATGAGACCAAGCAGCGCGTGCCGCGCCTGTCCGTCGTGGCGGAATTTGCAAGGAAGCTGGGCCTCCCCCTCTCCGCCCTCTCCGGTGAGGAGCCTGCCATGCCCGAGGGTGCAATCAGCGTGTCCTCCCGCCGGCGCGTGCCCGTGCTGGGCGCGGCTGCCTGCGGCGAGCCGGTCTTTAACCCTGCCTTCGCCTCGGAGTATGTGAGCGTGGAGGACGATCTTCCCTGCGACTTTGCCCTCATCGCGCAGGGCGATTCCATGATCGGGGACAGGATCTATTCCGGCGATGTGGTCTTTATCCGCAGTCAGGATTATGTGCAGGACGGGGAGATTGCCGCCGTCGCGGTGGACAATGAAATCACGCTCAAGCGCGTGCGCCGCCTGCGCGGCCCCGGCGGCGCCGTGGTCTTCACCCAGCTGCTGCCCAGCAATCCCAGCTATTCGCCCATCGACATCGGCGGCGAGGATGAGACGCGCAATGTCCGCATCCTCGGCAAGGCGGTGGCCGTGCGCTTCGGGCTCAACTGACTGCGCGAGCTTCTTCGCAATTTTGCAAATTCAGGGGTTGACATTCCCCTCGCTCGGTGCTATAATACTTTTTGTTCCGAGTGATTGGTGCTTTGGCTCAGTTGGTAGAGCACATCGTTCACATCGATGGGGTCACTGGTTCGAGTCCAGTAAGCACCACCAAAAAGAAAACCACCCTTAAAGGGTGGTTTTCTTTTTGGCATCTTTCTGTCAGAATTGTAGCGTTGACCGGCAAAGGCGTCCGCAATCCTCTACCCCCGATTGACAGCGTTCATCTCCTATGAATTATAATAAGCCCACAGCAGGACGCTGAACACACAGAAAGGGGGGATGAATCCCATGAGAACCATGACCGAACTGAGTAAGCTGATTTCGCTGGTGCTGCGCCATAAGCCCGAGCGCCTTGGGCTGACGATGGACGCGCACGGCTGGGTTGAGACGAGCGCGCTGATTGAGAAGCTCAACGCCCTGCAGCCCTTTGACATAGGCATGCTGGAAACGATCGTCGCCACAGACAGCAAGCAGCGCTATTCCTTCAGCGATGACAAGTCCCGCATCCGCGCCAATCAGGGGCACTCCATCCCCGTGGATCTGGAGCTGCTGCCCATCGCGCCGCCGGAGATCCTCTGGCACGGCACGGCGACCCGGTTTTCCGAGCGCATTGAGCGCGAGGGGCTGCGCCCCATGAGCCGCCAATACGTCCACCTGTCGGATAACCTGCAGACGGCGCGCACCGTCGGCAAGCGCCACGGCACGCCGGTCATCTATGAGGTCGCCGCCGGGCAGATGCATCGTGCCGGATACGCCTTCTTCCGCTCGGAGAACGGCGTGTGGCTGACCGACGCCATTCCGCCGGAGTATCTCACGCGCACGGAGCATTGCTGATGCAGTGTGCTCTTCCCACACCCATCAAGGAGACGCAGCAGAATAATGATCCCCCGGCGGAGCCGGGGGTTTTTCTTCGACGGGCATAGCCCTATGTTACTGGCCACGTGTCACGTCACGTTGGTACGATCTGGCATTTGCATAAGACTCTACAATTCAGACATTCTTTCCCTTTTCCA
>JAGBFR010000028.1 GCA_017936375.1 Clostridia bacterium
ACCGAACACAGAAGTTAAGCCTTTCAGCGCCGATGGTACTTGGCTGGAGACGGCCCGGGAGAGTAGGTCGTTGCCGGATCCCAAACAAAGAACACACCCGAATGGGTGTGTTTTTTGTTTGGGATCTGATATATGTCTAATTCCCCCGGGCGGCCTCAGTCAAGTCCAATATAGGACTTGGCTAGGTGAGCCGGCGAGCGCCGCCTGTGGCGGAAGCAGAGCCGCCGGCGAACGCCCGGGAGCGATTTGTGCAGAGCGGCTTGGCAGGCTTGTCTGATGATCTCGGGGGAAAGCACTCTGCCTGCGGAAGGATGAGGTCCCGCGCTGCAGCGCGGCGCCTGCCCCCGCAAACTCCCTTCAGAATCGACCTTTCCTTTACATCGCCCATCGCTTCATGCTATACTGAGAAAAACTTTGGAGGTGAATCGCCGTGCTTATCCTGAAAAGCGCCAACCTCGCGGACGCCGACGCGGAATACGCATTCATGTCCGCCCTGCCCGCGGATGAAAACGGCTTCACCAACCCGTGGCATGGAACGCCCCGAGGGGAATTTGAGCAGATCGCGCTTCGCGATATGATCGCTTGGAGCAAAGGCGAGCTGCTCCCGCCGGGCTATGTGCCGGAGACGTTCTATTTCCTCTGGGATGATGACCGGATCGTCGGCCAATTCCGCTTGAGGCATCATCTGTGCGATGCGCTGCGCGAGGGCGCGGGCCATGTCGGCTACGCGATTGCAGCGGATTGCCGTGGCCGCGGCTATGGCACGGCGGGCCTTCGCCTGCTGCTGCGCGAGGCGCGCGCGATCGTCCCGGAGGAGGAAATCTACCTTCGCGTGAACAGGAATAATCCGGCTTCGCTGCGGGTGATGCTCAAATGCGGCGGCGCCATCCACCATCAGGACGAAGAAAAGACGTATGTGAGGATACCGAATATGAAAAACACCCTCGACGCCATCCTTTCCCGCCGCAGCTACCGCGGCAAGTACCTGCCCGCGCCCGTGCCGCGCGAGCATCTGACGCAGATCATGCAGGCGGGTTATGCCGCGCCCTCCGGCTGCAATAAGCAGACGACCAGCTTTGTCGCGGTCGACGATCCGGCGCTGCTGGCAAAGCTCCACGCCGTGATCGATCCGCCGATCGGCACGACCGCGCCCGCGATGATCTGCGTGTTGACCCGCCGCATCATTGCCTATCGCGACCGCTGTTACAGCGTGCAGGACTATTCCGCCGCGATTGAAAACATGCTGCTGGCCATCGAGGCGCTGGGCTATGCGTCCTGCTGGATCGAGGGGCATATCACCGATGAGGACCGGATCGGCCGCAAGATGGCGGACATCCTCGGCGTGCCGCAGGATATGGACATGGTCTGCTTCCTGCCCGTCGGCGTCGCAGCCGAGTCGATCAAGGGCCCGGTCAAGAAGCCCTTTGAGCAGCGTGCCTTCTTCAACGGCTACTTCGGCGAGTAAATCGATTTTCCAAAAGAGATGGGAGGAATCGTCGTGATCTTGTGCATTGTCGCGGCTCCATGCAAGGCCTGATCGGGCGAGCCTGTATGGAGACTGATTCCCTCGCCTGAGGGCTTTGCTCACATGCAATATCGATAAAAGGAGCAAAGCGATATGAATACCAAACATATGAAAAACAATCTCCGGGAGCTTCGCGGCTTCCTGATCCTCTGGGCGACGCAGGCGCTCTCCTCGCTGGGCAGCGCCATGACGTCCTTCGCGCTGATCGTCTGGTCGTATTCGCAGGAGGGCAGCGCGCTGTCCACGGCGATGCTGTCCGTCTGCTCATATCTGCCGTATGTGGCGATGAGCATCTTCGCTGGCGCGCTCAGCGACCGCTGGGATAAGCGGCGGACGATGCTCGTCTGCGACTGCATTGCGGCGGCGACGACGCTCTGCGTGCTCGTTTTGCTGGAGACGGGCCATCTTGTCCTCTGGCATCTGTACGTCATCAACGCGGTGAATGGACTGATGAATACCGTACAGCGCCCCGCGGCGGACGTCACGGTCACGCTGCTCACGCCCAAGCATCTCTATCAGCAGACGGCGGCGCTGCAGTCCTTTTCGGGTTCTCTGGTCAATATCGTCACGCCGGCGCTGGCCGCTGCGCTCTTTGCCTTTGCCGGGCTGCGCGGCGTGATCCTCGTGGATCTGGCGACGTTCGCCGCGGCGTTCCTTGCGCTGCTGCTCTTCGTCAGGATTCCGCAGGCGGAGCGCGCGCAGGAGAGCGGCGAGTCCGTGCTGCAGGCGGCGCGGGCGGGGCTTGTCTATCTGGCGGAGCATCGCGGCGTGCTGCATATGATCCTCTGCTTTGCGGGCATCAACCTCGTCGCCTCGATGTGCGATGCGGCGCTCCCCGCGCTCATCCTCTCCGTGCCAAACGGCGGCGAGACGGCGCTGGGGCTGGTCAATGCCGTCAAGGGCGTGGCGATGCTGGCGGGCAGCTCGCTCGCGCTGATGATGAAGAAGCCGAGGTCGCGCGTGACGGTCGTGGTCGCGTCGCTCTTCGTCTCGATGTCCACGGAGAATTTTTTCCTCGCCTTCAGCAGGACGCCGCTCCTCTGGTGCATCGGCGTGGTGCTGGGCTGGCTGTGCATCCCGGTGATGAATGCGAACCTGACCGCGCTTCTTCGCGGGTATATCCCGGTGGAGATGCAGGGGCGCGTCTTTTCCGCGCGCAATACGCTGCAGTTCTTTACGATTCCCGTCGGCTTTGCGCTGGGCGGATGGCTGGTTGACCGCGTGTTTGAGCCGATGATGGCGGGCGCCGCGCCGGGCAGCCTGCCTGCGATGCTCTTTGGCGTGGGGAAGGGATCGGGCGCAGCGGCGCTGTTCATGGTGCTGGGCGTCATGGGCGTGCTGGTGTGCGTCGTGATGGCGCTGGATCGGCGCATCCGTGAGATGGAAAACTGATTGACCTGATTGGGGAGGGGCTTTGCCTCTCCCTTTTTGCTGCGGCAGAGTTATTGTAGGGGAGGGGCTCTGCTCCTCCCGGGGAAGGATCAGGCTCTGCGATTTTTGACGCTTAGCCGCCCGCAGGCTCCTTCAGTCGGCTTTGCCGACAGCTCCCTCCCGGAGGGAGCCAGCGGGAAGGAGAGCCGCGGAGAATAGAAATATCTGCTCTTTCGGCAAGCGGGGCTGCAGCTCTGCTGATCCCCACCCGCCCGCCCAAGTCTCTTTCCGCGCCTTGCTGTGGCAGGACTGACGGGTTTGCGTCAGCCAAAGCCTTCCCCTGAGAGGGGAAGGTGGATCGCCGCAGGCGAGACGGATGAGGTTCCCGCGCCGCTGCGCGACGTTCCTGAGCTTCCCTCTTGAGGGAGGGGGACCAGCCGTCAGGCTGGTGAAAGGAGTGATGCATGGCAGCTCTGCCTGCAGACTTGGCAATGAGTATACAGGGCTGGCGGCGGCTTTGCCGCAAGTGATCCTGCCCCACCCACCCGCCCATGCGGCTTTCCGCCTCCGGCGGGAGAGGGCTTGCGCTTTCCTTTCCAATCCCTTATAATAAATGAAATCGCATATATTCCGAAGGAGGATTTCATATGGAACGCAAGAATGCATGGACGACTTACACCGAGGCCGATCTGGCGAAGGTCGAGGCCTTTGCGAAGGCCTACTGCGCCTATATCAACGAGGGCAAGACCGAGCGCGAGTGCGTGACGGCTTCCGTCCGCGAGGCGAAGGCCGCGGGCTTTGAGGATCTCTTCGCCTGCGTCAAGGCGGGCAAGAAGCTCGCCGCCGGCGACAAGGTCTATGTCAACTGGATGAACAAGTGCTTCGTCTGCTTCCTCATCGGCGAAAAGCCGCTGACCGAAGGCATGAACATCGTCGGCGCGCACATCGATTCTCCGCGCATCGACGTCAAGCAGAATCCGCTCTATGAGGATTCCGATTATGCGTACCTCGACACCCACTACTATGGCGGCATCAAGAAGTACCAGTGGGTCGCGACCCCGCTGTCCCTGCACGGCGTGATCTGCAGGAAGGACGGCACGACCGTCACCGTCGCCATCGGCGAGAAGGAGGATGATCCGGTCTTCTATATCTCCGATCTGCTGCCGCATCTGGCGCAGGATCAGATGGCCAAGAACGCCCGCGAGATCATCCCGGGCGAGGATCTCAACCTCATCATCGGCGGCCAGCCGCTGGCGGGCGAGGAGAAGGAGGCCGTCAAGGCCGGCGTGCTCAAGATCCTTGCCGAGACCTACGGCGTGGAGGAGGAGGACTTCCTCTCCGCAGAGCTGGAGATTGTCCCCGCCGGCAAGGCGCGCGACGTCGGCTTCGACCGCAGCATGATCGCCGCTTATGGCCATGACGACCGCGTCTGCGCGTATCCGTCCATGATGGCGGTGCTCGATTACGAGGGCGTGCCGCAGTATACCCTCTGCGCGGTGCTGACCGATAAGGAAGAGATCGGCTCCGTCGGCGCGACGGGCATGGACTCCCGCTATTTTGAAAACATCGTCGCCGAGCTGTGCGAGCTCGCGGGCGAGAGCGGCAACCTCGCCGTCCGTCGTACGCTGAGCAACAGCCGCATGCTCTCCTCCGACGTCAGCGCGGGCTTCGATCCGAACTTCGCTGGCGCGTTTGAGAAGAAGAATTCCGCGTTCCTCGGCCGCGGCGTGTGCTTCAATAAGTTCACCGGCCGCGGCGGCAAGGGCGGCTCCTCCGATGCGAACGCGGAGTATATCGCTGCCCTGCGCCGCATCATGGACGACGCGGGCGTCAATTTCCAGACCGCTGAGCTGGGCCGCGTGGATCTGGGCGGCGGCGGAACCATCGCCTACATGTGCGCCAAGTACGGCATGAACGTCATCGACTCCGGCGTCGCCGTGCTCTCCATGCATGCGCTCTATGAGCTCATCAGCAAGGCCGACCTCTACGAGGCCTACAAGTGCTACTGCGCGTTCCTGAAGAACGCGGGCCCCATCGCGTAACACGTGCTTGACAGGTGAGCTGCGCTTTCATGCAGCGGATCAGAAATCAGGCGACTGCATGCTGATCGGCATCTTTGATGCCTCCCTCTTGAGGGAGGGGGACTGGCCGAAGGCTGGTGGAAGGAGTGCTGAACAGATGCTTATTCTGTCAGACGAACAGGCGTCCTTCGGGGCGCCTGTTTTTCTGTCAAATATTTTTTCCTCCGCCGGGAACCTTTTCCCCTCCGCCTGCGTCTATATGGTGTAGCCCGGAACGAACGGGGCTGAATGAAGAAAACAACAATCAGCATATGGAGGTATACGATATGAAGAAGACGATTTTTGCGGTGATCGCGTTGGCTGTGCTTGGCTTTGCGCTCTGCGTGTATGCGCTGGCGGCGGATATGTTCGCCCCTGTGGAGACGGAGCAGACGGAGATCGCCGCGACCGTGCCGGAAGAGCTGCAGGATGCGGAGCAGACGGATGCGCAGGATGAGGCGATGATGCTGGACGGCGAGGAGGAGATGCCGGTGGAGCTCTACGGCGTTGAGGGCGAGATTGTGGAGATCGGCGAGGGTTACGTCGTCCTTTCCACGCAGATGCACGGTATGGTGCAGATCAACTTTACCGAAGAGACCGTCTTTGAGGGCGTGACGCAGGAAGGCCTTGCCGTCGGCCAGTACCTCTTCGCGGACTATAACGGCATGATGTCCCGCTCCATTCCGGCGCAGATCACCGGCCTGCGCGTCTACGCGGTGATGCTCTCCGGCGTGGTCAGCGAGGTGGCCGAGGGCTCCGTGACCATCCTGCAGGACGAGACTGGCATGGAGATCGTCATCCACCTGCCGGAGACGGCGGGCCAGCTCGCCGCGGGCGATCACATCACCGCCGCGACCAACGGCGCGATGACCATGTCCCTCCCGCCGCAGACCTCTGCCGCGCAGATCGTGGTCAATGGCAAGTGATTGAGAGAATATAAGAAGCGCTCCCCGATGGGGGAGGGTTTTTAAGGAACCATTTATCCAACAACAAACAAACGGGCATCCGACATTTGGATGCCCGTTTGCTTATGTGGTCCCCAAACGCAATGCACCGGAATGGTGCGTATAATTGCGCCCTCCTAAGAGGGAGAAAACCTGCTTTGGTTTGCTCAATAAATTTAAATTTGAAAACCACAATTTTATAAGTGGTTATTAACCCTCACAGGGTTTTAATAAAATCCTCCAAAAGCCTTGAAAATAAAGGGTTTATCGCAAAATGCTCACCTTAATTTATTATACGATTTCACTTATGTTTATTCTTCCCTTGGAAGCTGATAAGGGCAAACACAAGGGCAAGAAAATCTGATAACAAGATATAACAGAATGTGGCGATCGGAGAACTGTGACGTATGTGCGAATATATTATACTGGAGGATTTATTATATGGACAAGTACATTTTTGATGAAAGCAATGGTTTGTGGTATGAATTGCAGGGAGATTATTATATCCCTTGTCTGATACTTTCCGAAGAAGAAACACAGCCTATCGGTTTATGGGGACGACGCCACAAAGAGTATCTAAAAGAGCATAAACACTACCTTTACACCACAATGCTGATAGAGGGTACGCTGAACTCTTACCTTGCCGATATTGATAGACAGGCGCAGGAGTGTTTACTCGTGCTGACGAAGCA
>JAGBFR010000029.1 GCA_017936375.1 Clostridia bacterium
GCAATGAAGGCTTCGCTACCGTTTTTTCCTGATTTGTCAAGTGTTTCTGCAAAATTGTATAGAAAAAAGGACTATACCGAGTTTTGTTTCTCGTTACAGTCCTTCTTTTCTTGGTTCATGCCATTATCTTAATGACATTGGGCTCTGCTCCTCCCCTTTTTTGCGCATCAAATCAGGGAGGGGCATAGCCCCTCCCCTACAGAAAAATGCTTTATTCCTCAACAATAATCGCCCTTGTGATGTCCCACTCCGCCGCATCAAGCGCCGCGACGACCTTGCACGCCATATCATCCATCCACGCCTTATCCGGCTTGGCGACGCAGTATTTCTTCGATATACCGCTGTTCATGCCGAGGTCTTTGAAAATATACTGCCTGGCGACATCCCATTCCGACACCGCATGCTCGCCCTTCGGCGGCTCAGGCGGGCTGACGACGTTCAGGCCATGGGCCTGCACAATCTCATGCGCCTCGCCGCTGAGCAGATAGGTCCGCTGAATGCAGGCATAGACCGGATAATACTTGACCGTCGAAGACGTCATGCCGTTTACAGTCGTTTTCTCCGTGCTCGTCAGCGTGCCCTCGCAGGCATAGGCCGTATCGAGCAGCAGCAGATTCTGGCAGTCCGCCGCGCTGCGCGGCAGCCGGTCGGCGGGAATCGAGTCCATATATGCCGTCTCAAGGCAGACGGTGTAATTGAGCGGGTCGCTCTTGTCGTTCTCGTCAAAATCCGCCGGGAACGAATAGCCCTCAAGTCCCATCGCTGAAAACGCGGCGGCAGAGCTCCCCGGCAGGTCTGCGCTGAACTGCGGCTCAGCAGGCTCCTCCTTCTCCGTCCGGCTGACAACCATCCATGTATTCGGATACGGGCTAAGCGCCGAATGAATCAGTTGCTTCGCCGCGCCGCTCATGTCCATATCCAGCACGACGCCCTTCGGGTATGCCTCGGAGGGCTTGACGCCGATCTGCGCACATTGATACACATAGTACAGAATATCATCCGTCTGCGTGTATAGCGTGCCGTAGACCTTGGCCATGCGCGCGCGCACGTCGCCCTCCAGCACGGAGAGCGCCTGCGCCGCTGCCGCCGCGTCCGTCCCTTCCACGCTGCTCTTCAGAAAGGCCTCTCCCTTCATGCCCAAGCGGGTCATTTCCTCCGCAACCATCACGCGCCGGGCCGCCGAGAGCCCGCTGCAGGCTTCCGTCAGCGCCGTCAGGTTCTGGTCGTCCCTGCAGCTTTCGAGCACACTGGCGATGCAATCGGCGTCCGCCGTCTCAAGAAGCGCCTGCGCCGTCTGCAAATCCCCTTTGTCAAGCGCGCTGAGGATCTTTGCATCCGGCTGCGCCTGCAGCCAGAGATAACCGCCCACCATCAGCAAGACCAGAATCACCGACATCACCACGCCGGATCGATTTCCTGAAGACTGTTTTGAATTTCCCATAGCAAAGCCCCGACTTCATAGTTGATGTCATCAATATAACATAGCGATTTGCGCACTGTCAATGAATGGACAGAAAAACAGGCTGCAGAGGATTCCCTGCAGCCCGGTCCATATATTGGTTATTTCTGCTCCACGCCCGCAAGGAACACGCGCTTATCCGCATAGCCCTCGCCGCAGACGATGAAGTCCGCAATCTTGCCCTCCTCGATGGAGCCGACAAGCTTGTCCGCGCCGATAGCGCAGGCGGGGTTGTACGTCGCCGCGCGCACAGCGTCCTCCTCCGCAATGCCCCAGGAGAGCACATTGGTCAGGCACTGCCACAGGTTCGCCGCAGAGCAGGCGATGGTGCCGTCGTCGAGCCTGGCCACACCGTCAATCACCGTGGCGAACTGACCGCCGATGTCAAAGCGGGTGCCGTCCGGCTGGCCGGCGCAGCGGCCGGAGTCGGAGATGATGATCATCCTCTCCCCGCCGAAGATCGAAAACGCCAGCCGCACGGACGCGGGATGGATGTGCATGCCGTCGCAGATGATCTCCGCGCGGACATTCGCATTTTCCGCCGCCGCCGGGATGACGCCCGGGTTCCTGTGATGGATGCCGGGCATGGCGTTGTACAGATGAGTCAGGTGCGTCGCGCCCGCGTCAAAGGCGGCCTTCGCATGATCGTAGTCCGAGTCCGTATGCGCGATGGACACGGTGCACAGCGCCTTCGCCTTCCCGACGAATTCCGCCGCGCCCTCCAGCTCCGGCGCAACGTCCACGATCTTCACCATGCCGCCGCAGCGCTCCTGCATCGCGGCAAAGCCCTCGAAATCCGGCAGCTTGAGATACTCCGGATTCTGCGCGCCGCGCTTCTTATAGGAGAAATACGGGCCCTCCATATGCACGCCGCGCAGGACGGCGCAGCCCTCGGGCTTCTCCTCCGCAAGGCGCTTCGCCGTGGCGAAGGCCTTCTCAAGCACCTCATACGGCAGGGTCATCGACGCGGGGGCGAAGCTCGTCACGCCGCAGCGCAGGTAGTACTTCGCCATCTCCACAAGGCCCTCGTAATGACCGTCGGAGAAGTCATAGCCCGAGTTGCCGTGGCTATGCACCTCGATGAGGCCCGGGATGACCGTCGCGCCGTTCAGGTCGACCGCATCCTGCGGCACATTTTCCGGCAGGACCGCGCCGAACCTCCCGTCCACGACCTCAAACGCGCCGGTATGGAACTGAAAATCCCCCGCGAAAATGCGGGCATTCTTATAGAACATAGGTACCTCCTGCTGACGCGCGCTTATTTTCTGATTTCCGGCAGCGTCGCCGCAGCGACGGACTGGCCCACGCGGCGGGTCTTCTCATCCGGAAGCATGACCTCCACCTTTTCAGCCAGCGCCGGGAACTCGTCCCTGAGAATCGCATTGCAGGTATCAAGGATGATATCGCCGCCCTTGCCGCTCATCACGCGGCCGAGCATCATCATGTGCTCCACATCGTAGAACTGGCTGTAGAGCACAACCGTGTACGCCAGATATGCGCCGATCGTCTCATAGATCGCGGCGGCGCGCGGATCGTCCTCCGCCATCAGCGCCTGCACGACCTTGAGCTTCTCCGCCGGGCTGAGCGCCGGGTCAAGCTCAATGCCGGCAGCCGGCGCGAGCTTGATGACCGCATCCTGCGAGAAGTACTTGCAGCCCACGCCATAGTCGGTGGACCACTCGTCCTGCATCGCGCCGTCCTGCAGATCGACCGGGGCGAAAGCCAGCTCATTGAGCCAGCCCATGACATTCTTGTCCTTATCGACGTAGCCGACAGCCTCGGAGGTGCCCATGGCGATGCCCATGATGTTGCCCACGCCAAGGCCCATCGCGCCCGCGAGCGCGGAGACGTCGCCGTCGTTGGCCACAACGATCGGCACGTCGCCGATTTCCGCTGCAGCGCGGTCGTAGATCGTCTTGACCTTCTCCCAGTTGCTGCGCGGCACCTTGATGAACAGGGACGCAACCATCGGCGCATTGCCGATGAACACGCCCGCGGAGGACACGCCGATCGCATCCACGCACGGCATCTTGCTTGCAGCGGTTTTGAACGCTTCAAGGATATGGCCGTAGTGATAGTCCGGGTCCTCGTTGATCTTCGGGAACCAGACGACCTCCTCGGAGTAGACGCACTCGCCGTCGATCACGGCAGAGACCTTGCGGTCGGAGCCGCCCGCGTCAAAGCCGATGCGGCAGCCGTCGGTGTGGCCGCCCATGGGCTGCGCCTTTTCATTCGCCTGCGGGCATGCCTCCAGCGGCAGATCGAGGATCTCGATCTCGCGCTCGTAGAGCTGTCCGACGAATTCATGGTCAAAGCGGCGCTCGCCCTCCGGCGTATAGGCCGCAGCGAGCTTCTTCGCAATCCCGGAGCAGCCGCACACGCTCACGCGGAAGCCGCCGATGGACCAGAGCAGGAACTTCACATACCGCTCCACACAGCGATAGTCCGCCGCCTCCATCTCCGGCGTACCATGGATAAACGTGCGATGCACGGACACCTTGCCGCCCTCGCGCTCCACGGCGATGGCGATGGGCTGCTTTGCGCCCGCCAGATACGCCTCGCGCCAGACGCCGAAGGGGACAAACGTCGGGTCGAGCTTCGGCGCGTGTTTCATCTCATAGGAAATGCCAAGGTACTGCATATCATATCCTCCGTAAATCCTTATTGGGGAGTCGGGACACGGCCCGCCCGATCAGACCAGAGAGAGCGCGTCCTCGTCGGCAACGAGCACGAAATCCGGATGCATCTGCAGGATGGAAGCCGGCACCTGCGGGGTCACCGGGCCAAAGAAGGCCTTCTTGATGATCTCCGCCTTGTCACGGCCGGAGACGATCATCAGCACCTTGCGCGCGTTCATGATCGTGCCGGTGCCCATGGTATAGGCCTGGCGCGGCACCTCGTCCTTGGAATTAAAGAAGCGCTTGTTGGCCTCGATGGTCTCCTCGGTCAGGTCGACGCAGTGGGTGCCCAGGTCAAAGGCGTCGCTCGGCTCGTTGAAGCCGATGTGGCCGTCGTGGCCGATGCCCAGCAGCTGCAGATCCACGCCGCCCATCGCCTTGATGACCGCGTCATAGCGCGCGCACTCAGCCTCGGCGTCCATGTTGTTGCCGTCCGGCAGGTTGATCTTCGCCGGATCGATATTCACGTGATCAAAGAGGTTCCTGTGCATGAAGCTCCAGTAGCTCTCCGGATGCTCCACCGGCAGCGCGCGGTATTCGTCCAGATTGACCGAGGAAACCTCTGAGAAATCCAGATCGCCCGCGTTGTACCATTCCACGAGATTCTTATAGGTGCCCACCGGGGTGCCGCCGGTCGCAAGGCCGAGCACGCAGTCCGGCTTGAGCACGACCTGCGCGGCGATGATCGCCGCCGCCTTGCGGGACATTTCCTCATAATTCTTCGTACGGATAATTCTCATAACAGCAGTCCTCCTTATATCGTTGCGATTCTATGTCTATACGGGAATGTATTTGCCTATTCCCTTATGATTTCTGCGTCTGCGCCGCAAATCCTATTGCGAAAATGCGCCGGAACATGTCAGATATCGCAGAATCACCGGATCATCCATATTTTACAATAAACGCTGTACTTATGCAATGGCGGTTGGTGCAAAACGTACATAAAAGATGAGCTGATTCATGCGGTGCCGCCGCGCCGCCGATACGGCAAAAGACCGCCCGTGCAGATGCACGGGCGGTCTTTGAAGCAATATCTGATTACTTGAGCATCTCGCGGGCGACGTTGGCGATATTCTCCGCAGAGAGGCCGAACTGCTTGAGCAGATCCCACGCCGGGCCGGAGTGGCCGAATTCGTCGTTCACGCCGATGCGGCGCATGATGGTCGGGCACTTTTCGCTGAGCAGCGCCGCGACAGCCTCGCCCAGACCGCCGATGATGGAGTGCTCCTCGCAGGTGATGACCTTGCCGCACTCCTTCGCCGCCTTGAGGACGATCTCCTCATCCAGCGGCTTGATGGTGCAGATGTTGATAACGCGCGCGGCGATGCCCTCGGCCTTGAGCGCCTCGGCAGCCTTCCTCGCCTCGTCGACCATCAGGCCGGTGGCGATGATCGCGATGTCATTGCCCTCGGTGAGCTGCTCGCCCTTGCCGATCTCGAACTTGAAGGTCTCCTCGTCGTGGAAGACCGGGATCGCCAGACGGCCAAAGCGCAGATAGACCGGGCCCTGATGGGCATAGGCGGCCTTCACCGCGGCGCGGGCCTCGACGTCGTCGGACGGGCAGAGAACGACCATGCCCGGGATGGAGCGCATGAGCGCGAAGTCCTCGCAGCACTGATGGCTCGCGCCGTCCTCGCCGACGGAGATGCCGCCGTGGGTGGCGCCGATCTTGACGTTCAGCTGCGGATAGCCGATGGAATTGCGGACCTGCTCGAACGCGCGGCCGGCAGCGAACATCGCAAAGCTGGACGCGAACGGCACAAGGCCCATGGTCGCCATGCCGGCAGCCGCGGCAACCATGTTGCACTCGGCAATGCCGCAGTCAAAGTGGCGCTCCGGGAACGCCTTCTTGAAGGTGCTCGTCTTGGTCGCGGCAGCAAGGTCAGCGTCCAGCACGACGATA
>JAGBFR010000030.1 GCA_017936375.1 Clostridia bacterium
AAAAAACCTCAGTCGATTGACTGAGGCTTTGGGAAGTTATGTGGCGTCTGCGGATGATCCTGCCCTCCGCTGCGCTTTAGCTCGGCGTTGGCTGCGTTGACGATGGCGTCGACATGCATGACGGTGAGATCCTGCTGAATGAATGTGAGAGGCATGCGTGCACCTTCTGCTGCATTGGATGTCTGAAAGGAGGGTATGAAAAGAAAAACCAGTCATCGCTGACTGGTTTGTGGTGGAGCATACCGGATTCGATACCTATGACCTCTACAATGCGAATGTAGCGCGCTACCGAAGAATACCTAACTCAGCCCCGAAACATAATGATTCAGTTATTCAACAGAGCAATAGAATTTATTCGAGGCTATTACCGTATTCACCGAAAGAAATAAACGGACCAATTTGGCGATCAATAGATTCCTGATACTGATTAATTCTTCTATATGCTTCTTCCTCAGAAATCATCTCGTGTTCTGTATAAGTGAAATCGGCCGATTCATCTACTAAGAACCAACCAGTCTTGAGTTCTCCATTCACTTCGTAGTCGCCACTTAGTATGCCTTCTCTTACAACAAATTCTGAACCGACTAAATCGAGAATATAGTTGACTTCATAGGAGGCGCCGTTTGAGCCTGTGTTGTACACGCTTCCGTCGGTACAAATGTATTTTCGACTTCGTGTCCAACTTTCGAGAATGCGTATAGGAGAACCATTTTTCAAGGTATAAATGTAAGAAAGAAATGCAGGCTCACCATCTGAACAATAATATCCTTGATCAAGGATAATCAGTTCTTTAACTCCATCTGAGTTAAGATCAAGAAGAATAAATCCATCATTACTTAGGGAATTCGGAAAATCGTACGGTTCCATGAAACCGTATTCGAGTATCTCTTCAAATTCCCATTTTTCAATAATTGCGTTATAAAAAAACCTCAATACACTGTCATAGCCATACCAAGAATCACTAGTCGAGTTTGTATTATGGTGTTGAGCATATTCAGCAGAAGAGCAAGTACAATCCACATAATCAGAATTGACCCACCCGGCCATGCCGTTCCACGAATCCGGACTGGTTTTGTCAGAATCAATCACTTCAATCTGAGCCCATCCGTTTTTCACATCCAAGAGAATAAATTTATCGGCTTGTTCAAGATGTCCGACAACCTTGCCACCGTTTGCTTTGTTGCGCGTTTTGATATAGTTGCCGGTGGCGCGGCAGTTGGTTTCTTGAAGATGCATCATCAAATGCTGGGCGTGGTAGGCAGAATCGGTATCTGATGAAATTGAACGAGCTTTTGCAGCCAGTGCGGATTCGCCGGATAAAATGAGAGCGACCAAAATAATAAGTAGAAATGCTTTTTTCATACCGCAGGCATCCTTTCGTTGGGGATAATGATGCATTCAGTATATCTCAGAGAGAAAAAATTGTCAATTGAACCGGAAAGGGAAAGGAATAACAAAAAACCTCAGCCTTTCGACTGAGGTTTGGTGGAGCATACCGGATTCGAACCGGTGACCTCTACAATGCGAATGTAGCGCGCTACCAACTGTGCTAATGCCCCAAATATTCAATTCCCGGAACAGAAAGTATTATAGCACGGAGGATGGAGAAAATCAAGCCCTTTTTTCTGCGCGGGGAGAAAAAGAGAAGGGGAGAAACGGTATCAAATTTTCGCGGGGCTATTGACTGAGCTTCGGGGTATTGGTATAATATAAATGAGAATGATTATCATTTCTCCGCAGGAGCGAAGGATAAAGGGAGGAAGCAACATGGATAAGAACGTTTTCAGGAATATGTCTTACGGCGTTTATCTCACTACGACTACGGACGCGGGAAAGCCCGTTGGCTGCGTGTCCAACAGCAATACGCAGATCACCTCGTCCCCGGCGACGTTTTCTGTCAGCCTCAATCATGACAACTATACGACCGAGTGCATCCGCCGCAGCGGGCTGTTCGCCTTCACGATTCTGAGCGAGAAGTCCGATCCGTCGCTGATCGGGCGCTTCGGCTTCGCATCCAGCCGGGATACGGATAAGTTCGCCGGCCTTGATTGGGATCGCGTGGAGTGGGTGCCGGTGGTCAAGGCGGGCTGCGGCTACGTCGTCTGCCGCGTGATCGGGGAGATGGAGACGAGCACGCACACGATCTTCCTCGGCGAGGCGATCGCTGCGGAGAAGCTTTCCGATGAAATTCCCATGACCTATCGCTATTATCATGAGGTCATCCGCGGCACGAGTCCGAAGAATGCGCCGACCTTCATCGCGGAGGAGCCGAAGGCGGAGGAGAAACCCGCGCAGGGCCGCTGGGTCTGCGGCGTGTGTGGCTATGTGCACGAGGGGGATGAGCTTCCGGCCGACTTTACCTGCCCCATCTGCCGGCAGGGCGCGGACGTCTTTAAGAAGGAAGCTTGATTGCCTTTAATCCTGTAAGTACGAGGTGGTTTCATGAATATCTGGATGCTGATCGGCGTGTTTGCGCCGTTCTTTGGCACGGCGCTGGGCGCGGCGGGCGTGTTCGTCCTCAGGAATGGCCTTGGCGATCGCCTGCGCCGCGCGCTGCTGGGCTTTGCCTCGGGCGTGATGGTGGCGGCGTCCGTCTGGTCGCTGCTGATTCCGGCGATGGACCAGTGCGCGGGCATGGGCAAGCTGGCGTTTGTCCCCGCGGCGGCGGGTTTCCTTGTCGGCGTCTTCTTCCTGCTGGCGCTTGACCGATTGGTGCCGCATCTGCACGCCTGCTCGGATGAGCCGGAGGGCCCGCGCTGCGCGCTGGGTCGATCTGCGATGATGGTGCTTGCCGTCACGCTGCATAACATCCCGGAGGGCATGGCGGTCGGCGTCATGTTTGCGGGCCTGCTGGCGGGCGGCGAGGCGATGACCCTCGCTGGAGCGATGACGCTCTCCGTCGGCATTGCGATTCAGAATTTCCCGGAGGGCGCGATCATCTCCATGCCGCTGCGCAGCGAGGGCATGAGCGCGAGACGCTCGTTCGCCTATGGCGCGCTGTCGGGTATCGTGGAGCCAGCCGCTGCGCTGATCACCATGGCGCTTGCGTCGTATCTTGCGCCCGTGCTGCCCTTCACGCTGGCCTTTGCGGCGGGCGCGATGATCTACGTCGTCGTCGAGGAGCTGATCCCCGAGTCGGCGGCGGGCAGCCATTCCAATATCGGTACCATTGCCTTTGCGCTGGGCTTTGCGCTGATGATGGCGCTGGACGTCGCGCTGGCATAATCCGAAGATACTATATGGAAGAAAGAGGCGGAAACCACGATGGATAAGACGAGACTGGAGCTTCGCGATTTTACGCAGTACACCTATCTGTCCCAGCTGGCCTATGCGCCGGACGGGCGGCATGCGGCCTTTGTCGCCCAGCATGCAAAGGAGGACAACGAGGGCTATCTGGCCGATCTGTATGTGCTGGATGTGGCGAGCGGCGCCGTTCGCCGGCTGACGAGCGCGGGCGACTGCCGCAGCTTCATCTGGGAGAGCGACCGCACAATCCTCTTCGCTTCTGCAAGGGAGAAGAAGGATAAGGAGCGCATCGCCAAGGGCGAGCCGCTGACCATCCTGCAGAGGATCGCCATCGACGGCGGCGAGGCGGCTGAGGCGCTGCGCCTGCCGCTCAAGCTGACCTCCATGCAGAGGATGGAGGACGGCCGTCTTGCAGTCATCGCGAAGACGGACCTGCGCATGGGCGAGTTCCATGCCATGGACGAGGCGCAGCGCAAGGATGCGATGGCGCGCCTTGAGGCGGAGAAGGACTACAAGGTCCTCGAGGAGATCCCCTTCTGGTTCAACGGCAAGGGCTTTATCGACAAGACCCGCACCACGCTCATGCTCGTCACGATGGACGGGCAGATCACCCGCGTGAGCGAGGAGACGATGAATGTCGAGCAGGTTGCCCTCGACGGCAGCCGCGTGCTCTACGCGGGCAAGGTCTTCACCGACAAGTCCCCGCGCACGGGCGTGCTGCGCCTGTATGATACGGCGACGGGTGAGGATACCGTCCTCGTCCCGGATGGGCAGCTGCGCGTGGGGCATATCGACTTCTGGCAGGGCGAGCCGGTCTTCTTCGGCAGCAGGATGGACAGGCACGGCGCGAATCAGAATCCCGAGCTCTACGCCGTGCGCGGCGGGGAGATTGTGCAGCTCTTTGCGCGAGACGAGGCGCCGGGCAGCAACGTCGGCTCCGACTGCCGCCTCGGCGGGGGAAAGAGCATCCTGATTTCGGGCGGTGCGCTGTATTACACCCTCGCCGATCACGAGGATACGAAGCTCCTCCGCCTCGCGCCCGACGGCAGCGCCGAGGTGCTGGCGGACGGCTGGGGCTCTGTGGACTGCTTTGACGTGCACGACGGTCATGTGCTGGCTGTGGCGATGCGCGGCCTGCGCCTGCAGGAGATCTATGCGCTGGAGGGCGGCGAGTTTGCCCGCCTGACGGGGTTCAACGAGGCGATCCATGAGGGAAAGACGCTCAGCGAGCCGCTCCCGCTGAATATCGTCTCCGACGGCGTGGACATCGACGGCTTTGTCATGCTGCCCGTCGGCTATGACCCGCAGAAGCGCTATCCTGCGATTCTGGATATCCATGGCGGCCCGAAGACGGCCTTTGGCCATGTGTTCTTCCACGAGATGCAGGTTTGGGCGAATATGGGCTACTTCGTCTTCTACTGCAATCCGCGCGGCGGCGACGGACGCGGCGATGAATTTGCCGATATCCGCGGCAAGTACGGCACGATCGACTATGACGATCTGATGCGCTTTACCGACGCGGTGCTGGAGGCCTATCCGCAGATCGACCAAAAGCGCGTGGGCGTGACGGGCGGCAGCTACGGCGGCTTCATGACCAACTGGATCATCGGCCATACCGACCGCTTCGCCGCGGCGGCGTCCCAGCGCTCGATCGCCAACTGGATCTCCAAGGGCAACACGACCGATATCGGCTACAGCTTCAACGCTGATCAGATGCTCTGCGACGCGTGGAGCGACATTGAGAAGCTCTGGTTCCATTCCCCGCTCAAGTACGCGGATCGGTGCGTCACCCCGACGCTCTTCATCCATTCGGACGAGGACTACCGCTGCTGGATGGCCGAGGGCCTGCAGATGTTCACCGCGCTCAAGGTGCACGGCTGCCCGGCGCGCCTGTGCCTCTTCCATGGGGAGAATCATGAGCTCTCCCGCTCCGGCAGGCCGGATCACCGCATCCGCCGCCTGACGGAGATGACGGACTGGTTTGACAAATATCTTGGCTGATTCCCGATGCTGGGAATAACTGAGGAGGACTGAATTTTGCAGGCTGTTATTACATTTCTGGAAGGTTTGATTACCTTTATTTCCCCGTGCGTGCTGCCGATGATCCCGGTGTATGTGCTCTACTTCACCGGCGGCGAGGCGCAGGCAAAGCGCGGCCGCACGCTGCTGCGCGCGCTCTGCTTTGTGGCGGGCTTTACGGCGCTTTTCGTGCTGCTGGGCGTGTTCGCCGGCTCCGTCGGCTCGCTGCTTATCCGCTATCAGCGCGTGGTGAGCCTTGTGACCGGCGCTGTCATCGTGTTCTTCGGCCTGCACTATGCGGGCGTCTTCCGCATCGCGCTGCTGGAGCGCACGCTCCGCCCGGATGTGAAGATCGAGGCGAAGGGCTACGCGTCCTGCGCGCTGCTGGGCGCGGTGTTTGCGGTGGGCTGGTCCCCGTGTACCGGCCCGTTCCTCGGCTCCGCGATGATGATGGCGGCGAGCGAGGGGCAGGCGCTTTCGGGCATGCTGCTCCTGCTGGCGTATTCGCTGGGCCTTGGCGTGCCGTTTGTGCTCTGCGCGCTGCTCATCGACCGGCTCAAGGGCGCGTTCGCCTTCATCAAGCGCCATTACGGCGTGATCAACAAGGTCTGCGGCGTGTTCCTGATTCTGGTCGGCGTGCTGATGATGTCCGGCTGGTATGCGCGCCTCTCGTCCATGCTGCCGTCCTTCTCCCTGCCGTATGCGCAGGAGGAGACCCTGCCGATTCCTGAGGTGACGCAGGCGCCTGCTGCGGTCGTGGCTCAGGCGGCGACACAGGAGCCTGTAGAGGCGGCGCCCGCTGCGACGCCCGTGCCGCAGGAGACGGCGGCCCCTGAGGCGGCGGAGCCTGCCGCGACCGAGGTGCCCGTCGGGGCGATCGGCCCGGTCTTCAAGAACATGGCGAAGGACTTTACCGCCTATGACGACGCGGGCAATCCCGTCAGCCTGAAGGATTTCAGGGGCAAGCCGGTCGTGGTCAATTTCTTTGCCAGCTGGTGCGGGCCGTGCAAGATGGAGATGCCGGACTTTGAGGACTGCTATAAGGAGTATGGCGATAAGGTCCAGTTCCTGATGGTCAATCTCTGTGCCTTCGGCAACGACACCAAGGAGGCGGGCAAGGCGCTTGTCGCGCAGGGCGGATATACCTTCCCGGTGCTCTTTGATACGGACGGCGATGCGGCGCTCACCTATTCCATCCGCTCCATGCCGACGACGATCTTTGTCTCCGCCGACGGCGAGCTCAAGGGCCAGCGCATCGGCATGATCGACAGGGATACGCTCTATCGCACCGTGCAGGCGATGATCGCCGAGACCTACGGCGAGTAAACAACCAAACCAAAAAAGGGCTGTCAGGCAAGCTGGCGGCTTTTATCTTGACAAAACGAGCTCTGTGAAGTATGATTGGTATGAATAATCATACTTGTGGAGGCGAAATGGATGGAGACGAAGGACGGAAAGTTTGCGTGGATGGTCAGGATCGGGGAAAAGGGGCAGTTTGTCATTCCCAAGGAGGCGCGGGAGCTATTTGACCTTCAGCCGGGCTGCGAGATCATCGTCCTCGGCGACAGGGAGCGCGGGCTGGCGATCCTCCCGCGGGATAAGCAGAGCGCCTTTATCGCGCACATCTTTGCGGGCATGGAGGAGTGACGATGAGCAGGATTGTCTTTTTCTGTATTCCTGCCCATGGTCATACGAATCCGACGCTGGGCGTCGTGCGCGAGCTGGTCAGGCGCGGGCATGAGGTATGGTATTATTCCTATGAGATGATGCGGGAGAAGATCGAGACGGCGGGCGCGCGCTTTGTCGCCTGCGACGCCTATGACGGCGAGATGCGCCTCTCACCCAAGGATGCCGCGAAGATTGGCAAGGATCTCGCGCTGTCGACGAGGGTGCTGGTGGAT
Source organism: Clostridia bacterium (assembly GCA_017936375.1). GTDB lineage: Bacteria > Bacillota > Clostridia > Christensenellales > Aristaeellaceae > Ventricola. The sequence continues at coordinate 7,167 of JAGBFR010000030.1, forward strand.
ACCACGCTGGCGCTTGACGAGATGGTCATGGCGCAGATGAAGGACATGCGGCCGGACTGCATCGTCGCCGACTCCATGGCCGTATGGGGCAAGGCGGCGGCGCTCAAGCTGGGCGTCCCCTTCGTCTCCTCGACGACGACCTTTGCCTTCAATAAGCACTCGGCGCAGCTGATGAAGCAGAGCCCGATGGAGCTCGTCGGCATGCTGTTTTCCATGGGAAAGATCGCAAAGCAGATTGCACGCCTGCAGGAGAAGGGCTATCCGGTCAAGAGCGTGCTCGACCTCATCCAGAATGACGAGCATACGCATACGGTCGTCTATACCTCGCCGCAGTTCCAGCCCTGTGCGGATACTTTTACGGATAGGTATGCCTTCGTCGGCCCGTCGATCCGCCCGGCGCAGAGTGAGTTTGCAAAGCGGGCGGAGAAGCTTGTCTATATCTCCATGGGCACGGTCAATAACGACATGATTCCGCTGTACAGGCAGTGCGTCGCGGCCTTTGCGGATGCGCCCGTGCAGGTGGTGATCTCCGCGGGCGAGCGGACGGATATTGCGGCCCTCGGCGCGCTGCCGGGGAATGTCGAGGTCTATCCGCAGGTGGATCAGATTGCTGTGCTTGAAAAGGCGGACGCCTTTGTCACCCACTGCGGCATGAACAGCGCGAGCGAGGCGCTGTACTTCGGCGTGCCGCTGGTCATGCTCCCCGTCACCAAGGAGCAGGGCGCCGTCGCCGTCCGCGCGCGGCAGCTGGGCGCGGGCGTGTATCTGAAAAAGAAAACGGCGGAGGAGATCCGCGCGGCGGTTGATCTCGTGCTGAGCGACCCGGCGTACAGGCGCGCGGCGCAGGAGATTGCAGCGGGCTTTAAGGCCTGCCCGGGCGCTGCGGGCGCGGCGGATAAGATCCTGCGGGTGATTGCGGAGGGAAAATAAAGAATGCCGCCCTTGCGGGATAAATTCTTAAGAAATGAATAATCCGATAGCGAAAAACGAGCATCCGGCGAAATGACGGATGCTCATTTTCTTATGAGGTTATGCAAGGGGATGGTGTGAATGATTGCGCGTGGCCTAAATAGGGGCTCTCCTTTGCTGCCCGGATATGAAAAAATTGCCTGATTTCAAATTGTTTTCCGCATCTGAACCCTGTATACTGGATGTAGATCCTGCAGGTCACATCAAAGCAAAGGAGCATATCCCATGCAAGATACCGGTCATTACTACGTTCTCAGCCATCTGGTTCAGTTCACCGGTCTGACTGACCGCACCCTGCGCAATTACCTCGCTTCCGGTATTCTCCGGGGCGAAAAGATCAACGGCATGTGGCATTTTACCCCTGAGCAGATCGAGGCATTTCTCCTTCACCCGGCAGTGCGGCCGAGCATCCTGGCTAGGAATCACAGCTTGGTGTATGATTTCCTGCTGGACATGAAAAAGCCATGTGAGCAGACATGTATGATCTTGGACATCCCCAACGGCAATGCCAAGGAGATTTCTGAGTTTTTCTGTTATCGCATCAATCAGAGCGGTGACGGCGGCTTGCATTTTTCCTTCCGCATGCAAGCGCCCCACATCCGTGTGATCCTCACCGGATCCGCATCTGCTGTGCTGACGCTTGTCAACGAATACTATGCCACCCATCCTCAGTTATAAAGCCATGGCGTGCATATCTTTGTCTGCTCGACAAATTGGAATTGGTAATATTTAAGCGAGGGTTTAACAGCCTTCGCTTTTCCTATATGATGAAGGGGACCGGTCTGACGGAATTTGGAATTGGGACACCACGCCCGCAGTTAAATGTGTCAGCCACCCTTCATCATT
>JAGBFR010000031.1 GCA_017936375.1 Clostridia bacterium
GAGGACATTCGAATGAATGCAAAGAGAATTATAGCAAAATAGATCGGGAAAGGCAAATGGAGAAAGGTGTTATGCCAAGAATCGAAAGGATATGTGTGCAGAGATGCATTGGAGTGGAAAAGGGAAAGAATGTCTGAATTGAAGAGTCTTATGCAAATGCCAGATCGTACCAACGTGACGTGACACGTGGCCAGTAACATAGGGCTATGCCCGTCGAAGAAAAACCCCCGGCTCCGCCGGGGGATCATTATTCATGGCGCAGATTGCGCGCGGAGAGGGGTATCCGGCAGGTAAAGTTTAGCAAAACTAAACCCGCACAATTTATCAGCCAAACTTTATGATTGACATGCGGATACGCTTGACATATAATCATACTAATTCAGTAGGAATGGAGCCGGGGCAGACCGGCCGGGAGGCGGACATGCAGGAAATTCTTCTTTCCTTACAGCATATCTCTAAGGACTTCGGCAGCGGACCCGTGCTGTCGGATATCTCGCTGGACGTGCATCGCGGCGAGTTCGTCACGCTGCTCGGCGCGTCCGGCTGCGGCAAGACGACCACGCTGCGCATCATCTCGGGCCTTGAGACGGCGGACGAGGGCCGCGTTATCCTGAATGGGCAGGATATGACGGACCTGCCGCCGGAGGCGAGGCCGGTCAATACGGTCTTCCAGAGCTACGCGCTCTTCCCGCATATGAATGTGGAGAAGAACGTGGCCTACGGCCTCAAGGTCCGCGGTGAGGACAAGGCGACGATCAAGGCGCGCGTGGAGGAGATGCTCGCGCTGGTGCAGATGAGCGAGTATGCCAAGCGCATGCCCAACCAGCTCTCCGGCGGCCAGCGTCAGCGCATTGCCATCGCCCGCGCGCTCGCGCTGCAGCCGCAGCTGCTGCTGCTCGATGAGCCGCTGGGCGCGCTGGATCTGCAGCTGCGCAGGCAGATGCAGGTGGAGCTCAAGCGCCTGCAGAAGAAGCTGGGCATCACCTTTATCTACATCACCCACGATCAGGAAGAGGCGGTCAACATGTCCGACCGCATCTGTGTCATGAAGGGCGGCAGGTTCGAGCAGATCGGCACGCCCGAGGAGATCTACGACGCGCCGATGACGCGCTACGTCGCCCAGTTCATCGGCCGCAGCACGATCTTCACCGGCAAGGTGATGTCCGTCTCGGGCCATGCGGCGGTCGTCGAGGACGCAAACGGCAGCTATACCGTCGACGCCTCGAGGGCGAGGCTGGCTGTCGGGCAGACGTGCGAGATCTGCGTGCGCACGGAGCGCATGCGGGCGTCCGCAGCGCCGGTTGAGGGCTTCAATCTTCCCTGCACGGTGCGCGAGGTGCGCTATGCCGGCGGCAGCGTGGAGACCTTCTGCCTGATGGCGGGCGGCGCGGAGGCCGTCGCCACGAGCGAGGCGCGCATGGCCGATGCGGCGAAGCCTGGCGAGCGCGTCTACCTGCACTGGAACCCGGCGCAGGCCGCGGTCATCGGGGGTGCGTCCTATGACGCATAACGCAGGCAAGGACGCGCGCCGCGCGAGAGAAACGCGCAGGAACATGCTCTTCGTCGCGCCGATGGCGCTGGTCGCGGTGCTGCTGGTGGCGCTGCCGCTGATCTATGTGATGGGCATGGCGCTGACCACGGCGGAGGGCGCGCTGACGCTCGACAACTTCAAGGGTATCCTGCGGGCGGATTATCTGCTGGTCTTTGCCAACAGCCTGAAGCTCGCATTCTATACCACCGTGATTTCCCTTCTGATCGGCTATCCCTTCGGCTACTGCATGGCCCGCGCGCCGAAACGGTGGCGCTTCATCCTGATGATGCTGGTGATCATTCCGTTCTGGACGAGCGCGCTGGTGCGTATCTACGGATGGAAGATCCTGCTGCAGGGCAACGGCCTGATCAATACTGTGCTGAAAGGCCTCGGGCTGATCGAGAAGAACATCAAGTTCCTCGGCTCCTACGGCTCGGTGCTGCTGGCGATGGTCTACTGCCTGATCTCCATGATGATCCTCCCGTGCCACAGCGCGGTGGACAAGATGGACTTCACCCTCGTGGAGGCGGCGCGCGATCTGGGCTCCAAGCCGTGGCGCGCGTTCATCGATGTGACGCTCCCGCTGACGATGCCGGGCATCCTCGCCGGATGCGTGCTGGTGTTCGTGCCGAGCGTGGGCATCTTCTACCTGTCCGATATCATGGGCGGCGGCATGGTGCTGGTGGGCAATCTCATCCGCGACCAGCTGCTCAAGGTGCGCGACTGGCACATGGGCAGCGCGATGTCCATGGTGCTCATCGTATTGACGGCGGGCATCTACCTCGTCTACCGCAGGAGCGGCGGCGATGATCTGGGGGTGTTCTGATGGCGGCGAAGAAAAGAAAGAAGCTCAGGCTCTTTTCCCCGATCTACATGTCGCTGGTGCTGATCATCCTCTATCTGCCGATCCTGATGGTCGTCATCTACTCCTTCAATGCCGGGCGCAGCGTGAGCGCGTGGAGCGGCTTTTCGACCCAGTGGTACACGCGCCTGTTCTCCAACAGGCTGATGGCGGATGCGCTGATCGACTCGCTCGTGCTGGCGGGGCTCTCGAGCCTGCTGGCGGGCGGCATCGGCACGCTCGGCGCGATCGGCCTCTCCCGCAGCCACTTCAAGGGCGCGGGCGCGATCGAATCCGTCGCGACGCTGCCGATGATGATCCCCGAGCTCGTGCTGGGCATGGCGTATCTGGCGCTCTTTACCGGCGTGGGCGTGAAGCTGGGCATGGGCGCGCTGGTGGCGACGCACACGGCCTTCTGCGTGCCGTATGTGTTCATCAACGTCAAATCCCGCCTCGTGGGCATGGACCCGGCGATCGAGGAGGCGGCGCGCGATCTGGGCGCAGAGCCCATGCGCGTGCTGCGGGATATCACCCTCCCGCTGATCATGCCTGCGGTCGTCTCCGGCATGATGCTGGCGGCGGCGATGTCGCTGGACGACGTGGTGATCTCCTTCTTTGTCACCAGCGCCGAGACGACGACCCTGCCGCTGAAGATCTACACCGGCCTCAAGTCCGGCGGCACGCCGGAGATCAACGCGCTCTCCACGCTGATGCTCGGCGCGATCTTCCTGTTCGTCGCAATCTCGCAGCTCATCAGCGCGAGGAGCGAAAAGAAGTAACCCTGTAACCCTGTTTCCATGAATCAGACGCGGATGACCGCGAATGAGATATGATCCGCAAAAAATGAGGAGGACCTGACTATGAAGAAAATTGTCTGCCTGCTGCTGGCGATGCTGGCGCTCGTCACCTGCGCATACGCGGAGACCGTCAACGCGACGGACGAGGCTGTGCTCAACATCTTCTCCTGGGAAGGCTACATCGACTACGCGACCGTGATCGCTCCGTTCGAAGAGGAAACCGGCATCAAGGTCAATTACGCGACCTTTGCCAGCAACGAGGAAATGCTGCAGAAGCTGACCGCGGTGGATGGCGGCGACTATGACATCATCCTCGCCAGCGATTACATTCTGAACGCCGCGCGCGAGGCCGGTCTGATGCAGAAGATCGACAAGACCATCGTCACCAATTATGACAATCTGGACGCCCGCTTCCTGAGCCAGTATTTTGACCCGGAGAACGAGTACGTCATGCCGTACGTCAGCGGCATCCCGCTGATCGTGTATGATCCGTCCGTGGTGGAGATGGAGATCAAGGGCTTCAACGACCTGTGGGATCCGTCCCTCGCCGACTCCCTCGGCCTGATCGACGACGCCCGCGTGACCGTCGGCATGATCCTGCTGTCCATGGGCAAGAGCATGAACACCACCGACGAGGCTGTCCTCGCCGAGGCGGCCGCCAAGCTCGAGTCCCTCAGGAGCAACATCCATGTCCTCGAGTATGAGAACATCCACAACTATCTTGTCGCCGGCGACATCTCCGTGGCCTATACCTTCACGCCGTTCGTCGCCATGGCGCTGGACGCCAACCCGGATCTGAAGGTCGTCTGGCCGGAGGAAGGCCTGGGCTTCGGCATCGACGGCTGCTTCATCCCGGTGAATGCGCCGCACGCGAAGAATGCCAACCAGTTCCTCGAGTTCCTGCTCCGTCCGGAGATCGCCGCGATCTGCGCCGAGTGGCAGTACTACTGCAGCCCGAACGCCGCCGCGCAGGACAGCCTGTCCGATGCGTTCAAGGCCCGTCCGGAGTTCATGGGCATCTATGACAACATCGGCAAGGCCGAGTTCGTCATGAACCTCTCCACCGAGGACGAGCAGAAGTTCCAGGATATCTGGACCACCTTCAAGCTCGGCCTGTAATCCGCGGCGTCGCCTGCGGGCGGGCACTCCTTCAGTCACGGCTATGCCGTGCCAGCTCCCTCAAGAGGGAAGGGGATCATCCGAAGGATGGTGGAAGGCGTGCTGAAAAGCGAGACACTTATTGCTTTGAGCAATCGACGGGCGTCCTTTGGGATGCCCGTCAAGGAAAGCCCGCGAAGTGTGCGGGTTTTCTTTGACGGGTGATTCCGGCTGCGGCGCGGAACGCATCCATCCTCCGGTACTTAGGATGATCAGGGAGGAATGTCTCATGTCTATGCTATTCATTTCGGGCGGCATGGCAGCCGACCCGCAGGAAATGCGCCTCTTCCCGGCGGATATTCTGCTGGAGGAGGGGCGCATTGCGACCATTGCGCCGCAGGGCACGATGGGCGCGCCGCAGGGCGCGCAGGTGATCGACGCGGAGGGCTGTATCGTCAGCCCCGGATTCATCGATCCCCATGGGCATATCGACGGGCATGTGCGCACGGGCGAGCTTTCGCTGCTGCAGGGCGTGACCACGAGCATCGGTGGCAACTGCGGCTTCTCGCCTGTGGATGTGCGCCGCTTTCTGGAGGACCAGAAGCAGTTCCCCATCCATCAGGCGGAGCTGGTGGGCATGTGCGCGCTGCGCGAGGCGGCGGGCGCGATGGATATCTTTGCCCCGGCGGACGCGGATCAGGTGGAAACCATGCGTGCGCTTTGCCGCGAGGCGCTGGAGGGCGGCGCGATCGGCGTATCCCTCGGCCCGGCCTACGCGCCGGGGGCGTCGGATGAGGAGATGCTCGCCCTCTGCCGGGAGGCGAAGGCATATGGCAGGCCCGTGTCCATCGATACGCGGATGAACTCCATGACCGACCTGCATTCCCTGCAGGAGGCCATCGACCTCGCGCAGGCATCCGGCTGCCGGATGGTCGTCTCCCACTTCACCTATCAGTATGGCGTGGGCGTGGAAAACGAGGCGATCGCGATGGTCGAGCGCGCGCGGGAGCAGGGCGTGGATATCCTCTTTGACAGCGGCATGTACAAGGACTGGTGCACCTCCATCGGCGCTGCGATCTTCGAGGAGGAGCTGATGCGCGCCAACAGCATCGGTTTCTGCCATCTGAGGATGATCACCGGCGATCATATCGGGCAGACCATGGATTATAAGCTCTTTGAGCATCTGCGCACGGCGCACCCGAACGACGCCGTCGCCGTCTTTACCGGCAGTCAGGAGGCGGTCTTCACCATCGCGCGGCACCCGCTGTGCATGATCTCCAGCGACACGGGCGCATACCTGCCCGGCGAGGGCCATCCGCAGATCGCGGGGAGCTTCCCGCGCTTCCTGCGGCAGATGGTGCGCGAGGGGCGCGGGGTCGACTGGATGGAGGCCATCCGCAGGATCACGCTGCTGCCGGCTCAGGTCTTCGGCCTCGAGGGCAAGGGGCGGCTGTGCGCGGGCTGCGATGCGGATCTCGTGATCTTTGATCCGGAGCAGATCGCCGACCGGGCGGATTTCCCGGGCGAAGGGCGGCCCGATGCGGCGCCGCAGGGCATCAGGCATGTGATCGTCGGCGGGCGGATTGCCGTGCAGGACGGACGGGTTACGGACGGGACCTGCGGGTGTGCGGTGCAGGCATAAGAAAACCAACAGGGGCTGTCGGTCGTCGGACCGGCAGCCCCTGTTCTGGTCAATTTACTGGGCGGGCGCTTCGTTCCCGCCCGCGTCGAGGATGCGTGTGCCGTCGCAGGCGAGCAGCAGCGTGCCCACGCGCCACGCGTCGGTCACGCCGTAGTAGTGCGCGTTCCTGTGGGTATAGAGGACGTCCGCATCCTCACCATGATGGCTGCGGTAGAAGCTGGCTGTGTGCTCCGCGCCGCCGGAGGCGAGGGTGATGGTCATCAGCGGAGCCCCGGCGGGGGAGAAGGCGTCGCGCGGGGCGATGGGCATCTGCGTGATCTGCTCAATCAGCGTCTCCAGCATCTCGCCGTCGGCTCTGTGCCCGTTGACGCTGGCGAGAGCGCCCGTCCGCCTAAACTCAAACGCCCTGTCCCCGGAGAGGATCGACATGGAGAGCGTCTCCATCGGGTCGACGCCCGGGAAGAGCGGCGCTGTATCCGCCTGGGCGGCGGGCTGCGCGGGGGCGGCTGCGGGGGCGGAGGCTTCGGGCTGCGCGATCGGGCGCGGCAAGGAGAGAAGGAGCAGGAGCGCGCATGCCGCAAGCGCGCCGGCGATGATGACAAGCAGCCGTCTGTTCATGCGTGATTCCCCTCCTTCAGCATTTGGTTACAGGTATTATACCCGGCGCTTGTAGCATGGAAGCAAGGAGAATGCAACAAAAATGTGAACTTGCACACGCAGACGGATGAATGCGGGTTTGACAGAATGTGTAAATTACGATACAATGAAACACGCTGTCCGGTACCGGGGACAGCGTTTCAGCAGATTCAGCTGACAGACTATGATGAACGGAGTGCTGCCAGATGATTTTGGAGCATAATTCCCTCAATGTGTTTGACCGTTATCCTCAGGGCGCGCTGCCCGCGGGCGCGCAGGTGCGTCTGCGCGTCGCCGTGACGGATGAGGCCGAGCCCAAGCGCGTTGACGTTCGCGTGTGGGACGGCGAGGAGCGCCGCTATCCGATGCGTCCCCTCGGCGCGCGCGACGGCAAGCGTTATTACGAGGTGCAGGTGGTCGTCAGCCGGACGCCCTGCCTCTACTGGTATCGATTCGAAGCCTACAATGACGATGAATTCGTCGTGCTCGGCGCGCCGAATGATCACGCCGGCTGCGGCGTGGGCCGGATGGGCAGCGAGGAGAGCTTCCAGATCACGGTTTACGACCCCGATTACCGCGTGCCGGAATGGATGGCCGACGGCGTGATGTACCAGATCATGGTCGACCGCTTTCATCACGGAGCGGGCACGGACGCGCTCATGCATGCCAAGGCGGGGCGCAGGATCGAGCTGCACGACAAGTGGGACGAGATGCCCTTCCTCAATGTCTCCGAGAATGGCGACAATTTCGCCAGCGACTTCTTCGGCGGCAACCTCGAGGGCGTGAGGCAGAAGCTGCCCTATCTCAAGGAGCTGGGCGTGAGCGTCATCTACTTCAACCCGATCTTTGACGCGAGGACCAATCATAAATACGACACCAGCGACTATATGCGCGTGGACCCCATGTTCGGCGACGAGGCCGCGCTGCGCAGGCTCTGCGAGGAGGCGAAGGCGATGGGCATCCGCGTGATGCTCGACGGCGTCTTCTCCCATGTGGGCGACGACAGCGTGTACTTCAACCGCCGCGGCACCTACGGCGAGAAGACCGGCGCCTTCCGCGACCCGGATTCCCCGTATGCGAAGTGGTTCACCTTCAAGAAGTGGCCCAACGACTACGAGTGCTGGTGGGGCTTCCGCACGCTGCCCAATGTCAACGAGCTGGATGAGGACTACATGCGCTACATCCTCAAGGGCGAGGATGCGGTGGTCAAGCACTGGGTGCGCGCGGGCACGAGCGGCTGGAGGCTGGACGTGGCGGACGAGCTGCCGATGGCCTTCCTGCGTGAGCTGCGCAGGCAGGTCAAGAGCGTCGACCCCGACGCGGCTGTGCTGGGCGAGGTCTGGGAGGACGCCAGCCATAAGCTGGCCTACGGCGACGTGCGCTCCTATGTGCTGGGCGACACGCTGGACAGCGTGATGAATTATCCGCTGCGCGAGGCGCTGATCGGCTTCCTCATGGGCCGCATCACGGCGAAGCAGGTCGTGCACGACCTCTCGACGCTGCAGCAGAATTATCCCAAGCCCTTCCTCTATTCGCTGATGAACCTGATGGGCAGCCATGACCGCCCGCGCATCCTCAATGTGCTGGCGGGCAACGACGGCAGCGACATCCCGCGCGTCAAGCGTGCGGATCACCGCCTCTCCGACGCGGAGCGCACGCTCGGCGCGAGGCGCGAGCAGCTGATGCTGCGGGTGATGATGAGCGTGCCAGGCATGCCGTGCATCTATTACGCCGACGAGGCGGGCCTTGAGGGCTGCGCCGATCCCTTCTGCCGCCGCACCTATCCGTGGGGGCATGAGGATGCGCACATCATGGAGGCTTACCGCAGCATGATCGCCATGCGCCATGCGCATCCCGAGCTGCGCACGGGCGAGTGCGTCTACTTCGCCCCGGGCAGCGACGTGCTGGGCGTCAAGCGCACGATCAGCGAGGGCACGGACGCGCTGGGCCGCCCGGCGCGCAACGCCGCCGCGGTCACCCTCATCAACAGGAGCGTGAAGCCCGCCTATGTCTACCTGACCACGGGCGACATGGAGGGCGCGATGGAGATCGTCAGCGACAGCGGCGAGCTCATCCATGCGCGCGCGGGCGCGTATACCCTGCGTCTGGATGCGATGAGCGGCGTGACGTACTTCGCCTGCGGGCTGGAGAGCGGGAACGAACGCAGATTCCGCGAATAATCCGATATCAATCAGGCAGCATCGCTTCGGCGGTGCTGCTGTTTTATATGGCTCAATAAGGAAAAACACGAACAAATGCAGAAAATAATCCGGATTTGTTCGTTGTTATAGGGCTGATTTGCCGGCAAAGAGGACATTTGGCCTTTTTTTGCGTGCTTCGCGTCGGTATACTGTTTGCATCTTTCTGAAGAAGGGGAGTACTTATGAAAAAGAACAACATGATGTATCCGACTCTTCTGGAGCGGATCAAGACGGAATGGATCATCTATGCGCTGGCCTTCGTGTTCATCCTGATCGCGGACTCCATCGGCCAGATCAAGATCCCGGTCTGGAAGGGCACGTTCATCATTTTCCCGATCTTCTATGCGCTGTTCCTGGGCATTCTGTCCGGCCCGAACACGCTGAAGATCATCGACGACAAGCGCGTCAAGGCGGCGTCCAAGCTGGTTGGCGTGGCGATTCTGCCGTTCATCGCCAAGCTGGGCATCAATGCCGGCGCGAATATTGAAAAGGTTATCTCTGCCGGCCCGGCCCTGCTGCTGCAGGAATTCGGCAACCTGGGCACGATCGTGCTCGCGATGCCGCTGGCGCTGCTGCTCGGCCTCAAGCGCGAGTCGATCGGCGCGGCGCACTCCATCAACCGCGAGACCAACCTCGCGCTGATTCAGGATATGTACGGCGCGGATTCCCCCGAAGGCCAGGGAAGCCTGTCCGTGTACATCACTGGCGGCATGGTCGGCACGATCTACTTTGGCTTCATGGCGTCCATGGTGGCGGCCACGGGCCTGTTCCATCCGTATGCGCTTGGCATGGCGTCCGGCGTCGGCGCGGGCATCATGATGTCCTCCGCGGTTGCCGCGCTGAGCGAGGTGATGCCGGAGTTTGCGAGCGAGATCTCCGCGATGGCCTCTGCCAGCGAAACGATCTCCGGCATCGACGGCATTTACATGGCGATCTTCATCGGCCTGCCGCTGTGCAACTGGCTCTATAACAAGCTGGAGCCCACCCTCGGCCGTGTGACCAAGGCTGGCCGCGAGGCCGCTGAGCGCATCGGCAAGTAAGCAGAAGATAAGGAGGAAACACCATGCGTGTGATCGATTGGATTTTTACCCTGGCCATCACCGGCCTGGGCATGATGACCGCCAATTTCATCGGCTTTGACATTGCCTTTGCCGAGTCCCTGCCGGGCGTGCTGGTGCTGCTGGCGCTGGCGCTGGGCGGCGCGGGCCTTGCGCATATCATCCCGCTCAAGCTCCCGACCGTCGCCTATTGCTCCATCCTGGGTCTGCTGGTCGCCTGCCCGCTCTCCCCGGTGTCCGAGTTTGTCATCAGCGCGGCGAACAAGATCAACTTCACGGCTCCGCTGACCATGGTCGGCGCGTTCGCCGGCATGTCCATCAGCAATCAGCTGCGCTCCTTTGTCAAGCAGGGCTGGAAGATGGTGCTCATCACGGTCTTTGTCATGACCGGCACCTTTGTCTTCTCTCTGCTGATCGCGCAGTTCATGCTGCAGCTGACCAACGTGATCTGATATGCTGTATTATGCTGCGGCGGCCCTCGGCAGCCTCGTGATCGGCCTGTGCATCGGCTGGTGCGGGATTGCCGGGTTTCTGCTGCCGATTCTGTTCATGCAGTTTTACGGGCTTTCGGTTTCCGAAAGCCTGTTTCTCAGTTTTGTGTGTTTTGCGGTATCCGGCGCGATCGGCGCGATGAACTACCGCAGGCGCGGCGAACTGGAGATGAAGCCCGCGCTGGCGATGGGCATTGGCAGCCTGATGGGCGGCCTGGTTGGCGCAGGGCTCGGCGGGCTTCTGCCGGCGGATACGGCGAAGACAATCCTGTATGCGGTTGTGCTGATTTCCGGCCTGTCGATCCTCCGGCGCGAATTGAGCGCTGGGCGGGGGCGTGAGGCCTCCGGGCGGCTGCCGCGCTGGGCGCTGGCGCTGCTGGGCTTTGCGACGGCGGTGATCTGCGCGGCGTCCGGCGCCGGCGGGCCTGTGCTGGTGATGCCGCTGCTGGTTGTGCTGGGCTATCCGGTGAAGCTGGCGGTCGGCATGGCGCTGATGGATTCCGTCTTTATCGCCCTGCCGGCCGTCGCCGTGTACGGCGGCCGCTGCGATGCCGCATCGCTGGCGGCGCTGCTCGCGGTTTCGGCGGCGAGCCATGCGGTCGGCGTGTTTGTCGGCAGCATGACGGCGCGCCATGTGCCGCAGGCGCTGCTCAAGCGCGGCGTGGCTGTGTTTTCCATCTGTTTTGCTCTGTATAAGCTGTTTTTGTGAGAGGAGAGGATCCCATGAACGCAGAACACACCCTGCAATGTGATCTGCTGCTGCGCAATGCGCGTTATCTTGCGCCGGATATGACCATCAAAGAGGGGCAGGATATCGCTGTCTGCGGCGGCAGAATCGCCGGCATCGCGCCCGCGCAGGAGAACCGTTTCTGCGCGAGGGAGACGATCGAGGACAGCCGCCTGCTCTGGATGCCGGGCCTGATCGACGGCCATATCCACACCAGCCAGCAGCTGCTTCGCGGAAGGCTGCTCGACGAGAAGCCGGTCATCTGGAAGCGGGTGAACGTGCCCTTTGAAAGCCGTCTCACCGAGGAAACCTCCCGCCTGAGCGCACAGCTTGCGGCGATGGAGATGATGCTCTTCGGCACGACGGGCTTTGTCGATGCGGGCGGCAAGTATCCCGAGGTCTTTGCCCAGGTGTATGACGACGCCGGACTGCGCGGCCGCCTGTCCGTGATGACCAACGACAATCCGCATGCGCCCGAGAGCCTGCGTGCGCCGAGCGTTGAGGCGGGCGTGGAGCGCCTGCGCGCGATGAAGCGCGCGCTGACGGGCAGCCTGCTGCGCCCGATTTATTCGGTCACGACGCCGACGGCGGTGAGCGAAGGGCTGCTTCGCGCCGTCTTTGAGGCGGCGGCGGAGGACGACGTTCCGGTGGAGACGCATCTGAACGAGTATGCCAGCGAGGTGACGGAGTTCATTGAGCGGACCGGAGAGCGCCCGTTTATCTGGCTGGAGAAGGAGGATCTGCTCCGCGCGCCCCTGCTGGCGCCGCACTGCATCTTCCTCTCCCCGCAGGAGATCGGCGTGCTTGCGCGTCATGATGTGCGCGTGGCGCACTGCCCGTTCTCCAATTGCGGAAAGGGCGCGCCCCAAACGCCGCAGCTGCTGGCTTCCGGCATTCACGTCGGCCTGGGCAGCGACGGCGCGGCGCATGGCGGGCTGGATCTGTTCCGCGAGATGCGCCTTTTCCGCGGCGTGATGAACGTGACGCGCGGCATCGAGAGCGCGGATTCCTGCGTGATGCCGGCGGAAACGCTGCTGACGATGGCGACGCAGGGCGGCGCGGCCGCGCTGTTTGAGGAGGAGACGGGCCGCATTGAGACGGGCATGCTGGCAGACCTGATCGCGCTGGATACGGATGCGCCGCATCTGTGGCCGACGCAGAATCTCGTGCATTCCCTGGTGGAGAGCGCGAGCGGCGCGGACGTCCGCCATATGATCGTGAACGGCCGCCTGCTGATGAAGAATCGCGAGCTGCTGACCATCGACGCAGACCGGGTGCGGCATGAGGCGAAGCGCCTGTTTGAGCGCGAGCCGTGGCTCTGCCGCTGGTGATGCTTGTATCTTCCGTCAAATCATGCTAGGATAAAGCGGGAGGGGAACGGCCATGAGATTTGCTGAGCTGATGGAGATTGCGCCGGGCTTTTCGGCGTTTACGGATTCGATCCCCGGGGATCTGGACGGGCGCTTTGTCATCAGGACGCATCCTGCGCACAGCGTCGTCCGCCAGAAGGACAGCCGCCTGGAGAGCGTCGGAATCCTGCTTTCCGGCACATTCCGCGTGATCAACGAGCTGGAAAACGGCAACGTGTTCATGATTGAGATGAACGATGCGGTGTCGTTTGTGGGAGAGGTCGCCCTGATGGCCGGCGCGTCGCATACGTCGGTGACGATCGAGGCGGTGACGGATTGCCTCGTGGCCTATCTGACGGCGGCGGAGTTTGACAGCTGGCTCAGCCGGGACGCTTGCTTTCTCAAGGCGCTGAGCAGCCATGTGGCGCGGAAGCTGTACTTTTCCAGCTATCATCGCGGCGAACGGCAGTTTTATTCGAGCAAGTACATTCTGCTTAAATACATCCTCGGCGGGATTTCTGATTCAGAGCTTGAGAAAAACGGGACTGCCGTCCTGCGCAAGACGCGCCAGCAGATCAGCGAGGAGGTCGGCATGACGGTCAAGACCATCAACCGCACCCTGCTCAGATTCTGTGAAAATGACTGGATATCGATCTGCCACGGCAAGGTTGTGCTCAGCGCGGAACAGTACAGCCGGGCGAAGAAGGAACTCAAGGCGTTGGTGATGCAGAGCAGAAACGGCGCGCCTGCTTCCGGTGAATCAATTGAATAAACAAGGGTCTTCAGGGCGTATCCTGAAGACCCGTTTTCAATGTATATCGGTCAGTATCCGCTCTCGCCCACGAAGGCGCGCACGGCGGCGCTGCGCTCGCTGCCCAGCACCTGCTGCGCCGGGCCGTCCTCAACGATCACGCCGTCCTCCATGTAGATGACGCGGTCGGCGACGTCGCGGGCGAAGTTCATCTCATGCGTGACGACGATCATCGTGCGCTGCTCGTCGGCGAGCTGGCGGATGACGGAGAGTACCTCGTGGGTGAGCTGCGGGTCGAGCGCGGAGGTCGGCTCGTCGAAGCAGAGGATCTCCGGGTCCATGGCCAGCGCCCTTGCGATGGCGACGCGCTGGCACTGCCCGCCGGAGAGGTTGCAGGGGTACTCGTCCGCCTTGTCGGCGAGGCCGACCTTCTCCAGCAGGGCGAGGGCCTTTTCCTTCGCCTGCGCGCGGCTGCGGCCGAGGACCATGACCTGCGGCATGACGAGGTTCTTCAGCACGGAGTAATGGGGGAAGAGGTTGTAATCCTGAAAGACGAGGCCCATCTTCAGGCAGATGCGGCGCAGCTCGGCGTCCTTTTTGTATACGGCGCGGCCGGAGGCGTCGCTCTGCGCCATGGCCTCGCCGCCGATGATGATGGAGCCGGAGTCGATCGTCTCCAGATGATTGATGCAGCGCAGCAGCGTGCTCTTGCCCGAGCCGCTGCGCCCGATGATGGCGACGACCTCGCCGCGGGAGACGCGCAGGGATACGCCCCGCAGCACGTCCTGCGTGCCAAAGGCCTTGGCGACATTCTGAACCTGCAGCATGCGAATCCCTCCTTTAATCCTTGTAGTAGGCGAAGCGGTTGTTCAGCCAGCTGAAGAAGAGCGTGACCGCGCCGTTCATCAGCAGATAGAACAGGCCGGCGACGAAGAGCGGCTCGACGGAGGCGACGCGGCTGGCCTCGTTCTTCGCCGCGCGGAAGAGCTCGCTCACGGCGATGATATTGGCCAGGGAGGTGTCCTTGACGAGGGTGATGACCTCGTTGGAGACGGGGAGCAGCACGCGCTTGACCACCTGCGGCAGCACGATGTGGAAGAAGGTCTGCACGGGGGTGAAGCCCAGCACGCTGCTCGCCTCATACTGCCCGACGGGGATGGACATGATGCCGCCGCGGAAGATCTCGGCGAAGTACGCGGCGTAATTGAGCGAAAAGGCGAGGATGGTCGCCGTCATGCGGTCCAGATTCACGCCGAAGAACATCGGGATGGCGAAATAGACCGCGAAGAGCTGGAGCATCAGCGGCGTGCCGCGCATGACCAGAATATACAGCGAGATGGGCGCGCTGACGACGCGGTGTTTGCTCATGCGCAGGAGCGCGATGACCATGCCCAGCGGGATGGAAAAGACGAGCGTCAGCGCGAAGATGGTCAGCGTGGCGGTCATGCCGTCCTGCATGGAGAGGACCAGCCTGATAAAGGCTTCCGGGTTGTTGAAGTACTTCATGGGACATCCTCCGTCGGATTCTGGCGATGGGCTTATACATGGGAATGAGGCTGTAAAGCGAGTTTACAGCCTCATTCCCATTTGGAGAGAATTACTTCTTGTACGCTTCGATATAGTCGGCCACGACGGTCACGTCATTGGCGAACCAGGCGGCGCGGATGGTATCCAGCGTGCCGTCCTCGGCGATGGCGATGAGCTGCGCGTTGATCGCGTCGGCCAGCGTCTGTTCACCGAGGCGGACGGCGATGCCGTATTCCTCGGCCTGCAGGACCTCGGGCAGCACGGCGAAGGCGGCCGGGTCGTCCTGCTGGGAGATGTAGTAGTTGCCCACGACGGAGTCGATCAGCAGCACGTCGATGCCGCCGAGCTTGAGGTCCATCAGCGCGGCGACAAAGTCGTCGGAGAGGACGACATCGCCCAGCGCGTTCTTGACGTCGGGGTTGGCCTCCAGCACGTCCACGGAGGCGGAGCCGGCCTGCGTGCCGAGCACCTTGCCCGCGGTGTCCGAGACGGCGGCGATGCCGGAATCGGCCATGACGACCATGATCTGCTCATTGGCCAGATACGGCATGGTGAAGAGCATCTGCTCCCTGCGCTCGGGGGTGATGGTCAGGCCGGACCAGATGCAGTCGATGTTCTTGTTGGCGAGCTCAAGCTCCTTGGCGTCCCAGGAGATCGGCTGGAGGACGAGCTCCACGCCCATGCGCTTGCAGACTTCCTTGGCGAGATCGATGTCAAAGCCGACGTGCTCGCCGTTCGCATCGACAAAGCCCATCGGCGGATAGGCCTCGTCAAAGCCCATGACCAGGGAGCCCTTGGCCATGACGTCGGCCAGGCCGGTATCCTCGGCGACGGCGGCGCAGGCGGTCATCAGCAGCAGGGCGGAGAGAAGCAGCGCAAAGATCTTTTTCATGGTGGAATCCTCCTTGTTTCATGAAGATGGAATGGCTTTTGATATGGCGCTTTATTAAGTTAGCGCTTTAATGTGATAAAGTATAGCACCGCGCATGGGCCTTGTCAATCCCCTTTATACAGATAAAGGAGAAGATCGCAAAGAAATTGAGCGGAAGAGGCATGACGCGGGAAATGCTTCCATATATGGACAGCGTGCAGAGGCGATGCGCGGATGATAAGGGAACGCAGGCCGGTTCTGCTGGGCGCCGCACGTCCCTGGCGGGAGGGGAGGCGGGGGATTGCGACGGAAGGAAACTCCCGACGGGACAAAACAATCCATTGCGTGCATGTAGACAAAAAATCAATGTAAAATTGTGATGAATCCATTGACAATGGGTGTGATCTAAGTATAATGAGAGTAGTTGTTTGTCAATGTGGCACAATTTCCGGGCTGGTTTTTAGCTCTGCTTTATCTGCCTTTAGGCTCCCTTGGTGAAAGGAAGTCAATAAATAAAAAGGAGTGCGTGTACCATGAAAAAGATCCTTGCTATCGTCCTGTCTCTCGTTCTTGTGATGGCTTGCATGTCCGTCGCCTCCGCCGCCGGTCTGGTTGGCGTTGCGATGCCGACGCAGGACCTCCAGCGCTGGAATCAGGATGGCGCGAACATGAAGGCACAGCTCGAAGCCGCCGGCTACGAGGTTGACCTCCAGTATGCGAACAACGACGTCGCCACCCAGGTCTCTCAGATCGAGAACATGATCCTCAACGAGGTTCAGGTTCTGGTC
Organism: Clostridia bacterium; assembly: GCA_017936375.1. Taxonomy (GTDB): domain Bacteria; phylum Bacillota; class Clostridia; order Christensenellales; family Aristaeellaceae; genus Ventricola. The sequence goes on from JAGBFR010000031.1 coordinate 16,309, forward strand.
GTTGCCTCCATCGACGGCTCCGCGCTGGGCACCGTTCTGGCTCAGGCGAAGGAAGCGGGCATCCCGATCATCGCGTATGACCGCCTGCTGACCGACACCGAGGCTGTTGACTACTACACCACCTTCGATAACTACAAGGTCGGCCAGATCCAGGGCCAGTACGTCATCGACACCCTCGACCTTGCCAACACCGACAAGACCTACACCATCGAGTTCACCGCGGGCTCCCCGGACGACAACAACGCCGGCCTGTTCTTCGCGGGCGCGTTCGATCTGCTCAAGCCGTACCTCGACTCCGGCAAGCTCGTGTGCGTTTCCGGCCAGACTGATTTCGCGACCGTCGCCACCCCGGCGTGGAAGTCCGAGACCGCTCAGGCTCGTATGGACAACATCCTGTCCGCCTACTATCCGGACGCCCTCACCGGCGGCCAGACCCTCGACATCTGCCTCTGCTCCAACGACTCCACCGCTCTGGGCGTGACCAACTCCCTCGTCGCGGCCGGCTTCACCACCGAGAACATCCCGCTGATCACCGGTCAGGACTGCGACAAGCCGAACGTCAAGAACATGGTCAAGGGCCTGCAGGCGATGTCCGTCTTCAAGGATACCCGTACCCTGGCTGCCCAGACCGTGAAGATGGTTGACTCCATCCTCAAGGGCGAGACCCCGGAACTCAACGGCGAATACGACAACGGCATCAAGATGGTTCCGTCCTTCAACTGCACCCCGGTCTTCGGCGATGTCTCCAACTACGAGGCGCTGCTGATCGAATCCGGCTACTACACCGCCGAGGAAATCGCTGAGTAATCCTGTCTGACAGGATCTCACCAATCTTTGCCCGAGGTCGGGAGACGGACACTGCGTCCGTCTCCCTTTTTCGGAATTCAGGAGGAATGTCATTTGGGCAATACGATCCTCAAAATGAACAGCATCACCAAGGTGTTCCCCGGCGTCAAGGCCCTGGACAGGGTCAACATCGAGGTCATCGAGGGAGAGATTCACGCCATCTGCGGCGAGAACGGCGCAGGCAAATCCACGCTGATGAACGTGCTCAGCGGCATCTACCCCTATGGAACCTATGAAGGCGATATCGTCTATCAGGGCCAGACCTGCCGCTTCAAAAACATCAAGGACTCCGAGCGTCAGGGCATCGTCATTATCCATCAGGAATTGGCGCTTGTGCCCTATCTGAGTATCGCAGAAAACATGTTCCTGGGCAATGAGCAGGCCAAGCGCGGCGTCATTAACTGGGACGTGACCAATAAAAAGGCTGCCGAATTCATGAGCGTCGTCGGCCTGCATGAAAATCCGTCCACGCTGATCAAGGACATCGGCATGGGCAAGCAGCAGCTGGTCGAGATCGCCAAGGCGCTGGCCAAGGACGTCAAGCTCCTCATCCTCGACGAGCCGACCTCCTCGCTCAACGAGAGCGACTCCAAGAACCTGCTCGACCTGCTCATCCGCTTCAAGAAGGAAAAGGGCATCACCAGCATCATCATCTCCCACAAGCTCAACGAGATCAGCTACTGCGCGGACAAGATCACCATCATCCGCGACGGACAGAGCATTGAGACGCTGGATAAGTCGAAGGACGAGCTCTCCGAGGCGCGCATCATCCGCGGCATGGTCGGCCGCGAGATGACCAACCGCTTCCCGCCGCGCGAGCCGAAGATCGGCGACGTCGCGCTGGAGGTAAAGGACTGGACGGCCTATCACCCGGTCTATACCGACCGCAAGGTCGTGGATAATGTGTCCATCAACATCCGCAAGGGCGAGGTTGTGGGCATTGCCGGCCTTGTCGGCGCGGGCCGGACGGAGCTGGCCATGTCGGTTTTCGGCAGGGCATACGGCACGAAGATCAGCGGCGAGCTCTATAAGGACGGCAAGCCCCTCCATCTGCGCAGCATTTCGCAGGCGATCGACGCGGGTCTTGCCTATGTGACGGAGGACCGCAAGGGCGACGGCCTGATCCTGTCGGACTCCATCAAGCATAACATGACCATGGCGCGCCCGGCGTTCATCAGCAGCCGCGGCGTGCTGGATCAGGATCTGGAGACCAAGCGCGCGAAGATCCTGCGCGAGCAGCTGGGCGTCAAGGCCCCGACAGTGGAGCAGCTGGTGGGCAATCTCTCAGGCGGCAACCAGCAGAAGGTGCTGGTCGGCAAGTGGATCTTTGCCCAGCCGGATATTCTGCTGCTGGACGAGCCGACGCGCGGCGTCGACGTCGGCGCAAAGTACGAGATTTATCAGATCATCAATCAGCTGGTCGCCGAAGGCAAGGCTGTGCTGATGATTTCCTCCGAGCTGCCGGAGCTGCTGGGCATGTGCGACCGCATCTACGTGATGAATGAGGGCCGCCTGATTGCCGAGATGCCCGCGAAGGAAGCGTCGCAGGAAATCATCATGGGTCATATTATGCAGGACAGCAAGGGAGAGATCGGCACATGAGTGAAAATAAGAACGTCACCAGGCAGCATGAGGCTGCCAAGGCCATGCAGCAGAAGCCGAAGTTTGACCTCAAGCAATACGGTATGCTGATCGCGCTGGGCGTCATCATCCTGTTCTTCTATACGCTCACGGGCGGCAAGCTGCTCAAGCCCATGAACGTATCCAACCTCATCTTCCAGAATGCGTACGTCATCATTCTGGCCATCGGTATGCTGCTGTGCATCCTGACTGGCGGCAACATCGACTTGTCCGTCGGCTCTGTCGTCGGCCTGATCGGCGCGTGCGCGGGCACGTTCATCATCGAATGGGGCTGGAACGTCTACCTGTCCATTGCCCTGTGCCTGCTCATCGGCATCGCCATCGGCATGTGGCAGGGCTTCTGGATCGCCTATGTCGGCATCCCGCCCTTTATCTGTACGCTCTCCGGCATGCTGGTCTTCCGCGGCCTGTGCCTGCTCATCCTCAACGGCATGACGCTCGCGCCGTTCCCGGAGGCCTATCAGCGCCTGTCCACCGGCTTTATTCCGGATATTGTGACGGACTTCATGGTCGGCGGCAAGAAGTTTAACCTCCTGTGCATGCTCGTCGGTATCATTCTGGCCGTCGGCTTCACGGCCAGCCAGATCATCACCAACAACAGCCGCAGGCGCAAGGGCTATGACTATCAGTCCATGAGCTCCATCATCGTCAAGAGCGCGATCATTTCCGTCGTGCTCATCGGCGTGTTCTATCTGCTCGCGCGCTATCGCGGTATCCCGACGGTGCTCATCATCCTGGGCATCCTGCTTGCAGCGTATACCTTCTTCACACAGAAGACTGTCAAGGGCCGCCACCTCTACGCCATCGGCGGCAACATGAAGGCGGCGCGCCTCTCCGGCATCAAGACCAAGCAGATGATGTTCTTCGCCTACACGAACATGTCCTTCATCGCCGCGATCGCCGGCCTGGTCTTCGCCGCGCGCCTGAACAGCGCCAGCCCGACCGCCGGCCAGAGCTTTGAGATGGACGCCATTGCCAGCTGCTTTATCGGCGGCGCCTCCGCGTACGGCGGCACCGGCACCGTCGGCGGCGCGCTCATCGGCGCACTGATCATGGGCATCCTCAACAACGGTATGTCCATCCTCGGCATCAACTCCAACATGCAGCAGGTGGTCAAAGGCCTCGTCCTCCTGGGCGCGGTTGCCTTCGACGTGATCAGCAAGAATAACCTCATCACCCTGCCCAAGCTCGGAAAGAAGAAGGCGTAAGCCTGCGCATCTGTTCAATCCAAAAACTAAAGCAGCGCCCCGTTTCCCTGTTTGGGAGACGGGGCGCTGTTTCTGTAATTTGCTGGGTTATGCGCCGGCAAAGGCGGCCTCGAGCAGCCCGCGCTCGCCGACGTAGACGGGCATTCCGCTCTGCTCGACGACGGCGCCGTCGCAGGTGATGCGCGTGTGCAGCGTCAGCGCGCAGGCGCGCTCGGGCAGCACGGCGCTCAGCGTGCCGACAGCCCCTCCGCGCGGCGGGCATGGGCCGTCAAAGGCGGCGAGGACGCTGCCCTCCTCGTCTTCCAGCGAGGCGTGGGCCATGAGCGGCTCGCCCGATACGCGCACGGCGGCGGGCAGCGCGGCCTCGTCGACGGCGGCATGGAGCGACGCGCTGAAGCGGGAGAGCGTCCACCATGCGCCGTAGAGCGGCAGCGCGCTCAGATGCACGGGGGACAGGGCGGTGCGCAGCGCGTCGGCGATGTCCGGCTGACGCCATTCGCCGGGATCGCAGAGCGGGCCGTCATAGCGGCCCTGCGCGGCGGCCTCGGCGGTGAGGCGAACGCGCACGGCGCGCAGCCATGCGAGCACCTCCTGCACATGCGGCGAGACGGGATCGATGCGCCGGCCTGCGAGGTCGGCAAGCAGCTCTGCCGGGAGCGCGTCGGGATCGGCGGGGCGAGGGTGATCGGCCATGCCGCCCAGCGACCAGGCGCTGACGACGGCGCGCTCCGCTGGATCGGAGCAGGGGGCGGGCAGCGGCGCTGCACCCGTGCTGACATTCGGGAAGCGGGCGAGGCGCGCGGCGGCCTCGTCCTCCGGCGCGAGGGGCAGGCTCAGGTGAATGCCGCGCTCCAGCAGCGCGCGGGCGGCAGCCTCGCTCACGACCCGGGGGGCATGGACGCCATAGACGCCCAGCGCGGCGATGGATTCGGCGAGCGATTGAGGATGCGCGCACAGATCCTGCCCGTCCAGCGGGATAAAGGCGCGGGGAGCCTTGCCCGGGCGGCCGCAGCACAGCGTCGCGCTGTCGCAGAGACCGCGCTTCTCGCGCATGAGCCAGATCCTGACCGACGGCGCGGCGTATGGCCTGCCGGGCAGGAAGCGCGCGGCGTCCATTTCAAAGGAAAGCTCTGCGTCGCGGGTTTCGTTTGCGCAGAGGGTGAGGTGGATCTCTCGCATCGCCGGCGGCTGAGCGGCGGCCAGCGCGCCATCCGCCGGGCAGGGCAGGACGCGCAGCTGATAGCAGCCCGGCTTCAGCGCATGGATGCGCACGCGCAGCGCAGCCTCGCGCTCCGACAGGGAGAGGCGGATGGAATCAAGCCGTGCGGCGGAGGCTGTATGCAGCGTGACGGGCCCGCTGACGCCTGCGGGGCGCACATCGTCAAAGCGGAGGGTCAGCGTATGCGTGCGTGAGCTGCTCAGCTGCGGCGTGAGGTTGAATTCAAGCGGCCCGTGGTCAAAGGAGGCGGCGGGGCTGCCGTCCAGCAGGAGGCGTCCCCGGCCTGTCAGATGGGAAAAGCGGACGCTTGCCCAGTCCGCGCCGCACAGGCGCAGGTCGATTTCGCGCGTGAGCTCCGCCTCCCCGGGCATGTCCTTCGGCAGCAGCGCGGGCAGCCGGTAGGGCGCGGAGGCGGGCGGCGCATCTTCTGCGGCTTCCTGATCGTCGAACCCCAAAAGGTCGGCGAAGGCGGCCAGCTCCTGCGCGCCGGGCAGGGTAAAGCCGGGGGATTCGATCTCCTCAATCAGCCGTTCGGGCAGGTTTTCGCCCTGAAGACGCCAATCTTCGCCCAGCGGCGTTACGCCCGGCATCAGGCCTGCTCCTTCTGCGCGCGGATGACTTCGCGGGCCATGAGGAGGCCGCAGATGGTCTTGCCGTCGCGGATATCGCCGCGCATGACCATCGCGATGGCCTCGTCCAGCGGCATGCGCACAAGGCCGAGGAATTCATCCTCGTCCGGGCAGGTCTCGCCCTGCGTCAGATCCTGCGCGAGGAAGATGCCGATCTTCTCCGTGCAGTAGGCGGGCGTGGGCAGATAGCTGGTCAGCAGGGTCATGCGGCCTGCGGTGAGGCCGGTCTCCTCGCGCAGCTCGCGGACGGCGCAGTCGAGCGGATCCTCGCCCGCGCTGTCGAGCTTGCCGGCGGGGATCTCATAGGTGATGCGGTCGACGGCGACGCGGTGTTGACGCACGAGCAGCGTCGTGCCGTCCTCATAGACGGGGACGACCGCCGCCGCGCCCTTGTGCACGACGACCTCGCGCAGCGCGGGCCTGCCGTTGGGGCAGGTCACCTGCCAGCGCTCCACATGGAGGATTTTGCCGTCATAGATGGTCTCGGAGGAGAAGGGGATCTCCCTCATGTCCTGATCGGTCAGAGGACCGGAAGTTCTGATGTCGCTCATGGCGTGTGCTCCTTTTGGCTGCAGGATGGGTCCTGCGGATAGGCAGGCGCAGACAGAAAAAACCTTTCTATGAATTCGATCCGAGGGGGAAGAATCCCTGCCTGCGGTCCGTTATATACATGACAGCGGGCGGCGAGGGACGCCGCTCCGCTTCAGCATTCGGGAGAAAACAGCATGCAAGGTTGACAAGCGAGCGCCCGTGGATTTACAATGAACGATAGCATATCCGGGCGCGAAGGGGAATGCGGCAGCGCATGAGCCTGCGCCTTTGGCTGACCTGAAAAAGGAGGATACCAGATATGAAACAAATGAGCCGCCTTCTGCTGGCCGTGATCCTCTGCGCGCTGCTTGCGCTGACGGCGCCGGCAATGGCGCAGGAACCGGCGCTGCTTGCGCAGGTGATTGTCAACCTGCCGGACGGCACGCAGACGCCGATTCCCGTGCAGCAGGTGACGACGAGCCTTGGCGACGTCGTCTACTGGGTGGACGCCGCCATGCTCACGCCGGACGAGGCCGCTGCGATTCCCGGCGGTCAGTTTGTGCTGATCGACGAGGCGGAGGGCGTGATTCTTTGCGCGCTGCCGCTTCAGGATGTTGTCAGCGGCATGCCCACACAGGTGATCGACGAGGCGAACCCGGAATTCTGGGTGAACCTGATGGTGACCGAGGGCGAGGCCCCGATGACGCCGGAGGAGGCGGACGAGGCGCTCTGGCAGTATGGCTTTGTCACGCCGGAGATCGAGGAAGAGCCGACGCCGGAGCCGACCGAAGAGCCGACCCCGGAACCGACGGAAGAGCCGACGCCGGAACCGACGGAAGAGCCGACCCCGGAACCGACGGAAGAACCGACGCCGGAACCGACCGAAGAGCCGACGCCGGAGCCGACCGAAGAGCCGACGCCGGAGCCGACGGAAGAGCCGACGCCGGAGCCGACGGAAGAACCGACGCCGGAGCCGACCGAGGAGCCGACCCCGGAGCCGACCGAGGAGCCGACGCCGGAACCCGAGCTGGAACCTGAACAGGAGCCTGAACAGGAACCCGAACAGGAGCCCGAACAGGAACCCGAGCAGGAGCCCGAACAGGAGCCAGAGCAGGAGCCCGAACAGGAGCCAGAGCAGGAGCCCGAACAGGAGCCCGAGCAGGAACCCGAACAGGAACCCGAGCAGGAGCCTGAGCAGGAGCCCGAACAGGAGCCTGAGCAGGAACCCGAGCAGGAGCCCGAACAGGAACCCGAAACACAGCCTGCCGAGCCGGTGATCCCGCGCTATATCACCCGCGCGCAGGAGGGCGTCTATGTCTATGACATGACGACGGGCAGCGCCCTGCTGGAGATCGGCGGGGATGATCTGCTCAGCGTGACCGCCTATGCCTATGGCGGAGACGGCGCGCTCTGGTATCAGGTTGAGGATTACAGGACGAAGCAGACCGGAATTGCCCGCGCGCAGGATGTGACTGCGGTGGAGGACGAGGCGGCCTATGCCATGATGGGCGTGATCGAGGAGCAGCTCAACCCCACGGCTGAGCCGACCGCCGAGCCCACGCCGGAGCCGAGCCCCGTGCCCGCCGGCTCCGCCTACGCGGTGACCAATAATTCCCGCAGCGATATCAACAACATGCGCGTCTCTGTTGGCGGCAACGTCATCAAGGAAGTCCCCAACGGCGTGCTCATGCACCTGGGAGAGGGCGAGACCGACAAGGACGGCAAGCTCTGGTACCCGGTGACGATCGTGGAGACCGGCGAGACCGGCTACATGCGCGATTACCTGCTGCAGCCCATCTCTGAGGAGGCGGCGCAGGCGATCATCGACAGCATGAAGCAGCCTGAGACCGAAACCGAGCCGGAGACCGAACCGGAGACCGAGACCGAACCGGAGATCGAGACCGAGCCTGAGATTGAGACCGAGCCGGAGACCGAGCCGGAGACTGAGCCGGAAACTGAACCTGAGACCGAAACCGAGCCGCAGGGCCCGGCCTATGCGCTGACCAACAACCAGAACGGCAGCATCAACAACATGCGCGGTTCCATCGGCGGCAGCGTGGTCAAGGAAGTGCCCAACAGCGTGCTGCTGCAGATCGGCGCGGCCCAGACCGATGAGGCGGGTGCCGTCTGGTACCCGGTGACGATCGTGGAGACCGGCGAGAGCGGCTACATGCGCGATTACCTGCTGACGCAGATCTCGGACGATGCTGCGCAGCTCATCCTCCAGAGCATGAACGCCCCGGAGACCGCCGAGCCCACGCAGGAGCCGACCCCGCAGCCGGAGGCCCCGGCGGTGGAGAGCTTCCCGGCGTATGCCATGACCGTGGAGCAGGGCAGCGGCGCAGCGATCGTGCTGCGCGCGGCGCCCAACGGCCCGCTGCCTGTGTCCGGCGCGATCCCGACGATCAACGAGCCCACGCCGATGGAGCTGATGGACGCCGCCTATGACGAGAACGGCGACCTGTGGTACCTCGCGCGCAACATGAATAACAACGACACCGGCTATGTCGAGGCCTTCAAGGTGAGTATTGTCACCAAGGCCGAGGCGCAGGGCAATGTCAGCGCGCCGGAGGCGACCGTTGTGCCGCCCGCGCCGACGGATTCCCCCGAGCCGACCAACACGCCGGAGCCGACCGCGACCCCGGAACCGACCCCTGAGCCCACGCCGGAGCCGGAAGACCCGCAGCCGATGGAGCAGGGCGACGTCTACCACTACGGCTACTGCACGGGCAACAAGGTCAACGTGCGCAAGCAGCCCAAGCAGAGCGCGGATTACATCGTGCGCCTCGCCAAGGGCAGCATCATCTGGGTTATGACCTATGAGGGCGAGTGGTGCTACGTCCGCACGGACAAGGGCGACGGCTACATGCGCGCCGAATATGTCCGCCTGATGGGCGAAAATGAGGAGGCTGCCTACCGCGCCAGCCTCGACGACCCGGAGGCTTCTCCGGAGCCGACTGCCGAGCCGACGGCTGAGCCGACTGCCGAGCCGACTGCCGAGCCGACCGCTGAGCCCACGCTTGAGCCGACGGCTGAGCCCACGCTTGAGCCGACGGCTGAGCCGACCGCCGAGCCCACGCTTGAGCCGACGGCTGAGCCCACGCTTGAGCCGACTGCCGAGCCCACCCCGACGGCGGAACCCACCGCCACCCCGGAGCCGACGGCGACCGCTGCCCCGCAGGAGCTGCGCATCTATGCGCGCGTGCTCGGCGACGCCACCCCGCTGCGCGGCAACCCGGACCCCAACGCCTACCTGCAGAATATCCTCAATGAGGAAGACGTCGTCTTCATCCTCCAGAGCCAGATTGCCGCGGACGGCATGACCTGGTATCTGGTGACCTTCAACGGCCAGTGGGGCTATGTCCGCGCCGACCTCGTGCGCCCGATGGGCACGCAGGAGACGGAGGATTACCTCGCCGGCCTTGAGGCCGAGCTGGCGACCCCGACCCCGATGCCGCAGTATACGCCCGAGCCGGTGGGCCCGAATTCCACCAGCGCGTATGCGAAGCTGATCAAGGACGCGGTCAACCTGCGCCGCACGCCGTCCTCCTCCGGCACGTCTCTGGCGAGGCTGCCGGTGAATTCTCTGCTCTTCATCCTTGGCGAGCAGAACGACGGCAACTACACCTGGTATCAGGTGGACTACAACGGCCAGGAGGGCTATGTCCGCAGCGACATGGCGAAGGTGCTGACCATCGCCGAGCTGCAGGAGCATCTGGGCCAGATGGCGCAGAATACGCCCAAGCCCGGCGTGAGCACGACCCCGAATGCCAGCAACAACGTCGATATCGTGATCGGCGGCTCCAAGCTGCAGGACCTCATCCCCGTGGACGGCAGCTGGACGAACAACGTCATCGCCGGCATGCCGGGCTATGGCACGCCGACCCCGGATCCGAATGCCACCCCGACCCCGCCCGCGCCGGATCGCCTCGCCGCGCTGATCACCAGCTACGGCAATCTGACGGTGAGCAACGTCCCGGCGGTGACCGCGGACGACCGCTTCAGCGTCTATGGCCAGACCGACGCCTTCGCCGCGGTGAAGGCTGTGGTGGATGTGACGATCGACGCGCCGGTCAACGGCAGCGCGGGCTTTGAGCTCGTCGCCAGCGCCATTGCGGAGAATACCCAGACCGTGCAGCGCACGGTGGGCCAGACCGTCGCCGACGCCAACGGACGCTTTGCCATGGACGTGACCCTGCCCCAGCCGGGCGAGTACATCGTCAAGTTCAGCGCAGGCGAGCAGGCCTATGCCCACTATGGCGTGACCTATGATACCGGCGCGACGCCGGAGCCGACCATGGCCCCGCTGCCCACCGCCGAGCCCATTGAGGAGGAGTCGGGTCTGGGCGCGCTGCCCTTCATCATCATTGCGCTGCTCATCGTCATCGCCGCCGTGATTTACGGCATCTACATCTACCGCCGCAGGGCTGAGGAGATGGAGGACGAGGAGAACGGAGACGAGGAGGACCTCGAGGACGAGGAGGATGAACTGCGTCAGGCTCAGCTTGACAGGCAGCGCCAGCGCGCGATGAACAGCGGCAAGGCCGCTGCGCAGGCGAAGGCCTCCGAGCCCGTCAGGACTGCAGCGCCCCGCGCCGTGCAGACGCAGGTGCCCTCCTATATGAAGAACACGCCCGCCGCGCCGAGCGTGCAGAAGACCGTGACGCCCGCCCAGCGCGTGAGCCCGGTCAGCCCGTACGCAAGGCCTGTGCGCGAGCCGGAGAAGCCCGCCGCGCCGACGGCCCCGGTCAGGGCCGCTGCGCCGACCGCGCCGGCTGCGCCCGCGGCCCCGGTGAAGCCTGCTGCGCCGATCGCACCGACCGCTCCGGTCAGGCCCGCCGTCCCGGCTGCTCCGACCGCCCCTGAGACGGGCGCGGAGAACGCCGCGCCGCGCCGCCGCCGCCGCCCGCCGGTTGATCCGCAGACGTAATCAGGCGTCAGCAATCCAACAGCCCCCTGCCGGACAGGGGGCTGTTTTTGTCCGCACAGGACAACTTGAGGAAAACTTAGGGTAGATGAAAGACGCGACCATGTGCTATAATAGACTGTCAGGATATGGATTTTGTGCGGCGGGCGCGGCAGAGGCGGCGTCCGGACGCATGTCATGAAGGGTGTCTACCAGAGTATGAGAATTTATCATCCCGTCAGGGGAGTGGGCAGCGCGCTGCGCGAGAACAGCTTTATGATCATTGACGACGCGGGCGTGGAGATCGCAAAGGGCTCTCTCGAATGCCGCGTACTCAAGAAGATGCTGCCCGAGCGTCCGCTCGATATTGAAATGACCATGAATGCGCATCCGATGGCCAGCGATACGCTCTTTGGCGCGCTGACCGCGCGCGCAGAGAGCATCAAGGCGGAGCACGGCGGCTTGCCCGCGCGGCTCTATACCAGATGCGCCGTCAATGACGCCGACCGCTATGAATACTTTACCCGCATGGGCTTTGACGACTATGACGGGGACGAACTGTTCATCCTGCGCGTGCCGGCGGATCTGTCCACGCGCAGGCGCAATTACACGCCCGTGGGCACCAAGAGCATCGACGTTGACCTGCGCACGCGCACAAGGCGCGAGGAGTTCCTGCTGCGGCTGAAGGACTTTGGCTGCGTGGAGCACGCCAGCGAATGGCTGGAGGAGCGCATGAAGGAGCCGGTGTTCATGGCGAAGTCTGTGTACATGGGCAGCGATTACATCGGCGATATCCTCGTCACCGGGCATCCGGGCGAGGCTGTGCTGGAGATGGTGCTCGTCGAGCAGAAGTGGCGCGGCCATGGCGTGGCCAGCTCGCTTGTCGACGAGGCGCTGATGATGCTGCACAAGCAGGGCGTGCCGTACATGCGCGCCAATGCCGTGCGCCGCAACGCGAGCGCGATGAAGATGTTCAAGCGCTGCGGATTTGAATGGATCAAGACGGAAACCTACCTGCTCGGACGCGACCTGTAAGGCGCGCGCGGCATGGCGCGGCGGCGAAAAGCGCGTTTTGACGGCGCACATATGCTTGCCGGCATTGATGACCGGGATATGTAAAAAATACAAAAATACATATCCAAAAAAGGAAAATATACAAAGCGAGGTTGTCAGCCTCGCTTTGTTATGCTAGAATGTGACCCAATCAGAGATACTGATGAGACGGCTGCCGGGCGTCTGCGCGGCGGCGTCACGAATATACAGGAGGCGGGTTTGTATGAAGACGAATTTCGCGGGCAGCTATGTGGCGATTGTGACGCCGTTCAACCCGGACGGCAGCGTGAATTTTGAAAAACTGAAGGAGCTTGCCGCGTGGCATGTCGAGCAGGGCACGGACGGCATCGTCGTGCTGGGCACGACGGGCGAGTCGAGCACCATGAGCCACGAGGAGGACGACGAGGTCGCCGCGTGCGTGATTGAGACGGTGAATGGGCGCATCCCGGTCATCTGCGGCGCGGGCTCCAACAGCACGCAGACCCAGCTGGAGAAGAGCCGCAAGTACCACGACCTCGGCGCGGACGGCCTGCTGCTCATCTCTCCTTATTACAACAAGGCGAACGACGAGGGCATGTATCGTCACTTTGCCGCCGTGGCGGACACGGTGGATACGCCGATCATCCTCTACAATGTCCCGGGCCGCACCGGCTGCTCGATCTCCCCGTCCGTCGTGGCGAGGCTGGCGAAGCACCCGAATGTCGCGGGCATCAAGGAGGCCAGCGGCAACATCAGCTACACCGCGAAGATCGCGAAGCTGATCAGCGACGATTTCTGTCTCTTCTCCGGCAATGACGACATGATCCTGCCGATCCTCAGCCTCGGCGGCTGCGGCGTGATCTCCGTCTGGGCGAATATCTGCCCGAGGCAGTGCCATGATCTGGTCGCCAGCTGGATGGCGGGCGATATCGCAAAGGCGAGGCAGATCCAGCTCGAGCATCTTGAGCTGATCAACGCGCTCTTCTGCGAGGTCAATCCGATCCCGATCAAGGAAGCGATGAATCAGCTGGGCATGGACGTGGGCGGCTACCGCCTGCCGCTGTGCGAGATCTCGGAAAGCGGCCGCGAGACCGTGCGCCGCGCGCTGGAGGTGCTGGCATGATCCGGCTTGGGCTTGTCGGCAACGGCAAGATGGGGCGGATGATCGATTCGCTCTGTGAGCGCGACGACCGATTTGTGACGGCGGGCTTTGTCGGCCCGGGGGACTGCAATACCCTCGCGCAGATCGGCGAGATCGACGCGGCGATCGACTTTTCCTATCCGGGGAATCTTCAGATGGTGCTGGATACGGCGCTTGAAAGCAGGCTGCCGCTGGTCATCGGCACGACGGGCCTCACCGATGCGCAGGGCGAGGCCATCCGCGCGGCGGCGAAGGAGATCCCGATCGTCTGGGCGAATAACTTTTCCACCGGCGTGACGGTGCTCTGCCGTCTGGCGCGCATGGCGTCGCAGGTGCTGGGCGAGGATTTTGACATCGAGATCGTCGAGACGCATCACAACCAGAAGGCGGACGCGCCCAGCGGCACGGCGAAGGCGCTGCTTGCGAGCGTCGACCCGGAGGGCGGCTATGCCGTCGTGAACGGGCGCGAGGGAAGGCCCGGCGCGCGCGGGCGCGAGATTGGCATGCATGCGGTGCGCGGCGGCACGGTCGCGGGCGAGCACAGCGTGCATTTCTTTGGACAGATGGAGGAGATCGAGCTGCGCCACAGGGCGGACAGCCGCGAGATCTTCGCGCGCGGGGCGCTGCGGGCGGCGGAGTTTGCCGTCCATGCGCAGCCCGGGCTGTATAATATGGAGGACGTGCTCTTCGGCGCATGAGGCGCGGGAGAGAGATCGGAGGAACGATATGGACGCTTATGAAATCATCGAGGCCATCCGCTCGGCGAAGAAGAAGACGCCGGTGAAGGCGTATGTGAAGGCGAGCAGGCCGCTGAATTTTGAGAACTGTCACGTGTTTACCGGCACGGACATGGTCGTCATCGGCGACTATGCGGACATTGAGCCCGTGCTGGAGGCGAACCGCGACGCGATCGAAGACATCGTCATTGAGAACGACCGCCGCAACAGCGCGCTGCCGCTGCTGGATATGAAGCACATCGGCGCGCGTATCGAGCCGGGCGCGATCATCCGCGACCGCGTGGAGATCGGCGACGGCGCGGTCATCATGATGGGCGCGGTGATCAACATCGGTGCGGTCATCGGCGCGGGCACCATGATCGACATGGGCGCCGTGCTGGGCGGCCGCGCGATCGTGGGCAAGAACAGCCATGTCGGCGCGGGCGCCGTGCTGGCGGGCGTGGTCGAGCCGCCGAGCGCGAAGCCGGTGACCGTCGGCGACAATGTCATGATCGGCGCGAATGCGGTCGTGCTGGAGGGCACGAGCGTGGGCGACGGCGCGGTTGTCGCGGCGGGTGCGGTCGTGACGCAGGACGTCCCGGCGAATGCCGTTGTGGCGGGCGTGCCGGCGCGCATCGTCAAGATGAAGGATGAGAAGACCAGCAGCAAGACCGCGCTGGTGGAAGCGCTGCGCGAGCTGTAAGCGCCTTTTGGGACGATGAAAAAGCTGGTATTGCTCCTTGAGATCCTCGCGCTGATCGCTGTGATGGCGGCGGTCGTCATCCTCGGCTCCCCGAGCGAGACGGTCGTCTCCGGCCCGGCGGATATCGAGGCGCTATGGGCGATTGAGGACACGCGCGAGGAGAGCGGGGCGCCGCTGGTGACGCATCTGCTGTGCGATGGCGTGCCGATGGTCTATGTGGAGAGCGAGGATACCTTCTGCTGCACGCTCGGCCTTGAGACCGGTGGCGACTGGCCGCAGATGAAGATCACGGCTCCGCAGGCGCGGGGGCTGAGCCTCTGCTTCTCCGACGACTATACCTATGACTGGTGCGACGAGGCCATCGGCAGCGGATACAGCTATGAGCTGATGGCGTATACAGACAAGGCGTACGACTACTTCAACGTGGTCTTTACCGGCCTGCCGCTCGTCAGCCTGACCGCTGAGCAGGCGATCACGCAGGAGGATACGCCTGTGCGCGTGACGGTAAGCGGATACGGCGAGGCGGCTGTCAGCACCTATGCGCGCGCGCATCTGCGCGGCGGCCTTTCCCTGTCGGCGGAGAAGAAGGCCTACAAGATCGAATACACCCGGCGGGCGGACGGCACGGGCCGCGTGGAATGGGCCACCCCGGGTCTCGGGAGGACGGACGAGCTGCTCCTTCTGCCCATGCCCTTTGACAGCCTGCTCATGCGCGACCGGCTCAGCTGGGACCTCTACGGCAGGATGACCGCGCAGAGCAGCGGCTTTGCGCCGAGGAAGACGGCCTATGCCGAGGTGGTCATCAACGGGGAATACGCCGGCGTCTACCTGATGATGACGCCCTACAGCATGGAGCGCGACCTGCTCTCCCTGGGCACGGAGCACCTGCAGGACAGCGTATACCGCACCTGCGTGGCCTACATGTCCGAGGGGCGGCCGCTGCTGGAGCATCCGCTGCGCGAGGGCGCGGGGTACGAGCTCTTCTACAGCCCGCAGGGCGGGGAGCCGTTTGCGCCGCTGGCCGGATACATCGACCTGCTGCTGGAGGAGGACGACGAGGCCTTCTGCCAAAAGGCGATGGAGCGGCTTGACCTCACCAGCCTGCTGCAGTCGCTCATTCTCATTCAGGCAGGCGGCATGACGGACAATGTATTCAACAATCTCTACATCCGCGCGGAGCGGATGCAGGCGGGCTATGTCTATCACTTCTTCCCATGGGATATGGATCTCGCGTGGGGGCTGAAGATGGAGGACATAGGCTTCGCGTTTGAAAACTGGATGTTCTTCCCGCTGGCGGACAGGCTCATCAGCCTCAATCCCGGCGGCGCGGTGCGCGCGGAGCTGCTGCGGCTCTGGGAGGAGGCCTGCGCGGATTTGAATCTGCAGACCGTGCAGGAGCTGACCGCGGCCTATGCGCACGAGCTCAACGCCTCCGGCGCGATGGCGCGCAATGCGGAGCGCTGGGGCACGGAGCGCTATGAGGCCGACGGATTTGAGATCGGCGACTTTGCATCCGTGCGCTTTGCGCTGCTGGATGAGACCATCCGCCGCCTTGCGCAGGAGCCGGAGGGGCGCGCCCCCTTCCTTGAGCGTACGCAGTACGAGGGCAAGGGCACGCCGATTCAGTGGGACGGGGAGTAAAAAGAGATCAGAACGGGGCTTTCCTGCGGGGGAGCTCCGTTTTTGCATGGAAAGGCTGAAAGTGTGTCATCTGTGCGTTGAACCGGATTGAAAACAGCGTCGCCAAATGTTAAATTTTCCGGTAAAAATCGGGGAAATAGCTGAATTTTTTGTTGACAGATCCGCCTTGGGGTGGTATCATAACTGTGTTTGCTGTGCATTCTGTCCACGGGGATAGTATGCACAGAAGACGAGAAAGGAAGATTAAAGCTATGCATGAAGGTCTTGCCGACGTCGACCGACGGGTAGTCGGAACCAAGCAGCTGCTGCGCGCCCTTGACGAGGGCAAAATCGCCCGCGCCTTTGTGGCGGCCGATGCGGATCTGCTGCTGACCAAGCGTGTCGTTGACCGCTGCTATGACATGAACATCCCCTGCCAGCAGGTGGAGAGCATGGAGAAGCTCGGACGCGCATGCGGTATTGACGTCAAGGCTGCGGCTGCGGGCCTGTACAAGTAAGCTCGCGCGCATACGGGGTATACCGGCCGCTGACCGGCGGGCCGGCTCTTTTGGCGCGTCTGCGCCGCCCGGAAGCCGATCGTTCCCTTTTGATATGACCCCGCAGGGCGGGCTCATATAGATGTATCAGCAAGCAAGTGTTCCAAGATTTTGAAGAAGAAACATAGGAGGTGCTTCCATGCCTACGATCAACCAGTTGATCCGCAACGGAAGAAAAGCGATCGCCGTTAAGCCGACCGCGCCCATCCTGCAGAAGTGCCCGCAGAAGCGCGGCGTGTGCCTGTCTGTTAAGACCACCACGCCGAAGAAGCCGAACTCTGCGCTGCGTAAGATCGCCCGCGTTCGCCTGACGAACGGTGTCGAAGGTACCTGCTACATCCCCGGCATTGGCCACAACCTGCAGGAGCACTCCGTCGTGCTCATCCGCGGCGGCCGTGTCCGTGACCTGCCTGGCGTCCGCTACCACATCATCCGCGGCGCCCTCGACGCCGCCGGCGTGGCCAAGCGTATGCAGGCCCGCTCCAAGTACGGCGCGAAGCGCCCGAAGAAGTAATCTCAAAAGGATTCTTCAGGGGTATTCCTTTTAGTGGCGCCCTCCCAGTATCGGAGGTGTCGTCGGTCCGAAACGGGTGGCCGGTCGCGAAGCAAAGCAAATCGCACGTGTTGGAACAGCGTGCGCCGCGCTTTGCGGGCAGGACCGCGTGCTAGATCCGCAGTGGCTTACCGCTTTTGCTGAGGCGGCAGAGCTGCGGCCGGTCGGGCCATGCTGCAAGAAACCCGGAGCGAGGCGATAAACGCATTGCTCCCGACAATTCCAGGAGGTAAACCCATGCCGAGACGTGGATTTGTACCGAAGCGTGAAGTGCTGCCGGATCCGGTGTACGGCACCACGCTCATCACCAAGCTGATCAACCAGATCATGCTCGACGGCAAGCGCGGCATCGCGCAGTCCGTCTGCTACAGCGCGTTCGAGATGCTGGCCAACAAGACCGGCAAGGACGCCATGGAAGTTTTCAACGCGGCGATGCAGAACATCCTGCCGAGCCTCGAGGTTAAGGCCCGCCGCGTCGGCGGCGCGACCTATCAGGTCCCGATCGAGATCCGCCCGGAGCGCCGTCAGACCCTGGCCCTGCGCTGGCTGGTCGATTTCTCCCGCAAGCGCGGCGAGAAGACCATGGCCGAGCGCCTCTGCGCTGAGATCATTGACGCCAGCAACAACACCGGCGCCTCTGTCAAGCGTAAGGAAGAAATGCATCGTATGGCCGAGGCCAACAAGGCTTTCGCCCACTACCGCTGGTAAGAAGGTGCGACGGATACGGGCGTGGCGCCCGTATCTGGATGGAAGGAATGTACAGAAAGCTTGTAATTTGAAAGGAGAACCTTCGTTATGCCTAGAAGTCACCCGCTGGATAAGGTGCGCAACATCGGCATCATGGC
>JAGBFR010000032.1 GCA_017936375.1 Clostridia bacterium
GCGGCGATGCCCTCGGCCTTGAGCGCCTCGGCAGCCTTCCTCGCCTCGTCGACCATCAGGCCGGTGGCGATGATGGCAATGTCGCTGCCCTCGGTGAGCTGCTCGCCCTTGCCGATCTCGAACTTGAAGGTCTCCTCATCATGGAAGACCGGGATCGCCAGACGGCCAAAGCGCAGATAGACCGGGCCCTGATGATAGTAGGCGGCCTTCACCGCAGCGCGGGCCTCGACGTCATCGGACGGGCAGAGCACAACCATGCCCGGGATGGAGCGCATGAGCGCAAAATCCTCGCAGCACTGATGGCTCGCGCCGTCCTCACCGACGGAGATGCCGCCGTGGGTGGCGCCGATCTTCACGTTCAGCTGGGGATAGCCGATGGAATTGCGGACCTGCTCGAACGCGCGGCCGGCGGCGAACATCGCAAAGCTGGACGCGAACGGCACAAGGCCCATCGTGGACATGCCGGCAGCCGCAGCGATCATGTTGCACTCGGCGATGCCGCAGTCAAAGTGGCGCTCCGGGAACGCCTTGCGGAAGGTGCTCGTCTTGGTCGCGGCGGCGAGGTCGGCGTCCAGAACGACGACGTCCTCATGCTCCTGACCCAGTTCTACCAGCGCCTTGCCATAGCTCTCGCGGGTTGCAACCTTCTTGATCTCACTCATTTGCAGCCTCCAATTCCGCAAGCTGCGCGCGCAGCTCGCCCATCGCCACTTCGTATTCCGCATCGTTCGGGGCCTTGCCGTGCCAGTCGACGCTGTTCGTCATGTAGCTGACGCCCTTGCCCTTGGTGGTCTTCATCAGGATCGCGGTCGGCTTGCCCTCGCAGGCCTTGAAGTTGGCAAACGCAGCCTCCATATCGTCGAAGCTGTGGCCGTCGATCTCGATGACGTTGAAGCCGAAAGCGGCCATCTTGTCGCTCACCGGCGCGGTGTTCATAACGACCTTGGTCGGGCCGTCGATCTGCAGGCCGTTGAGGTCGATGATCGCGCAGAAGTTGTCGAGCTTATAGTGCGCGGCAAAGAGGAACGCCTCCCAGACCTCGCCCTCGGCGATCTCGCCGTCGCCCAGCAGGGTGTAGACGTTCACGTCGCGCTTCTGGAACTTGGCGGCCTTCGCCATGCCCGCCGCGACGGACACGCCCTGACCGAGGGAGCCGGTGCTCATATCGACGCCCGGGACCATGTTCATATTCGGATGGCCCTGCAGGTAGCTGTCGATGTGGCGCAGCGTCGGCAGATCCTCCACCGGGAAGAAGCCGCGGTTGGCCAGCGTGGAATACAGGCCCGGAGCGGTGTGGCCCTTGGAGAGCACGAAGCGGTCACGCTCCTCCGCCTTCGGGTTGGCCGGATCGATGCGCATCTCCTTGTTGTACAGGTAGGTGAACATGTCCGCCGCAGAGAGGCTTCCGCCGGGATGGCCGGCCTTCGCGCCATGCGTGGACTCGATAACGCCCATACGGACTTTGCAGGCCATTACAGCCAGCGCCTTTTTCTCCTGATTTGTCATAATGTTCCTCTCATTCACCAGATACTTCTTGGTCGTGGGGGATATGCCGGCAAGACCCTGACGCCCTCATCGGAGCAGCGCGCAGATTCTGCCGGAATTCTCTCTATATATTTCGTTCAGTATGCTGCAATTTCCTCTTTTTGGCGGCGAATTCAGCAAAACACGTGATATTCACCGGCGAGGAGCAGCAGGCTGAAGAAGTAGAGACAGTTGTCATAGTAGCGGCGCGGGCCGCTGCGAAGCGGCGTCTCCCAGAAGAGGCGCAGCCACATATCCGCCGTCTCTCCCTCGCACACGGCGGAGGCGGCGGCCATCGCGGCGACAATCGCCGTCGGGTGCATCGCGAGCTCGTCATGCGGCTTGCCATCAAGGTCGTACGCCTTGAAATTCTTCATCGGCAGCTGTCCTGCCATGAAGGCCTGCAGGCGGGAGACGACGGCGGCGAGCGCCTCGTTTTTCCCATTCCACACGGCGTCCAGCGCGATATTGATCGCCACGCGGTACGCATCGGAGTAATAAGCGTAGGGCTTTCTGAACATCAGCACCGGCGTGCCGTCGTACTGCGCGTACTCCGGGCTCATGCCGGTGACGGGGTGCGCGCTCATGGCGACATACGCGCGGCTCTCGCGCGCCGCCTCATGCCAGAAGGGGCGGTCCGCCTCGTCCGCATGCAGCGCAAAGCGCTCGTAGAAGTGCGGCAGATGATACGACGGGTCGCTGATCTCCATCCCCGGGACGAATTTGATCAGATGGTTTTCCGGGTTCCACATCGGACGCCCGCCGGGGACAAGCTCATGCTGATGCACGCAGTGGCGCAGGATCGCCCGCGCCTGCGCAGCGTAATCGAAGATCCCCTCGCCGCTGCCCCAGCGCGCGTCGGCCATAAAGAGCGCCATCGCGTAGTATTCCTCGCCGTCGGGCGCGGGGCCCTCGGCGTTGTGCCGGCCGTCAAGCTGCGTGGACCATGCAAAGTAGCCCTGATGCGGCCCCTCCGGCAGGTACATGTAGCGCATGGAGAACTGCCAGAGCCGGTCAAAGAGATCCTGCCGGTCCATCTGCACGCACATCATCATGCCATAGCTCATGCCCTCTGTGCGCGCGTCATGATTTCCCGTGTCCTCCATGCAGCCGCTGTCCGCATCGACAGCCCGGTAGAAGCCCTCCTCCGGATCAAAAAAGATCGTATTGAAGCATTCGCGGATACGCGCGCAGGCCGCCTCGCGGCTCACGCCGATGCGCGCAAAGACATTGGGATACCCGCCCGTGCGGGACGCACAATCGCTCATGATCTCTCCCCTCTCCTGCCGCTGCGGCCATCTGTGCAAAACGTTACGAAACAACATTTCCTAACCTGTTTATCGTACCACGCCGCCCCGCTCTCCGTCAAGAAAGCAGGGCGCATTTCTTCATACTTTATGTGAAAAAAGAAACGCTCCGGCTTTCCATCACCCGCAATCCATGCTATAATATGGTCATACGCAACAAGATTACCGAACAAGATTACATAACCTCACACAAGCCAGCGGAAGGGAGGAGACCGGCATGCGCAGCAGCGCAAAGGAGAAGAAGGAGCGAAAGGTCGCCATGCCGGCCGACGCAAAGCTCATCAACCGGCACATGATCATGGATGTGCTGCGCCGGGGCGAGCCGGTGACCGTCGCCGACATCCACGAAATCACGGGCATCAGCCGCCCGACGGCGATGAAGACCCTGCAGCATTACTGCGAGATGGGCGTAGCCCGCTCGCTGGGGCTTGGCGAATCGACCAATGTCGGCGGCAAGAAGCCGGAGCTCTTCTGCTTCAGCGACGAGAGGAAGATCCTGTGCATCAATCTCTGGCCGGGCGAGCTGTGCATCGGCGTGTGCGGGCTCATCGGCGAGGTGGAGAATCTCAAGAGGATTGATCCTCTCGAGCTCAATTCGCTGGACGCGGCCTTCGAGCGCCTGCGCGGCGCGGCGGCGGATTACATGCTGCAGGCCGGCATCGCGCTTGAGGATCTCTACGGCGTGATGCTCAGCGTGCCGGGCACGGTCGATTACGACCAGATGATGCTCCGCTATAATTCTCAGGCGCCGGAATGGGGCGTCAACGTCATGCTCGGGGACAGGCTGCGCGCGATCTTCGGCGAAAACCGCGCCTACTTCGTGGGCAACGCAGGCAAATCCGCCGGCCGCTCTATCCTGCTGGATCAGCCGGAATACGCCTCCCGCCGCGTGATGACGCTCTTCACCACATGGGGCGTCTCCGCCTGCATGATCGAACGCGGTCACGTGCTCAACGGGCGCGACTCCCTCATCGGCGAAATCGGCCATATGATCATCAGCGACTGTTCCGAGGTCACCTGCGGCTGCGGCATGCGCGGCTGCCTTGAGCGCCTCGTCTCCCTCGCCCATGTCAAGGATATGCTCCGCGATCTCGGCGCGGGCGATCTGTGCCAGGGGCTGACGATCCCCGGCCTCTTCGCCCTCTCTGCGCAGGGCGATGCGCGCGCGCAGCAGGTCGTGCGCTATCTGGCGCACTGCTTCGCCGTCGCGCTGCATAATCTCTCCCTCGCCTATAATCAGGAGGCCGTCGTCATTCAGGGCGATTTCGCCAGCGCGGATGCGCTCTTTGATCAGTGCCTGCGCAGCGAGCTTGCTCAGTTCCGCTATTATCCGGAGGAGGCCCCCTTCGCCATCGTCTACGACCGGCGGGATATCGCCCTCTCCGCCCTGCGCGGCGGCGCGCATGTCATCAAGACAAAATACTTCTCCGCGCTTGACTGAGCGCCGTTTTCATCTTGACAATTCCCTCGGAATCGACTATGCTTAGCATGTTATGAAACATCCTTTCATAACATCGGCGCAGGCGTTTTCCGCCCGCCGATTGCATGTCAATTCTGATCATTCACTTGTCCATAAGGAGGATACCGCAATGAACAGAGCCGAAGCCCGCGAAATGGCCGCTGCGCTCGTCGCGCAGATGACCATCGAAGAGGCAGCCGGTCAGCTGCGCTTTGATGCGCCGGCCATCGACCGCCTTGGCGTCCCCGCATACAACTGGTGGAATGAGGCGCTGCACGGCGTCGCCCGCGCCGGCGTGGCGACCAGCTTCCCGCAGGCCATCGCCATGGCCGCCTGCTTTGACCCGGAGATGATGGTGCGCCTTGGCGATGTTGCCGCCACCGAAGGCCGAGCCAAGTACAACACCAGCTCCGCCCACGGCGACCGCGATATCTACAAGGGCCTGACCTTCTGGTCCCCGAATGTCAATATCTTCCGCGATCCGCGCTGGGGCCGCGGCCATGAGACCTATGGCGAGGATCCCTTCCTCACCGCCGAGCTCGGCTGCGCGTATGTCCGCGGCCTGCAGGGCGAGGGCGAGTATCTCAAGTCTGCCGCCTGCGCCAAGCACTTCGCCGTGCACTCCGGCCCGGAGGCGCTGCGCCACAGCTTTGACGCGGAGTCCTCCCCGAAGGATATGCACGAGACCTATCTGCCGGCCTTCAAGGCGCTGGTGCAGAAGGCGGGCGTCGAGTCCGTCATGGGCGCATACAACCGCACCAACGGCGAGCCCTGCTGCGGCAGCAAGGCGCTGATGGTCGACCTGCTGCGCGGGGAGTGGGGCTTTGAGGGCCACTATGTCTCCGACTGCTGGGCCGTGCGCGACTTCCATGAGAATCACAAGGTGACCGAGGGCCCGCAGGAGTCCGCCGCGCTGGCGCTGACCATGGGCTGCGACGTCAACTGCGGCTGCACCTACCAGAACCTGATGGACGCCGTGAACAACGGCCTCGTCAGCGAGGAGACCGTCCGCCTCTCCGCCGTCCGCCTGTTCACCACCCGCTATCTGCTGGGCCTGATGGACGGCCAGAAGACTGATTTTGACGAGATCCCCTACGGCGTCGTCGAGTGCCGCGAGCATCTCGCCGCCGCGCATGAGGCTTCCCTCAACAGCTGCGTGCTTCTCAAGAACGACGGCATGCTGCCGCTTGATATCAGCAAGATCAAGACGCTAGGCGTCATCGGCCCTAACGCCGACAGCCGCGTCGCCCTCATCGGCAACTATCACGGCACCTCCTCCCGCTACATCACTGTGCTCGAAGGTCTGCAGGATGCGCTGGGCGACGACGTCCGCGTGCTCTTCAGCGAGGGCTGCCATCTCTTCCGCAGCAAGGCGGAGAATCTGGGCATACCGGATGACCGCATGAGCGAGGCGCTGACCGTCGCGGAGCATTCCGACGCGGTCGTGCTCGTCGTCGGCCTTGACGAGACGCTCGAGGGCGAAGAGGGCGATACCGGCAACGCCGACGCCTCCGGCGACAAGCTCAACCTGCTGCTGCCCAAGCCGCAGCGCGCCATGGTGGACGCCGTGCTCAAGGTCGGCAAGCCGACTGTCATCGTACTGCTCGCCGGCAGCTCCATCGACCTTGGCGAGGCCAGCGAGAAGGCCAACGCCGTGCTGCTGGGCTGGTACCCGGGCGCACGCGGCGGCAAGGCCGTCGCCGAGCTGCTGCTGGGCAAGGCTTCCCCCTCCGGCAAGCTTCCGGTCACCTTCTACCACAACGATCAGCTGGATCAGATGCCGGCCTTCACCGATTATGCGATGACCGGCCGCACCTACCGCTATATCGACCATGAGCCGCTGTATCCCTTCGGCTACGGCCTGACCTACGGCGACGTCGCCGTCACCGCCGCCTCCGCGACGAAGACGGAGAAGGGCGTGGCCGTCACCCTCACCTGCGAGAACAGCGGCAAGGCCGACACGCAGGACGTCGCGCAGATCTACTGCCAGAACGAGGGCAGCGGCAGCGCGCCGAAGCACCCGCGCCTGTGCGGCTTCAAGCGCGTGAGCGTCCCCGCCGGCGGCAGCGTCAGCGTGACGATCGAGATCCCCGCCGAGCGCTTCCTCGTCGTCGATGAAAAGGGCCAGTCCGTCGCCGAGGGCAGCGTCGTCCTCTACGCCGGCATGGGCCAGCCGGACGCGCAGACCGAGAAGCTCACCGGCCACAAGGCCATCCGCATCGAGCTGTAAACCACCGTCATCCGTCGGGCGGCAACGTCCCGATTTGATCTCCCAAGTGCGAAAGGAGAACCGATATGGAATATTTACTCGGTATTGACCTTGGCACCTCCGGCACGAAGACCGTGCTCTTTGACCGCGAGGGCGCCAGCATCGCCAGCCACACCATCGAGTACCCGCTCCATCAGCCGCAGAACGGCTGGGCCGAGCAGGACCCGCAGGACTGGCTGGACGCGGCGAAGACGACCATCCGCGAGGTGCTCAAAAAGAGCGGCGTGAACGCGGCGGACGTCAAGGGTCTGGCCATCAGCGGCCAGATGCACGGCCTCGTCCTGCTTGACAAGGACGGCAATGTGCTGCGCCGTTCCATCATCTGGTGCGATGGCCGCACGCAGGCGGAATGCGACGAGATCACCGAGGCCGTCGGCCGCGAGCGTCTCATCGAGATCAGCGCCAACCCGGCGCTCACCGGCTTCACCGCCGGCAAGATCCTCTGGGTTCGCAAGAATGAACCGGAGATCTGGGCGAAGGTCGCGCACATCCTCCTGCCCAAGGACTATGTGCGCTACATGCTCACCGGCACGCTCGCGCAGGAGGTCTCCGACGCCTCCGGCATGAACCTGCTGGACGTCCCGAACCGCTGCTGGTCCACCGAGATCATGGAGAAGCTCGGCCTTGATCCGGCGCTCTTCCCGCCGCTGGTCGAGGGCAGCGATATCGCCGGCCGCATCAGCGCGCAGGCTGCCGCCGAGACCGGCCTCGTCGAGGGCACGATCGTCGCCGGCGGCGCGGGCGACAACATGGCCGCCGCCGTGGGCACGGGCGTCGTCTGCGAGGGCCGCGCCTTCACCACCATCGGCACCAGCGGCGTGGTCTTTGCCCACTCCGACAAGGTGCAGATCGACCCGCAGGGCCGCGTGCATACCTTCTGCGCCGCCGTTCCGGGCGCGTACACGGTGATGAGCTGCACGCTCTCCGCCGGCCTGTCCCTCAAGTGGTATCGCGACACCTTCTGCCAGGCCGAGATTGAAGCAGCGAAGGAGATGGATACCGATCCGTACATCCTGATGAATCAGCAGGCGGACAAGAGCCCCATCGGTGCGAACCGCCTGATCTTCCTGCCCTATCTGATGGGCGAGCGCAGCCCGCTGCTGGATTCCAATGCGCGCGGCGCGTTCATCGGCCTCTCCGCCATGCATACCCGCCGCGACATGCTGCGCGCGGTCATGGAGGGCGTCATGTACAGCCAGAGGCAGAATCTGGACGTCCTCTCCGGCATGCACGTCGTGCCCAATGAGATGCTGGCCTGCGGCGGCGGCGCGAAGAGCCCGTTCTGGCGCCAGATGATGGCCGACATCTTCGATATGCCGGTGCGCACCGTCGTCAGCCAGGAAGGCCCGGCGCTGGGCGTCGCCATCCTCGCCGGCGTGGCCGCGGGCCTCTATGAGGACATCCCGACCGCGTGCGAGAAGATGATCAGGCTCAACGCGCCGATGGCCCCGATCGAGGAGAATCACGAGGCCTACGAGCCGTTCTACGCGCTCTATACCTCCCTCTATCCGGCGCTCAAGGACGCCTACGCGAACCTCTCCAAGCTGAACTGAGCGGACGCGCGCTGCGCCGCTCTCCCGATACAAGGACAAGAACAGGAGGAGATACGCATGAAAATCTACTCTGTGTACGACGCGGAATTCGCGCCGTACGGCCGTGTTGTCGAGGGCTACCCGGTCGAGGGCATCCTCGAGGCGCTGAAGGGCTGCCCCTGCCCCGATGGCGTCGTCTATGAGCCGAAGGTCGACTGCCTGCATGCGGCGAAGGACGCCGAGGCCGTCGGCGAGGCGCTCTACGGCGGCATGCCCTTCCAGCTGGGCTACTGCAACGGCCACAACACCCTGCTCAACTGTCTCGAGTACCATCGCGACAGTGAGTTCAACCTCGGCACCGAGGACTTCATCCTCCTCATCGCCAAGCAGGAGGAGATCATCGACGGCGTGCTGGATACCGCGAAGGTCAAGGCCTTCCGCTGCCCGGCCGGCGTGATGGTCGAGTGCTATGCGACGACGCTGCACTACGCCCCCTGCCACACCGATCCGGCGAAGGGCTTCCGCGTGCTCGTCGCCCTGCCGCTGGGCACCAACACCGACTACCGCCCCGAGGGCGGCGCGAATGTGATGGACCGCCAGCTCTGGGCCCGCAACAAGTGGCTCATCGCGCATGAGGACACCTCCGAGGCGAAGGCCGGCGCGGTCATCGGCCTCAAGGGCGTCAACATCGACATCAAGGATCTGATCTGATCCCACGGCTGTCCGATTCCTGTCATCCCATCCGGGGCATCCGGATTTTGAAGCGAATTCAACCATAAAGCAAAGGAGAGAAAACCACCATGATGAACATTCCTGAGGTGAAGATGGGCATTATCGCCGTCTCCCGCGACTGCTTCCCCATCGCGCTGTCTGAAGCGCGCCGCGCCGCGATCGTCGCCGCCTACGGCGAGGGTCTGTATGAGTGCAAGGTCACCGTCGAGAACGAGAAGGACGCGCTCGCCGCTGTCGCCGACGTTAAGGCTGCCGGCTGCAACGCGCTGACCGTGTTCCTGGGCAACTTCGGCCCGGAGACCCCGGAGACCCTGATCGCCCAGAAGTTCGATGGCCCGTGCATGTACGTTGCCGCCGCTGAGGGCGATGGCGACATGATCAACGGCCGCGGCGACGCCTACTGCGGCATGCTCAACTGCTCCTACAACCTGGGCATGCGCCACCTGAAGGCGTACATCCCGGAGTATCCGGTCGGCACCGCTGAGGACATCGTCAAGATGATCAAGGAATTCCAGCCGATCGCCCGCGCGATCCTGGGCATCAAGAGCCTGAAGGTCATCACCTTCGGCCCGCGTCCGCAGGACTTCTTCGCCTGCAACGCCCCGATCAAGGGCCTCTATGAGCTGGGCATCGAGATCGAGGAGAACTCCGAGCTGGACCTGCTGGTCTCCTACAAGGAGCATGCCGGCGATCCGCGCATCAAGGACGTCGTCGCCGAGATGGCCGCCGAGATGGGCGAGGGCCGCTACTATCCGGACCTGTGCGAGCGTATGGCGCAGTTCGAGCTGACCCTGCTTGACTGGGCTGAGGCGCACAAGGGCGCGCGCGAGTACGTCGTCTTCGCCGACAAGTGCTGGCCGGCCTTCCCGTCCCAGTTCGGCTTTGAGCCGTGCTACGTCAACTCCCGCCTGGCTGCCAAGGGCATCCCGGTCGCCTGCGAGGTTGACATCTACGGCGCTGTGTCCGAGTACATCGGCGCGTGCGTGACCTCCGACGCCGTCACCCTGCTGGACATCAACAACTCCGTCCCGCAGTACATCTACGACGAGGATATCAAGGGCAAGTACGACTACACCCTGACCGACACCTTCATGGGCTTCCACTGCGGCAACACCCCGAGCTGCAAGATGTGCGACAGCTGCGCCGTCAAGTATCAGCTGATCCAGCATCGTCTGCTCGAGCCGGCCGGCTCCGAGCCGGACTTCACCCGCGGCACCCTCGAGGGCGACATCGCGGCCAGCGACATCACCTTCTATCGCCTCCAGTGCGACAGCGAGGGCACCCTCCGCGCGTACATCGCCCAGGGCGAGGTTCTGGACGTCCCGACCCGCTCCTTCGGCGGCATCGGCATCTTCGCCATCCCGGAGATGGGCCGCTTCTATCGCCATGTGCTCGTGCAGAAGCGCTATCCGCACCACGGCGCGGTTGCCTTCGCGCACTGCGGCAAGGCCCTCTTCGAGGTCTTCAAGTACTTCGGCGTAAAGGACATCGCCTACAACCAGCCCAAGTCCCTGCCCTACGCGACCGAGAATCCGTGGGCGTAATCTCCCGAGATCATAGACGGCTCCCCGCAAGGGGAGCCGTTTTCTTTCACGCGCTTTGGGCATATGGAAATCCCCCGCAGCTGCCTGCGGGGGATTTCGCTATGTCAGTCAGAGATATGTCGATGTAAGAATGGATTACTCCTCGCCCATCGCGACCTTGACGGCCTTGAGCGCGAAGGTCATCGTACGGCCCATGGCGATGCCCGGCATGAGGCACGGATAGTTGTCCACGAAGAAGCCGCCGGACATATCGCCGGTGACGTACAGGCCGTCCATCGGCTTGCCCGCGGTATCCAGCGCCTGCGCCTTCTCATTGACGAGGATGCCCTGCTCGGTGCACAGGATGCACGCGCCCATGAAGAAGCCGTAGAACGGCGCCTTGCGCAGCGCGCTCAGGCGGTAGGCCTGCTTGCCGAAGTCAACGTCCTCCTGCATGTCGTAGAGCTCGTTGTAACGGGCGCAGGTGGCCAGGAAGTTCTCCTTCGCCTCGCCGGCGAAGCCCATCTTGTCGGCCAGCTCCTCGAGGGTGTCGGCGACGTAGGCCTTGCCCTCGTCGACCTTCTTCATGAAGCTGTCGAGCGTGCCCTGCGGGTTCTTGCGGGTGCCGGCGGAGCAGCCGAGGGTGTGGAAGCGGACGACGTCCTCAGGCATGTTCGCATCGAAGATGGAGGCGTAGACATGGCCGGGCTGGTTGTACGCCGCGAAGCACATATGGTCATACGTGCCGGACTCGTCGGTGAAGCGCTGGCCGTTGCGGTTGACCTTCAGGAACGGCTGGGAGCCCAGACCGAACTGGCCGTCCTCGGACGGGAAGACCTTGTCGCCGGTGGAGGTGGTCACATAGCCCGCGTCCACGCCGGCCGGGACGATGCCGCGGTCAAAGAGCATCGGAGCGGCCTCGGCCTGCAGCGCAGCGCCGGCCCAGACAGCGGCCTTGATGCCGTCGCCGGTGTTGGTCGGCCAGCCGACGTTGGAGGTGGTGACGGCGACGGCCAGCGGGTTGAGCTGCTCCATCATCTTGACGTTGGAGCTGTAGCCGCCGGCAGCCAGCAGCACGCCCTTGGCGGCGTTGATGCGGATGTACGCGCCGGACTCGGTGTTCTTGGCGATGACGCCGGTCACACGACCCTCAGCGTTCTTCTCGAGCTTGACGAGAGCGGTGTTGAAGTCGATCGGATGGCCCGCTTCGTTGACCATCTGCTCGAACATCTTCTGACGATCCGCGCCGAAGCCCCAGGTGTGCTCGCAGACCGGGAAGAAGAAGCCGGATTCCTCGGCGTGCGGCCAGACAGCCTCTTCGCCGGTGGTGACGGTCACCTTTGCGTCCGGAACATACTTCGCATAGCACTCAGAAACGAAGTCGTGCATCGCAGCGGACTCATTGATCCAGGTGTTGAAGGCAGCCATGTTCGCCTTGCCGGAGGCATAGCGCTTGAGCTCGCGGCGCAGGGCGGCGCGGTCAACCGGCGGTTCGCCCACAGCGGCGGCGTCCTTGGAGTCGATAGCGCCGTACCAGCCGCGCACGCGCGCCATGGTGGTGCCCTTTTCGATGACGCGGAAGTCATAGCCCTGCTTGGCCGCATAGGCCGCAGCCGCCATGCCGCCGTTGCCGGCGCCGACAATCAGGAAGTCGGTATTCCAGGTCTCCGCAATCTCTTCCTCGGCGATCTGCGGCTCGGCGCCCAGCCAGTCGGCCGGCGCATTCTCCTCAGCCTTGGTCTCGATGACCTCGACCGGGATCTCGCCCTTGGCCTGCTTGATACACTTGTCGGCGGCTTCCATCACGGCCTTGGAGGTCAGGGTGGAGCCGGAGACGGCGTCGATCTCCGCGCTCTGCGCGTTCATCAGCGCAGCCTTGAGCGCCTCGGCGGCGTCACGGCCGTAGCCGGCGGTCTCGCCGGAGACGTCGAGCACGACGTCGGTGATCGCAGTCTCGCTGAAGGTCATGGTCACCAGAACGGTGCCGATGCCCTGCGCGGTCGCGGAGTAGGTGCCCGGGGTATAGATGGCGGCGGCCTCAGCGATGCCCATGCCGGCGATGCCGGTGAGCGCAACGCCGGCGGTGCCAGCCAGCGCGCCCTTCAAAAAGGAGCGGCGGGAAAGATCCTTCATAAGTCAGTTTCCTCCTTGATACTTTTGTCCGACAATCGTTATCCGATTGTCATGCTTATTCTGATTATAAGGCTGTGTGTTACACACAGGTCAATATCCTTTGCCCAAATTGCGCACGGATCAAAAGCGTGATATAATATTGTCATATTCCCCTATCCTCAGGAGGTTTTGGCCATGGCAAAGAGCGACGGCGACATGTACCGCATCGGCGATTATTCCCGCTTCATGGGCGTGAGCCCGGATCTGCTCAAGCACTACGAGCGCTGCGGGCTGATCGAGCCAAAGACCGCCGAGAACGGCTACCGCTACTATCGGTTCTTCCAGTCCACGCGGCTGCTGGACTGTATGCGCCTGCGCAATTACGGCTTCTCCCTGAATGAGATGCAGACCCTGCTCAACGACCTGCCCTACGAGGGCGTAAAGGAACGGCTCGACGCGCAGATTGACAAGATGGAGGCGGAGCTTCTCTTCCGCCAGCGCGTCATCGCAGAGCACAGGCGCATCTCCGAATGGATGGAGATGATGAGCGGGCATGAATTCCGCCTCGAGGCGGCAGAGGCAGAGGCTGTGTATTTCCTCCCGCAGAGCCGGGACAACCAATTCATTCAGGACGAGCGGATCGCGCAGCTGCTCGAGCACTGGGTCGCGGCGATGCCC
This sequence comes from Clostridia bacterium, assembly GCA_017936375.1. Classification (GTDB taxonomy): domain Bacteria; phylum Bacillota; class Clostridia; order Christensenellales; family Aristaeellaceae; genus Ventricola. Next base: position 13,137 of record JAGBFR010000032.1, read on the forward strand.
ATCGTCAAATCCTGCCGCCTGTTTGAGGACGTCCTCGCCGACGACGCCGTCCGGCAGGGCATGTGGGGGCTCGCCGCGCGCGAGAGCGACGTCCGCGCCCTCGGCCTGCCCGTCAATGACGCGGTCATCCGCGTGGAGGGCGGCAGCAGCCATCTTCTGCATATCCATTACCTGCAGCATCACGGGCAGAAGGCTGCGCCCTATCTCCCCGCCGTGCAGAAGACGCTGCGCGGCTGCGGCGTGCAGGAGGGCACTCCGGCGCTTCAGTTCATGCTGATGAGCCTCGCCTGCGGCGAGGCGTCGCACGAGAGCTGCGGCTGTTTCCTCGTATCCAAGGGCGGCGCGCCCTGCAAATAATGCTGACCACAGACAGAAAGAAGGAATCTCGTCATGATTATGCGCTTCCCCGGCGGCCTCAAGAAGGCGCTGACCCTCAGCTACGACGACGGCGTCGAGCAGGACGAGCAGCTCATCCCCATCCTCGATGCGCACGGCGTCCGCGGCACATTCAACATCTCCTCCGGCCTGTACTGCCCGGAGGGGCGGGTCTATGAGCCCGGCCGCATCCATCGCCCGATGACCTTCGCCCGCGCGAAGGCGCTCTACGACACCTCCCGCCACGAGGTCGCCGTCCATTGCCTCACGCACGCCAACCTGCCCGAGCTGCCCACCTCCATGGTCGTGGGCGAGGTCATGCGCGACAGGGAAAACCTCGAGCGCGAATTCGGCGGCGTCATCCGCGGCATGGCCTACCCCTTCGGCGCGTACAACAGCGCCGTCGTGCAGGCGCTTTCCGACTGCGGCATCGCCTACAGCCGCACCGTCCATTCCACGCACGCCTTCGACTTCCCGGAGAACTGGCTCATGCTCCACCCCACCTGCCATCACGCCGACCCGCAGCTCTTCGCCCTGTGCGATCGCTTCCTCGCGGACGAGGCGCGCTTCTCCAGCAAGCTCTTCTACCTCTGGGGCCATTCCTACGAGTTTGAGAGCGACGACAACTGGCAGGTCATCCGCGATTTCTGCGAGAAGATGGGCGGGCGCGACGACATCTGGTATGCGACGAACATCGAGATCGTCGACTATGTCAACGCCTACCGCAGCCTGCGCGCCTCCGCCGACGGCAGGAAGCTGCACAACCCGACCGCCATGCGCATCTGGGCGCAGGACAATCAGGGCGTCTTTGATATCGGCCCGGGCGAGACGATCGAGAGATAAACACCTTGTCAGTACATGTGCAGATGTGTATAGATCAACCTGTTATCCGCCCGCAGGCTCCTTCCGTCATCGCCAAAGGCGATGCCACCTCCCTCCCGGAGGGAGGCTTGACATGGCAGCGCATTGCAGATCAATACAGCTGATGCACAAAGGGATTCAGAGGAGCAGGCTCCCTCCGGGAGGGAGCTGGATGCCCGAAGGGCAGACTGAGGGAGCCCCCGGGCGCAAGACAGCATATATTGCGGATGAAATGTTCATACAAAAAAGCAGGAGCAGCCGCGCAAGCAGCTGCTCCGTTTTTTTATTCTTTATTCTTTGTCAAACCCGAACCCCGCAAAGTCGAACTGCGAGCCCGGCAGGAACACAAACGTCACCGTGCAGTTTCCGCCCGGCGTCTTCAGGGCAAAGCGCTGGCGCGCGCCGCCCTTGCCCGTGAAATCGGCGATCTCCGTCGTCTCCGCGCCGTCCCCATTCCGGATGCGGACGGTGATGGGATTGCGCGCAAGCAGCGTCGCGCCCTCGATCTCAAGGAATGCCTCGGTGCACGCGCCAAAGTCCATGCGCTCAAAGACCAGCGACACGTTGTTGCCGATGCCCGTGATCGCCGTGCCGCAGCGGGTAAAGCTGTCGCCGTATACGGCGTCCGCCTGCGAGGCGGTCAGCTCCATAAACGCGCGGGACTGCCTCGTAAACGAGAAGCCGCGGAAGTGGAACTTCCTGTCCGAGCCGAAGAAGATCGTCTGCAGGCCGCTGATGCGCGCGGGCAGCTTGTAGGTCTCCTCCTGATAGACATTCCAGATGCTCGGCTTCTGATAGGGCAGTTTTGCAAAGAGCGGCGCACCCTCGCGCGGATCGCCGACGTACATCTCCACATGGTAGAGATCGTCGTTGAGCGCGAAGATCGGCAGCGTCAATTCGTCCGAGCCATCCGGGCCAAAGTCCACGCGGCTGTAGCCGGCGTAGCTCTGTCCGTCGCGGGCAAAGGCGATGCCCTTGTCATTGCCCGGGCCGACGTCGCCGATGCTCAAGTCGTACAGGCCGCCGGTGATGAAGCCGTAGGGATCCAGATTCGCGCGGCCAAGGCCGGAGATGGTGATCTCCAGCTGGGAGAGCACGCGCGCATGGTCATAGCCGTTATTCGCCAGCGCACGCAGGTAGACCTCGCCGTCGCCCAGCGCGCGCACGGTCACGCAGCCCTCGCCCGGGATCAGCTCCGCGCAGGAGACGTCGATGCCCCACGCGTTGGTGATCTGCCAGGTGATCTCCTGCGCCATGGCGCTTTCCGGCAGGAGCCTGTAGGCCACGCGCACCTCGCGCTGCTGCGGGCCCAGCTGCGTGCTGCCCAGCGCAGTCAATTCGATGCGGCGCGCATGCACCGGCGCCTGCTCGCCCTGCGGCAGCGGCGCTGCGCTGCGGGAGGTGCCCGCCTTCTGCACGCCGGCCGCCACGGGGATGCGCAGCTGCGCCGTCTCAAGGCCCGGCGCGGAAGCCTCCACAAGGATCTCTCCCCCGCCCGCCAGCGCGCCGACCATCGCCAGCAGCTTGCCGCTGAAGAGGCGGCGGGTATCGGTCTTATAGCCGTCGCGGTCGGTGGAGTCGCCGTTGTCAAGGCCCATCAGCACGCCGCAGCCGCTGACGCGCACCGTCACACGGTCGCAGGCGGTGTCGACGGGATTGCCCTGCGCGTCCGCCGCCGTGATCTCGATGAAGGTCATGTCCTGCCCGTCGCCCGCAAGCTGCGCATCCTCCGCGCGCAGCACGAGGCGGCGGCTGTCGCCCGGGGTGCGGCGGGTCACTTCGCCGATGCAGTTCCCCTGCGCGTCGTAGCCGCGCGCGGTCAATTCGCCCGGCTCAAACGGCACGCGCCAGCGCGGCATCGAGGCCTCCACGTCGTCAAAGCTGACGCGCTTCCTGCCGAGGGAGCGGCCATTGAGCCACAGTTCCGCCTCGCAGGCATTGGTCATCACATTGACGTCGATCAGCTGGCCCGCATTCCAGTCCCAGTGCACGCCGATATGCAGCACGGGCTCGTCCTGCCACGCGGCGCGCACATAGTAGAACAGATCCTTCGGGAAGCCCGCCGTGTCCACATAGCCGAAGTAGCTCGAGCGGGTGTGATAGGGCGTCGGCTCGCCGATGTAGTCGATGCCCGACCAGATGAACTGGCCCATCGAGAACGGCGTTTTGAGGTCCTCCACGATCATCAGGCGCACGTCCTTCGTGCCCCAGCTGGTCACGCTGTTCCCCAGCGCGGAGCACTGCAGGTCCGCGTCGGAGAGAATCGGCGTCTCCACGGGGAAGTGATATACGCCGCGGCTATGCACCAGCGACGAGGTCTCCGCGCCGTAGATCATCCAGTCCGGGTGCTCCGCATGGTGCTGGGCGTAGAGCTTCTCCGCGTAGTTGTAGCCCGCGCTCTTGATGATGTCCACGCATTTCTGCGCGTTCTCCCACGGGAGATAGTTGTTGCCCATGGTCACCGCGCCGTTGCCGTACGGGTCCAGCTCCCGCACCTGCTGCGCCAGCAGGCGGGTGATTTCCTGACCGCGCTCGCTGACATGCGTGTCGAAGATCTCATTGCCGATCGACCACATGATCAGGCTCGGGTGATTCCTGTCGCGGCGCACCCAGCTGCGGATATCCTCCGCCTCATGCTCCGGGAAGAAGCGGGCGTAGTCGTACGTCGTCTTGGGCCGCTCCCACATGTCAAACGCCTCGTCCACCACGAGGATGCCCATCTCGTCGCACAGGTCCATCACCTGACGGGCAGGCGGGTTATGCGAGGTGCGCAGGGCGTTGACGCCCATCTCCTGCATGACGGCAAGCTGCCTGCGCGCAGCCTTCTCATGGAAGGCGGCGCCCAGCGCGCCCAGGTCGTGATGCAGGCAGACGCCGTGCAGCTTGACATGCTCATCATTGAGGAAGAAGCCCTCATCCACGTCAAAGCGCGTCGTGCGCAGGCCGATCCGCTGGCGGATCACCTCGCCGGCAAAGCTGCTCTCCAGCGTATAGAGATACGGATCCCCGCAGCTCCAAAGGCGCGGCTTTTCCACGCGCAGGAGGCGCTCCCCCTCGGCGACGCATGCGCCGTCCGCGTCATAGAGGCGATGGACGGGCGTCTCCGCCGACTCACCCACGATCTCCGTCTCCACATGCACCAGCCAGCCGGCCCCGTCGGGCTCGGTGTGCACATAGACGCCGTCCGGCGCGATATGGCAGGCCGGGCGCTCGCAGTATGTCACGTCGCGGAAGATGCCCGCGCCGGAGTACCAGCGGGAATTGGGGGACATATGGCGCACATGGACGACGATCTCATTGTCGCCGTCGCGCAGTGCGTCCGTCATTTCCGCGTCAAAGGCGGTATAGCCGTAGGGATGGCTGCAGACGACAGCGCCATTGACCAGCACGTCGCAGTTCATATACACGCCGTCAAAGCGCAGCGAACGGCGCAGGCCGTCATGCGCATCCGCGATATGCAGCGTGCGCGCATACCAGCCGTCGCTGTTTTCATAGAGATTGTCCGCGTCGGCAATCAGCCAGTCGTGCGGCAGATCGACGGGCGCAAAATCGCCCGCAGCGGGCTGCGCGCCGGGGGCCGTTTTGGCAAAGCGCCAGCCGTCATTGAACAATGCGTGCATAGCATCCTCCATCTGATAAAGAAAGGGGAAGCGCCGGAGCGCTTCCCCTTGTGTGGGTTTGATTCCTTTTCGGGGAACCGCAGGATTACTTCGCCAGCGCAGCGAGCTTCTCGGCGCGCTCGTCGATGATGTCCTGGCCGCCGGAAGCGAGGTAGTCCGCCATGCCGGCGTCGTAGATCGCGTCGAAGTCAGCCTCGGAGGCGACGACAGCCTGGCACAGGAAGGTGTCGCGCTTCTCGGTCAGGGAAGTGCCCACGCCCTCTTCCGCGGCGATGGCGCCAACGTTGTAGTGAGCGACGGTGCGGCCGTCATGGGTGGAGCAGGCCAGCGCCAGCTCGACGTACTCGGACTCGACGCCCGCGTAGTTCAGAGCCTTGGACTTGTTGGTCAGCTCGGTGTCAAACAGATTCAGGCCGTTGATGGTGATGGTGTAGTCAATGTTCATGCCGGAGTTCTGGATGTCCGGGGCGACAGCGGCCATGGTCGCGATGGCGCCATTCTCGGTGACGGTGTGGTTGACGCCCTCGTCGCCGATCTGCAGGTACTTCACGACTTCCGGAGAAGAGATGAAGTCAACATACAGCATGGAAGCGAGCGGTTCGTCGTTGGTCGCCGGGAAGAAGACCTTGCGGTCGACGGAGTCGGCGAGGAACTTGCGGTACGCGCCGGCGTCGTTCTTGAAGCACTCAACAGCGATGAAGGCAGCGTCTTCGCCGACGTTACGCTTCAGGTTGGCATGGATGGAGTCCTCGCCATTGCGGAAAGGATAGTCCCAGTTGTGGGTGAAGGCACCGACGAAGCCGGCCTTCAGGTTGTTGTCCTCGGTGGTGTCGCCGGAGCCGTACAGGGCGAAATCCTTCCAGATGAGGCCCATGTTGTACCACTTATTCAGGACACGGACGCCCTCCTTGTAGCCCGGGTAGAGCAGGTGGCGGTCGTCAAAGCCATTGATGTAGAGCTCTTCGTCGGTCGCAGCGTCCGGCACGAAGGAGCACAGCAGGTGATCGTTGCGCCAGCCGATGTCATAGCTGGTGGTGTAGGGGGTCATCTTCGCAGCGTCGGCACCCAGCAGGGTCTCGGCGTTGTCGCGGAAGGCGACGAGGCACGCCTCGAACTCTTCGATGGTGGTCGGGACGGCGAGGCCCAGCTTGTCCAGCCAGTCCTTGCGGATGAAGGTGTTGATGCGGGCGCGCTCAGCGAGCAGAGCCTCGATCGCCCAAACGGAACCGGTCTCCGGATCCTTGTTGTAGAAGATGTTGTAGTCGCCCAGCAGCGCGTACAGGTTCGGGAGCTGATCCTTGTACTCGGTGAGGTAGGGGTTCATATCCAGCACGCCGCCCATGTTGGCGTAGGTCTGGATGGTCGGGTAGGAGTAGGTCACGCAGACGTCGGGGGCGTCGCCGGCGGCCAGCAGGTTGTTCATATCGTCAACCTCAGTCCAGCGCGGAACGCGAACGAACTCGACCTCGACGTTGTGCTTCTCGAGCATGCCCTTCTTGATGAAGTCGGTGAACTTGTTGTTGGTCGGATCGGTGCCGCCGTCGTTGGAGCGGTCGAAGATCTCGACGGTGATCTTGCGGGTCTCGGCAAACTTGCCGTCCACAAGCTCTTCAGCCGCGGCGGAAAGGATGCACAGGCTGAGCAGCATGGCAGCAGCCATCAGGATAGCCAGGATGCGTTTCATTTGGGGTTCCTCCTTATTGAAATTATGTAATGACAAACTCACGCTGTCATTATACCGAAAGGGTTATCGCCTGCGGGCGGGAACCTCATCCGTCTCGCCTGCGGCGATCCACCTTCCCCTCCCAGGGGAAGGCTTTTTTCTGCCGTTGCCTGCCCGCGTGCGCCAGAATTCACACGCAGCAGACATGCGGCGGAATCGGGCGCGGATATTGTCCGCTTAGCCCTTCACAGCGCCGATGGTCACGCCGGTGACGAAGTAGCGCTGCAGCCACGGGTAGACGATCAGGATCGGCACGGTCGCAAACATGACCGTCGCCATCTTGAGCGTCTCGCCCACGCCGGGATCGAAGAAGCCCTCCTGCGTGCCGATCTCGATGGAGTTCGTATTCTGCAGGATGTTGTAGAGCAGCAGCTGGATCGGATAGAGATCCTGCCTGTTCTTGATGTACAGGAGCGCATCGGAGAAGCCGTTCCAGCGGCCGACGGCGTAGAACAGCGCCAGCGTCGCCATGACGGAGGTGGACAGCGGCAGGTAGATCTGGATCAGCGTGCGGATCGGGCCCGCGCCGTCGATCTCGGCCGCCTCGCGCAGGCTGTCCGGGATGCCGTAGAAGAAGCTGCGCATGATGAC